>JAOUGW010000031.1 GCA_029865465.1 Gammaproteobacteria bacterium
GCGACGTGCAGGCCCGCCGCAAGCAGATCCGCGCCGATCGCCGGCCGGAAAGCGAGATGGATGCGCTGTTCCGCGAGGAACAGGCGCAGGTGACGCAACTGTTCGGCCGCGAGCGATACCGCACGGTCGTCGGTGCATTCCAGGGCGCCAATTACGACGCGCAGGCATATTACCGCCCGCAGCTCGACTGCATCATGTTCACGCGCGACCAGGTGCCCTTCTGCCGCGTGTGCGAGTCGGCCCTCGAACAGGTGATCGACTCGATCGTACCGGGCACTGCGCGGCCCTAGGAGCAGGCGTGCCGGACCTCGACCTCAACCTCGCATGGAATTTCGCCACCGCGCTGCTGATCGGCGCGTTGGTCGGCATCGAACGCGAGCGGCACAAGCAGCGCCACGAGCATCCCGAGATCGCGGGCCTGCGCACCTTCATCCTGGTCGCGCTGTTCGGCGCGCTGAGCGGCTGGGTCAGCCTCGTCCTCGAGACGCCGTGGGTGCTTGCGGCCGGTCTCATCGTGATCGCAGCGGCGGTGCTCACCGGTTACGTCCTCAGCGTGCGGCTGAATCCGGAGGGCCTGGGACTGACGACTGAGCTCGCCGCCGTCGCGACCTTCCTGCTCGGCGCGCTCGCACTGCTCGGCCAGCGGGAACTTGCGGTCGGAGTCGGCGTGACCGTGGCGGCGGTGCTGGCCTACAAGCAGCCGCTGCACGGGTTCGTCGGCCGGCTCGACAGCGACGACGTCTACGCAGTCCTGCGGCTGCTGATCGCGACGTTCATCATCCTGCCGATCCTGCCGGACCAGACGATCGACCCGTGGGATGCGCTGAATCCCCGGTCGCTGTGGCTGCTGGCACTGCTCATCGCGGGCCTGTCGCTGGTCGGCTACGTGCTCACGCGCATGCTCGGGGCGCACCGCGGGATTCCGCTCACCGGCCTGTCCGGCGGCCTGGTCTCATCGACCGCAGTCACGTTGTCGTTCGCGCGGCAGAGCCGGGAGACGCAGTACGCGGCAGCCAACTCGGCGATCGCGAGCGGCATCCTGCTCGCGTGGACCGTGAGCTTCGTGCGCGTCGTGGTGGAAGTGCTGGTGGTCAACCGCGCCCTGCTGCCGTCGCTGCTGCCCGCCATGCTCGCGATGACCGTGGCGTGTGCCGCCTTCGCGGCATGGCACCGGCGGCGTGCCGGGCAGGAGATCCAGGCCCAGGACGTGCCGCTGCGCAATCCATTCAGCCTGACCTCCGCCATCAAGTTCGCCGCGCTGTTCGCGGCGGTGCTGCTGGTCGTCAAGCTCGTGCAGGCGCACGCGCCGGAAACCGGCCTGTACTACGTCGCCGCGCTGGCCGGCACGACCGACGTGGATGCGATCACGCTGTCGATGGCGCAGTACGCGCGCGAAGGCAGCCGGGACGTCGCCTCCCATGCGATCACGATCGCAGTGCTGAGCAACACGGTCATCAAGGCCGGCATGGTCACGGCGCTCGGCACGCCGGCCCTGCGTGGTTCGATTCTCGTGGCGACTGCCGGCATACTCGTCGCCGGCGTCGGAGCAATCCTGCTGACCTGACCCGCGATGGATCACGCCGGGAGCACCGGGATGCCGCAGGGAACGACTGACTTCACGCTCGACCCGCTCGCTTCGCCGCTGCGCCAGCCGCGCGTGGCGCGCGCGCTGACATGGACCCTGGGGCTCCTGCTCGGCTTTGCCGCCCTGATCATCTGCGCCGTCGTGGCCCCACTGGGCTCCGCCGCCACGGGCGTGTTCGTGCGCGCGCTGGCCCTGTCGTCCGCGATGTCGGCGATCCCTGTCCTGATCCTCTGGTACCTGGACCGGCGGGAACGCGAGTCGCCCTGCGCCTTTGCGGCGGCTTTCCTCTGGGGTGGGCTCATCGCCACGACGGTCGCGCTGCCGCTCAACACGGCGGCGATCATGGCGGTCACGCAATGGCTCGAGCAGTTCCCCGAGCTCGGCGCGATGCTCGGCCCCGACGCCGCGATGATGATCGGCGCGCCGCTCTCGGCCCCGATCGTCGAGGAGACGACCAAGGGCATCGGCATCGTGCTGCTGTTCTGGCTGCTGCGTGGCGAGTTCGACAACGTGCGCGACGGGTTCATCTACGGCGCCTTGATCGGCGCCGGCTTCAACTGGTTCGAATCGGCGCTCTACGTGCAGCAGAACTTCGTCGAATTCGGCACGGCTCCGTACGGGTTCCAGATCGGCACGCGCTTCGCGTGGCTCGGCCTCGCCGGCCATGCGCTGTTCTCCGGGATCTTCGGTGCTGCGCTGGGCATGGAGCGCGCCACGTCGAAGCTGTGGCTGCGCATGCTCGCGCCCATCGGCGGGTTCGCGCTGGCCGTCCTGGGGCACGCGTGGAACAACTCGCTGCCGCTGTTCATGGCGCTCGCCGCCGCGCAGGCCGGCGAGGCTGCACCGACCGAGGTGCTCGCGCCACCGACCTACACCCTGTGGGATGCCATGATCACGGCCAGCCTGACGAACCTCGTCGTGTTCCTGCCGTTCGCGCTGCTGCTCGTGTTCGTCCTCTATCGCAGCGGCAAGGCCGAGCGGCGCGTGATCGTCGAGGAACTCGCAGACGAGGTCGGGCACAGCGTCACGGCCGCGGAACTGGCCGCGATCGAAGCGGACCGCACCTTCCTTACGCGGCGCATCGATCCGCGCCACGCGCGAGTCTCTGCGGCCCTCGTCAACGCCCAGAACGAACTCGCGTTTCGCAAGCGCCGGCTCAAGAGCCGCGGCCTGGACCCGTCGCTCGACAGCCTGCTCGAACAGCGCCGGGCGCAGATTTCGGCATTGCGACAGAAGCTTCCGGGATGACGGCGTGGAACGCGACCAGTTCGCAGCAACTACGTATTCCGGCCGCGACCCCGGGGACGCACATTGCCTGTGCTAGAAAGAGCCCCAGGAGCCTTCCATGTCCAAGAGCCGCAACGTCCTCATCAGCCTCGTCGCCGCCGCTGCCTGCTTCGCGATTCCCGCCCAGGCCGCCGACAACGTGTTCACGGCAGCCATGGACGGGGCCCAGTGCCTGCCTGACCCGATCGAGACGAAGGCAACCGGCACGGTCGAGCTGCGCCTGAGCGCGGACGGCAAGAGAATCGATTACAAGATCACGCTCGACAAGCTGCTGAATCCGTCCCAGGCGGACCTGCACCTGGCTCCCGCGAGCCAGAACGGACAGGTCGTGATCAAGCTGTGGCCGCGAGGCAGTGCGGCCGGCAAACGCGGTGAATTCACCGGTGTGCTGGTGGAAGGCTCGTTCGACGCCGGCGATTTCGGCGGCCCGATGATCGGCTCCACGATGGCCGAGTTCATCGAGGAGATTCGCGCCGGCAACACGTACGTCAACGTGCACACCTACGACGGCACGGACCCGCCCTACTCGGGTCCGGGCGACTACCGCGCCGGCGAGATCCGCGGCCAGTTGCAGTAGCCGGACCCGCTCGGGGTCCTGGAGGCGGAACACCCGCCTCGCGTTGGCGCCGAGGAAGCATTCCGCGACCTCGGCGTCGAGCTGCAGTGCTGCGCCCAGGCGTCGATGATTTCCGTGGCCATGCGCCCGAGGATCGCCCCGGACGCGCCGCGAACCAGCCGCGCCGCCCGGCCCATAGCCATTCTCTATCGTTCTTCAAAGAACAATCTATTGGCCCTACCGGCCCGGGGCCCGGACAATGCACGCCATAGCAGCTTTAACCCCCTTGCCGTCGCGGCAAAACCACCTGGAGCCAGCACTCATGTCCCTCATCAACACCACTGTCCCGCCGTTCAAGACGCAGGCCTTCCACAACGGCAAGTTCGTCGAAGTCAGCCACGAGACGATGAAGGGCAAGTGGTCGGTCGTGATCTTCATGCCGGCCGCCTTCACCTTCAATTGCCCGACCGAGGTCGAGGACGCGGCCGACAACTACGCCGAGTTCCAGAAGCTCGGGGCCGAGGTGTACATCGTCACGACCGACACGCACTTCTCGCACAAGGTGTGGCACGAGACCTCGCCGGCAGTCGGCAAGGCGAAGTTCCCGCTGGTCGGCGACCCGACGCATGCCCTCACGCGCGGCTTCGGCGTGCACATCGACGAAGCGGGCCTCGCGCTGCGCGGCACGTTCGTGATCAACCCGGACGGCGTGATCAAGACCCTCGAGATCCACGACAACGCGATCGCCCGCGACGTGAAGGAGACGCTGCGCAAGCTCAAGGCCGCCCAGTACGTCGCCGCGCACCCGGGCGAAGTCTGCCCCGCCAAGTGGAATGACGGTTCGAAGACGATCAAGCCGTCGCTCGACCTCGTCGGCAAGATCTGATGCTCGACTCCGAACTCAAGGCACAGCTCCAGGGCTACCTCGGCCGGCTCACGCAGCCGGTCGAGATCATCGCCGCCCTGGACGACTCGGCTGCCGCCCGCGAAATGCAGGAGCTGCTGCAGCAGATCGCGCCGCTGTCGGGCCTGATCAGCTACCGCGAAACGCTCGGCAGCGACATTCCGGCGGGCACCCGCACGCCTTCGTTTCGGATCACGCGGGTCGGCGCCGACATGGGTGTCGAGTTCGCCGGCATCCCGCTGGGTCACGAGTTCACGTCGCTCGTGCTTGCCCTGCTGCAGGCCGGCGGTTATCCGCCCAGGGTCGACGCGCACGTGATCGAGCAGATCAAGGCGCTCGAGGGCGAATTCAACTTCGAGATCTTCATCTCGCTCTCGTGCCACAACTGCCCCGAGGTCGTGCAGTCGCTGAACCTGCTGGCCGTGCTGAACCCGGGCGTGCGCACGACGATGATCGACGGCGCGCTGTTCCAGCCCGAGGTCGAGGCCCGGCAGATCATGGCGGTGCCATACGTTTTCCTGAACGGCAAGGAGTTCTCGCAGGGCCGCATCAGCCTCGAGGAGATCCTGGCGAAGATCGACACCGGCGCCGGTGAGCGTGCTGCCGAAACCATCAGCGCCAGGGAGCCGTTCGACGTGCTCGTCGTCGGCGGTGGCCCCGCGGGCTCGTCTGCGGCGATCTACGCGGCCCGCAAGGGCATTCGCACGGGTGTCGTGGCCGACCGTTTCGGCGGCCAGGTGATGGACACGCTCGGCATCGAGAACTTCATCTCGGTCAGGGCGACCGAGGGTCCGAAGCTCGCGGCGGCGCTGGAGGAGCACGTCAAGCACTACGACGTCGACATCATGAACCTGCAGCGCGCTGCCGCACTGGAGCCCGCAGGCGACGATGGCCTGTTCACGGTCAGGCTGGAAAGCGGTGCGGCGCTCAGGAGCCGCACGGTGATCATCTCGACCGGCGCCCGCTGGCGGCAGATGAACGTCCCCGGCGAGAAGGAATACTCCGGCAAGGGCGTGGCCTACTGCCCGCACTGCGACGGCCCGCTGTTCAAGGGCAAGCGCGTCGCCGTGATCGGCGGCGGCAACTCCGGCGTCGAGGCCGCGATCGACCTCGCGGGCATCGTCGCGCACGTCACGCTGATCGAGTTCGACGGCAAGCTCCGCGCCGACGAAGTGCTGCAGCGCAAGCTGCGCAGCCTGCCGAACGTGCGCACGATCGTCTCGGCGCAGACCACCGAAGTGCACGGCGCGCATGGCAAGGTCAGCGCGCTGAGCTACAGGGACCGCAGCTCGGGCGAAATCCACCGCGTCGAACTCGAGGGCGTGTTCGTGCAGATCGGCCTGCTGCCCAACACCGACTGGCTCAAGGGCACGGTCGCGCTGTCGCCGCGCGGCGAGATCGAGGTGGACGCCAGGGGCCAGACGTCGCTGCCGGGTGTGTTCGCGGCTGGCGACGCCACGACGGTGCCGTACAAGCAGATCATCATCGCGATGGGTGAAGGCTCGAAGGCGGCACTCAGCGCCTTTGATCACCTGATCCGCGTGCCGGTGCCGGCAGCGGGCGAGGCGGCGGCGGCGTAAGTCCACTCCCCGCGCGCACGAGGCCGGGGCCGAGCGCTAGTCCCGCACGAAATCCAGCAGGTGCGACGCGACGGCCAGCATGTGCGCCACGCCGAGCACGACCAGGGCGCGCGCTGAGAGGATGTGCCAGCCGCGCCACGTGATGGCGTCGCTCGAACCGTGGACCAGGAACCACGTCGCACCGGTCGCGCCGGTGGCGACGATCGCGACGAGCAGCAATCCTTCGATCACCCCGCCGATGCCGGCCGCTGTTCCGGGCACGTACTGTTTCCAGCAGCCACCGCGCATCAGCACGGCGGCGTAGGCGAGCCCAAGCACGAACGCGAGCCAACCGAGCGCCACGTGCGCGTAGTCGAGGAAACCGGCACTGGCCGGGACTCGACGCAGCATCGATACCCAGGGGCTCGTCAGCACGAGCCACAGCGCCAGCAGGGTCACCGCCAGGTGCAGCCGGTTGACGATCGCTTCACGTTGCACCGCGTTCATGGTTACGACGCAACCAGCTGCGTCAGCCCGGTACCCTGCCCTCGGCGAGCGCCGCGATGCGCCCGGCGAAACGACGCACCTCGTCCCACGGCGTGAACTCGACGTTCGTGTGCAGGTCGGTCGGGCCGCCGGTCAGCCGCATGATGAAGCGAATCGCGTGCCGGTCGAAGGGGCCATAGCGCTGGTAGTCGAGCACACCGCCGAACACGGCGAGCAGCTGCGGCCGCCACGTCGTGAGCGCCAGGAACTTCTGCATGTAGGGGTTCGTCTCGGGCGTGTTCTTGCGCGGTTTGCGCGCGACGAGACTGATGGAAAAGAACGCGTTCGGCTTCGCATCGAGCAGCGCGCGGTGCTCTTCTATGAACGCGTAGACCGCCGGATTGTGCTTGCCATGACGGATGCTGGCGCCGATCACGATCGCGTCGAACGTCGCGGCGTCCCGCGGGCCGTCGACCAGTGGCCGCACCTCGGCCGTGTGCCCCAGCCGCACCAGCTCGTCGCGCATCACGCCGCTGACCTTGAGCGTGTGACCGTACACGCCGTGGTACAAAAACAGGATCCTGGCCACGCAGCAGTCACCCTTGGTTCGAGTCGTCGCACGCGATTCTAGCCGCCGGGGCGACCGGCCGGGGATCGGTAGTCACCCCGCCAGGATGCGCACCCAGGCGTCACGCGCTTGTCAGGAGTGCATGGCAAGGTAAGGTATCGCCCTGCCACCGATCGCCGAGCCACGAGCAGCCAATGTCCCGGATCCTGAGATTCATCGCATCGTTCCTGGTCGTCCCCGGGGTGGGTTCCTCGCCCGTCCTTGCTGCAGAGCCGGACGAGCCCGCGGCCGCGGCCTGGTACCGCTCCGGCGCCGACGTCGTGGCGCAGCACGCAAGTGAGCGGGTCGACCGGCACCGGGCGCGCAACGTGATCCTGTTCGTCGGCGACGGCATGGGAGTCTCGACCGTCACCGCGGCTCGCATCCTCGCGGGACAGCGCGCGGGCGGCAACGGCGAAGACCAACAGCTCGCGTTCGAGACCCTGCCCTTCCTGGCGCTCTCGAAGACCTACAGCGCGACACAACAGACGCCCGATTCGGCCCCCACGGCGACAGCCATGGTGGCCGGCATCAAGACGCGGGACGGCGCGATATCCGTCGACGAAACCGTGAATCGCAACGAGCGGGATGCGGCCGTCATCGCGCGGCATGCCGTTACGACCATCCTGGAACAGGCCGAGGCGCACGGCCTGTCGACCGGCATCGTGACGACCACGCGCGTCACTCACGCGACGCCAGCCGTCAATTACGCGCACACCGCCAACCGCGAGTGGGAATCGGACGCGGACCTGCCCGCTGACGCAAGCGTCCCGGACATCGCAGCGCAGCTGGTCGCGGCGCAGCGCAAGTACGGCATCGAAGTCGTGCTCGGCGGTGGACGCATGCAGTTCATGCCGGCGACGGCCACCGATCCCGAATACGCGTCGTGCCAGGGATCCCGCCGGGATGGCCGGTCCCTGATCGACGAATGGCTCGCCGCCCAATCCGCTTCGAGCTACGTGTGGAATCGCGAGCAGTTCGCCGCGATCGACCCGCAGCACACGCGGCACCTGCTCGGCCTCTTCGAACCGTCGCACATGCAGTACGAAGCGGACCGGCGCGCCAGTGACGAACCTTCGCTCGCCGAGATGACGGCCAAGGCCATCGGCATCCTGCGCAACAACCGCAAGGGGTTCTACCTGATGGTGGAAGGCGGCCGCATCGATCACGCGCACCACGCCGGCAACGCTCATCGCGCGCTCACCGACACGCTCGCGCTGGCAGACGCGGTGCGCACTGCGCAGGAACTCACGAATGCGCGCGACACCCTGATCATCGTCACGGCCGACCACAGCCACGTCTTCACGATGGGAGGCTACACGCGGCGTGGCAACCCGATCCTCGGCCTGGTCGTCGAGCCCGGCAGGGCCCGGCCCGATCTGGCCCGCGACGGCAGGCCGTACACGACGCTCGGCTACATGAACGGGTCCGGGCATGCGGACCTGCCGGCCGACAGCGATCCGGAAGTGCGACGGCCGATCAACGCGGGGCGCCACATTGCAGCCGACGACGACACGGACTCGCCGGGTTTCTACCAGGAAGCGCTGGTGCCTCTGGAATCCGAAACCCACGGCGGCGAGGACGTGGCGATCTATGCCGGCGGCCCGCAGGCCCACCTGTTCCGCGGCACGATGGAACAGCACACGATCTACCACGTGATGCGCCGCGCGCTGGGGTTCTGAGAGGCTCGTCCAGCGGGCCTCGCGGCGGTGCCATCGACGGTGCCGCTGCCGGTTTCCCGCTGAGCCCTCCCTACAATTCTGCGGCGGTGCCCAGCCCGCGCTCCAGCGCGTTCCGATACACCACCAGCGCGCTGACCAGGTCCTGCGCCGCGACGCCGAGCGATTTGTAGACGGTCACGTCGTCGCCGGCCAACCGGCCCGGCACCGTGCCGCTCAGCACATCGCCGATCTCACCGAGGACATGGGCTTCCGTCACCCTGCCGGCCTTGATCGCATCGAGCAGTTCGCCCGCCTGCGCCAGCGCACTTCCCCGGTAATCGACGAAGTAACGCGAAAGCGCGACCAGGTCGTCGTCGACCTCACGCGAACCCGGGATCGACGCGCCGACCAGGCACAGGTGCGTGCCGCCACGAATGTCGCGACCGAACAGGAGGGCGGTGGGCGAACCCGTGACGGTGCAGATCACGTCGGCCTCGGCCGCCGCGGCCGCGATCGAGCTCACGATATCCACGCGCACGCAACCTGCGGCCAGCGCGTACTCCGCCAGTTCACGCGCGGCATCCGTATTGCGTCCCCACACGATCAGGCGCTCGAACGGGCGCACGGCCTGGAAGGCATCGATGTGCGAACGCGCTTCTTCGCCCGTGCCGATGATGGCGAGCGTGCGCGAGTCGGCGCGCGCCAATGCTCGCGTCGCGACGACGCTGGCCGCGGCCGTGCGAATCGCCGTGAGCGCACTCGCTTCCATGATCGCGACGGGGCGGCCGTGCGCGGACTCGTACAGCACGTACAGACCCACGTGCGACGAGAGCCCCACCCTGGGGTTGCCCGGGAACAGGCTCAGCAGCTTGATGCCGAAGCATTCGGGATCGCCGAGGTACCCCGGCATCCAGGCGAGCCTGCCATCGCCCGAGGGCAGCGGCATGGACTGGCGCAACGGCATCAGCACCTTGCCGGCGCTGACGCTGCGCATCGCCTGTTCCACCGCGTCGACGCATGCACCGAACGGCAGCAGTTCGCGCACTTCGCGGGCGGAAATGACGCGCAGTTCGAGCGGGGGCTGTTGCACGGGCGCAGCCTAGCGCACCCGTCCGACCACACAAAGCAAAACGGCCCCCGAAGGGGCCGTCTGCTGCTTCCTCTTTCCAGTCGGCAGCCGTCAAGCCGCCGACCGGTCCGGATCAGCTTGAACGCTTACCAGCGGCGCGGACGTTCCGTCTTCGCCTGGGCTTCGTTCACCTTCAGGGCGCGGCCGCCCATCTGGAAACCGTTCAGCGTCTGGATCGCCTTGGCGGCCTCGGAGTTCGAGGTCATTTCGACGAAGCCGAAGCCACGGGGCTGGCCCGTGTCACGGTCGTTGATCAGGGCAACCGAGTCGACGGTGCCGTGGGCTGAGAACAGCTCACGCACGGCGTCTTCGGTGGCGGAAAAAGGGAGGTTACCGACGTAAATCTTGGACATTTGAATACTCACTGACAAAAAGTCCGTTCGGCCGTGCCCATCGAAGCGACGGGCTGAATCAGCCTGGGGACCGGGAAACGCAAGGCATGAGGCAGCGCGGCTGGAAGAACTCCCGGTTTTGAGGCGGGGCGATCACAGTCGCGTGGCAACGGTGCCACGTGGATCGGAAACTCTTCGGCTAAGCGCTGGGACTGGAGCTGCGCGAAAACTCGCGAGAACCGCCCAAACAGAAAGTAGAAGGGAGACTACCCGCGGCGGACTATACGCGCTTTGCCAGCGCCGGGTCGGTTTATTTGCAGACGCAGGTCACAGGGTTCCTGTATCGTGCTCGCGCCGCGCCCTGCTTGAGCCTTCTGCCTCTCAGTGTCCCCGGCATTAACCCGCCGTACCGGCACACCCAGGTGAATGAATGGCTAAGGAAGAACTCATCGACATGCAGGGCACCGTCAACCAGGTGCTGCCCGACACGCGCTTTCTCGTGACGCTGGAAAACGGCCACGAGATCACCGCCTACCTCTCCGGCAAGATGCGCAAGCACCGCATCCGCATCCTGGCCGGCGACAAGGTGACACTGGAAATGTCCCCATACGACCTGACCAAGGGTCGCATCAATTTCCGCGAGAAGGACGTCCGCGGCCCCACGACCGGCGCCCGCCCGGCCTTCGCCCGCCGCCGTTAAGGTTTCCGGCTGCACCGGCGATCGAGCAGGCCCGGCCTGGCTCGAGACGTCACCGTCGGCGTGGCCTTCGTGATGCGGAAGCCGCCGCTTGGCCTTGGCACTTTCGATTTTTGAATCAGATAGTTGCCGTGCAAACTTCGCGGAATCCCGCGGGCAGGCACGAACCCATGTTGCCACCCCCCCATGCGCGCGGTAACGTCCGTCGCGTTTCCCTCCCCCGTCAATCAAAGAGTGAGTCATGACCATCACGAGCCTTCGCCCGTCGTTCAACTTCGCTCTCGGCCTCGTCGCCCTGGCGAGCCTGCCGAGCCTCGCTGCCGCCGACGTCGTGACCGGCACCGTCACGCCAGCAGCGGCCAAAGCCGTCATCGTCGATGCCGCGGGCAAGACCGTCGCCGAACTGAAGCCCGGCGCGTACCAGCTGCAGCTGGCCCCGGGTCGCTACAAGGCCAGGTGCCTGGCGCCGACGCAGCGCGAACAGGAATTCCTGAGCCTCTCGGAACCCGTCACCGTCAACGTCGACTGCGGCTGACCGGCGCCCGTTCGTGACGCACGAAACCGACAGGCCACCGCGCCGCGACTGGCGCGAGAACGCGAAGTTCGCGGCCAACATCGTCAACTCGCTCGCGATCCCGCTGCTGACCGTCGCGGCCACCATCGTCGGCCTCTACGCCACCAACACGCTCAAGGAACGCGAGATCGCGATCGCCACCAGGAACAACTCGCAGTCGCTGCGCAACCAGCGCGAGGAGTCGGAGACGAACCTGCGTTCGGCGATGTTCCGCGAGCTGGTAGGGCCGCTGCTGCAGAGCGAGACCGAGCAGGTGAAAGCCGGCGCGAACATGGACCTGCCGCGCGCCCAGCGTCTCGCGCTGCTGGCGGAACTGCTTGCACTGAATTTCCACGAGCACTTCGAACTCGGCCCGCTGCTGCGTTACGTCGATACCCTGCCCGGCCAGACCGAGGAGGCTCGCGCCCGGTTGCGCAGCACCTCGCGTCGCGTGATCTCGCGCCAGCTCGCGCCGCTGCTGTCGACAGCCGTGGGGCAGGAGGGGCGCAGCCCGTCGTTCCTCGAGATCTCGCTGAACTCAGATGGCACCGAGGCGGCCGACAAGCTGCTGTCGTGTGCCGTGCCCGGTACCGCGGATACGGCAAGCGCATCGCTGGCATTGAACTGCTCGAGCACGGCACAGGGTACGCCCCTGCGCATCGCCTCGCCCGATGGACGGGACCACCTGCAGGTCAACATCCGCGCGGTCAGCTGGGCCGCGCAGACGGTCGGCATTTATTCCGTGCTGCTCGGGGCCAATGGCGAAACGCAGGCGCACACGCCGCCGATCGAGTTCACGCTCTCGCCCTACTCGTTCCCGTTCTCGGACAACACGCTGCTGCCGAGCGGCAACCGGTTCGGCATCTACCTGACGCGCATCGACGACATCCCGGGCGTCGCGCGGGTCATGCGGCTGTCGTTCGTCTGGTTCCCCAGGGACTTCGTGCCGCCGCGCGAACGGCCGTTCGACCTCGACGTGCACGAGCTCACGCAGGACGTGGCGGAGCCCGCGCAGAAGGACGAACGGTAGCCGTGGATTTCGACAACGAGCCCGAACGCCCGATGCGGGACGACATCCGCATGCTCGGGCGATTGCTCGGCGACACCGTTCGCGACCAGGAGGGCAGCCCCTCGTTCGACGTGGTCGAGCGCGTGCGGCAGAGCGCCATCGCGTTCCACCGTGACGAGAACGTCGAGGCGCGGCGCGAGCTCGAGCGCATCCTCGACGGCTTGAGCCGCGAGCAGACGATGATCGTGGCGCGCGCCTTCAGCTACTTCTCGCACCTGGCCAACCTCGCCGAAGACCTGCACAACAGCCGCCGCAAGCGGCAGTCCGACATCGCTGGCGGACCGCCGGCGGACGGCAGCCTCGCGCGGGCACTCGACCGCGTCGCGGCGGCCGGGGTTGCGCTGGAGTCGCTGTCGCAGTTCTTCCGCGACGGCATCGTCGTGCCGGTGCTGACCGCGCACCCCACGGAAGTCCAGCGCAAGAGCGTGCGCGACCTGGAGATGCAGCTCGAGCGGCTGCTGCAGACGCGCGAGCGCACTCGCCTCACGCCGCAGGAACAGGCGGCCAACGACGAAGCGATCCGCGGCGCCGTGCTCTCGCTGTGGCAGACCCGCATGCTGCGGCTCGAGAAGCTGGAAGTGCTCGACGAGGTGGCCAACGGCCTGTCGTTCTTCGAGCAGACGTTCCTGCCCGAAGTGCCCTTGCTGTACGGTGCGCTCGAGGACGAGCTGCAGCGGCGCTACCCGGGCGGCGCGGCGCCCGAACTGCCCTCGTTCCTGCGGATCGGCTCGTGGATCGGCGGCGACCGCGACGGCAACCCGTTCGTGACGGCAGACGTGCTGGAGCGCACGCTGCGCATGCAGTCGTCGCGCGTATTCGAGTATTACCTCGGGGAGCTGCACACGCTCGGGGCCGAGCTCTCGATGACGACGCTCGTCACCGAAGTCTCCGCGGAACTGAACGCGCTGGCCGACCGCTCGCCCGACAAGAGCCCGCATCGCCGCGACGAACCGTATCGGCGCGCGCTCACCGGGCTGTACGCCAGGGTCGCGGCGACGGCGCGCGGGCTGGACATGCACGAACCGTTGCGGCACGCGGTCGGCGACGCTCCGCCGTATGCGTCCGTAGCCGAGTTCGCCGCCGAACTCGAGATCATCCGCCGCTCGCTCGACGCGCACGACTCCGCCCTGCTGGCCCGCGGCAGGCTGCGTCGCTTGCGCCGCGCCGCCGACGTGTTCGGTTTCCACCTCGCGGCGGTGGACCTGCGCCAGAACTCGGACGTCCACCAGCGCGTCGTCAGCGAACTGTTCGCGGCGGCGCGGCCGGACATCGACTATTCGTCGCTGGATGAGGCCGGGCGAGTGCGCGTGCTGGCGGAGGAACTGGCGACCCCGCGACTGCTCAGTTCGCCCTACATCGAGTACTCCGCCGAAACCCGCAGCGAACTCGCGATCCTGCAGACCACGGCCCAGATGCACCGGCGCTACGGCGCCGCATGCATCCCCAATTACGTGATCTCGAAGTGCGACGGCGTATCGGACGTGCTCGAGGTCGTGCTGCTGCTGCGGGAGGTCGGCCTCTACCGCGCCACGGACGCTCACCTCGGCTGCAACGTGATCCCGTTGTTCGAGACGATCGCGGACCTGCGCAACGCGGCTGGTGCCATGGATGCGCTGCTGTCGATCCCGGTGTACGCGCGCATGCTCGTCGCGCGCGGCAAGGCGCAGGAAGTGATGCTCGGGTATTCCGACAGCAACAAGGACGGCGGTTACCTGACCTCGCGCTGGGAGCTGTTCAAGGCGCAGACCGAGCTGGTCGCGACCTTCGGCAAGCACGGCATCCGCCTGCGGCTGTTCCACGGCCGCGGCGGTTCGGTCGGCCGCGGCGGCGGTCCGACCTACGAGGCGATCCTGGCGCAGCCGGGCGGCACCGTGCAGGGCCAGATCCGCGTCACGGAACAGGGCGAAGTCATCGGCGCCAAGTATGCGAATGCCGAGGTCGGACGACGCAACCTCGAAGTGCTCGCGGCCGCCACGCTCGAGGCGACGCTGCTCGGTGCTGCCGGTCACGCACCCCAGCCCCGGTATCTCCAGGCCCTGGAAGAGCTGTCGGTCAGCGCGTACGGCGCCTATCGAGACCTCGTCTACGAGACGCCGGGGTTCGAGGACTACTTCTGGGAATCCACGGTCATCAGCGAGATTGCCGAGCTCAACATCGGCAGCCGCCCGGCCTCGCGCAGCCAGTCACGCTCGATCGAGACGCTGCGTGCGATTCCCTGGGTGTTCTCGTGGGCACAGTGCCGGCTGATGCTGCCCGGCTGGTACGGGTTCGGCTCGGCCGTCGACGCGTGGCTGGAGGAACACGGCCAGGACGGCCTCGAGCTGTTGCGGGAGATGCACCGCGAGTGGCCGTTCTTCGCGTCGGTGCTGTCGAACATGGAGATGGTCCTGTCGAAGGCGGACGTCGCGATCGCGTCACGCTATGCCGACCTCGTCACCGATCCCGGGTTGCGCAAGACGATCTTCAGCCGCATCCGGACGGAACTCGAATCGACCGTGTCCGCCCTGCTGCGCATCCTGGGAACCGGCGAATTGCTTGCCGGGAACCCGCAGCTCGCCCGCTCGATCAAGTACCGGTTTCCGTATCTCGATCCGCTCAACCACATCCAGGTCGAGCTGCTGCGGCGGTATCGCGCCGGCGACAAGGATGAACGCAGCCGTCGCGGCATCCACCTGACCATCAACGGCATCGCGGCGGGTCTGCGCAACAGCGGCTAGCGCTTCACGGGCGCCAGGGTACCGGCGCAAACGGGTGACGCACGCACATTAACTATCTGGTTTAACCTGCTGATAATTAATCACTTTTCTGTTTTCGAATCACGGCTAACCGCAGCCGCCTCGCTGCCGCGGCAGCACTAGGTACAACTCGAACTGCCGTCACCCCGCCACCCGGCGTACAAAGCAGATGAGTCCCGCGTGTCGATGCCTGCTGGCGGTCGGCGACACGGGGCCGGGCGGGCCAGGGCCGCAGCCGATCTCGCTTGCAGTCCGCCCCCCGCGTCCGCAGCGCGCTCGCGCGGCGGAATGCCTTGGCTGACGGGCGACTGTGTCCAGCCCGGCCCGGCGGCGAGGCATCGAGATCCGGAGCCAGCATGGCCGAGCGCGCCCTGTCGACGCTCGGCCTTTTACAACGGGGGGATCGCCATGAACGAGTGGAGCACCAAAGTCCCGCGCCATCTCTGGATCGTGGGCGCACTGACGTCGCTGTGGAATGCGGTCGGCGCATTCGACTATGCCGCTACGCAGTTCCGTGTCGAGTCCTACATGAGCCAGTTCACGCCGGAGCAGCTTGCTTATTTCTACGCATTTCCAGCCTGGGCCGATGCCGCGTGGGCGATCGCGGTCTGGTGTGCGCTGCTTGGCTCGCTGTGCCTGCTGTTGCGGAAGGCCTGGGCCGTCTGGCTCTTCGGCGCATCCATCGTCGGCATGGTGCTGACCGGGATTTACAGTTACGTGCTGACGGATGGCATGGCGCTGATGGGAACCGGCGGTGCGGTATTTACGGCAGTCATCTGGCTCATCGCCTTCAGCCTGTTCTTCTATGCGCGCGCGATGGCACGACACGGCGTGCTGCGCTGACGATCGATCCAGGCCGCAATCGCCGCGAACACGAGATAGGCGCCGAGTCCGCTGGCCGCTACCGCGGCCGGTGACGGCGGCGGCGGCCCGACGATCGAGGTCACCTGTATCGCGAGCATCAGCACCACGAACACGACTGGACCGTAGCGGCCGACGCTGGTGAAGCCGCGTGTCTGCTTCAGGTACAGCCACACGCCGCTGACGACCACCAGCACCTCGAGACCGAGCGAGAGTCCGATGTGGTTCCACAGGCCGAGCCCGACCTTCACCGAATCGCCGTAGAGCGGCAGGTCCGGGCGGTGCACCAGCCAGTCGATGACCCAGTGCGACAGCACGGCGGCGCCCACCCAGAGTGCGGCTTGCCAACCGCGCCAGCGGAACGCGAAGCGGCAGAGGATCGCCGCGCCGAGTGCCCACAGCAATGCAGCGACCAGGCTGTGCGTGTACGGCATGTAGTAGAGGTCGAGCGGACTGGCGGCCGTGATGCCCGGAGCGATCCGCAGCTTCTCGATGCCGCCCAGCACCAGCAGGGTCCAGGCGACGTCGACGAGCTGCGCCGCGAGGAACAGCAGCCACAGCGGAATCTCCGGGCGCAGCGCGCGGATCGCAAAACTCGGACCGTAATGGCCAACGAACATGATGGCCCCCTTGCATCAAGCCGAGCAGGCGCGATCCTAGCCGCGAATCGGGGTGCGATGCGAGCGCGAAACGCGGCAACCGTCAGAACTGGTAGCTGACGTACGCCTGCGCGGTACTGCGATCACGCGTGTTGTTGTAAGTGCCACCCCACGTCGGCTGCCACGCGATCGCCACGGACCAGCGATTGGCGTACAGCGCCTGCAGCGACACCACCGCCAGCATGCGGCCCTCGAGGAGCATGCCGTCGCCCGACCAGCCCCAGACGTCCTGTCCGAACACGAACGACGGAACAAGGTCGACCTCACCGAACAGCTTCGGGTACTTCAGGCCCGCGCGCAGCCGGTAACCAAAGGCTTCCTGCGAGACGTACCCGTCACTCGTACACGACACAGGCGCTGCAGGCGGCGGGCACACGCCGTTGACCGGCCCCTGCCCGAAGACCTCCGCGCGCCCGAATCGCATCACCGACGAATTCGGCAGGTCCGGCACGGACTTGTAGATGAGTTCGGCGCCGTAGCTCATGCCGGCGGACGCGAGCACATTGGGCAGACCGCCGGTGGCACCGAGTTGCAACTGCAACGCCTCGTGACGTTCCCAGGCGCGCAATACCCCGCCTGGAGCGACGGCATCCGCCTTCTCGCGCAATGGAGTCGGCGCCGTCCGTGAGACGGCCGCACTGATCACGTCGAACGAGTTGTACTGCAGCGGCTGGTTGGGACGGTAGGTGACCTCGCCGAGCACGGCGCCGCCCCGCCACTTCTTCTCGAAGCTGGCACCGAACATCCGGACGTCCTCGGGATATTCGGTGAAGTACGACGGATTGAGGTTGCCCGGATCGCCCGGCAGGAACAGCGGGCCCTCGACGCGTCCCGACTTGGTCCCGCTGTAGAACGGCGCGCGCGAGTGGAACTGCGTGGCATAGAGCCCGAACTCGGTCGCCCACGAATCGACCGTGTGCTTCACCGCGAGGCCGCCCTGCCCCGAGTTCGACGGGCCCTGCGTCGCCGTGCGCTTGACGTAGATGCCCGTCGCGATCGCGGTGCGGTCGGAGAGGTTGCCGAACATCGCCTTGTCGCAGCCCTCGGCCATGAAGTCGAGCGACGAGAAGAAGGTGCCGCATCCGTTCAACGCGGTAGGCTCGAAGTGCAGCTGGTAGAACGCCTCGACACTCGTGGCCTGCGACAGGCCGATGCGCCCGAACACCGCCGGGAACGTAATGCGCGCCTCGTGCTCGCGATCGACACCGGGCCGCAGCGAGGCAGGCACGTCGAGTGGATTGAGATCGCGCAAGCCGCCCAGGGCGATCAGTCGTTTGCCCCAGTCGAGCGCCTGCCAGCCGAGTTTCCAATCGATCGACAGCTGGTGGACCCGGTGCTGGCCGTGACCGTAGAGACTGTCCAGCACGACGCCGCTGAACTTGGAGCGGGACAGCGCACCGGCATCGCTCAGCGGCTGGCCAGCCGCATAGTCGTTCGGCACGTGACCCCACGGGTGGCCGGCGTCGGCGGTGGCGTAGTCGTACCAGGCCTGCCCGCTCGCCTCGATCCCGTAGTCGCGCCACGTGTAAGACAGCGACAGGTAGCCCTTGAGCACCGACGTGACCGGATCGCCGCGATCAAAGTTGAGATTGCCGTCGTCGCCGTTGCGGCCTGCAGCCGGTGTCACCGCGTTGCCAGCGATGCCGACCAGCGAACTGTTGGCGTTCGCCAGCAGCTTCGCGTCCTGGTCGTCGGTGCGGATCGCGGTGCCGAGATACGCCGAGCCGGTGACGCTGAGCTTGCCTTCGCCGACCCGGTAGTCGGCCCCCTGGACGCCAGGAACCAGCAATGCCGATACGAGCGCCCCGACTGCCAGACGGCAAGGCGCGCTGGTCCAGAAAGCCATCGTCCCCCCGGGGGGTATGCCGCGTCGGGTGATCTTGCCGTCCCGTCAGGCTCTCGCGCATCGTGGTTAATCAGCCAAACCGCGGGTTGCATCCCGGGTTGCCCGCCCCGACACTCGACGAACCGGTCCCCGGTCAAGCGCAACGCGAGGCCATCGTCGGACCGCGCGAGCCCATCCGAGCCGAGCGAGGGCACGGCCAGGAGCAGCCTGCCGTGGCCGTTCGATTGATCGAGCCCACAGGCGGCCATGGCATGGAGATCAGCGATGCTTGATTATCTTTTCCTGGGCCTCGTGGTCGCGTATTTCGCCTGGCGCGTGCTGTCGTCGCTGCTCATACGGCGTCGATTGCCGGCGCTGCTCAAGGAAGGGGCGCAGGTGGTGGACGTGCGCAGCCTCGCGGAATTCGCGGGTGGTCACGCGGCGGGGAGCGTGAACATTCCGCTGCCGGAGATCGGCCAGCGTGCCGGGGAGCTGGATCGGAACCGGCCGGTGATCGTGTGCTGTGCGTCCGGCACGCGCAGCGCGCTGGCGGCCCGCCGGCTGCGCGGGCAGGGCTTCAAGCAGGTGCTGAACGCGGGTTCGTGGCGCAGTCTGCGTCTTCCACCTGCGTGAAGCGTTCGCGTGACGGAGACACCGATGCCGACCGTGCTGATGCCGGTTCCCAGCGCAGACTTCGATCCGACCGAAGCGGCGGTGCCGTGGAAGGTATTGCGGGCACGCGGCATTGCAGTCGTGTTCGCAACGCCTGATGGGAACCCGGGTCAGGCCGACGCGCGGATCCTGACGGGGCGGGGCCTGGGCGTGCTGGCCCCTGTGCTGAAGGCCGACGCGAACGGCCGTCAGGCCTACGCCGAGTTGACGGCAAGTCCCGAGTTTCTGCATCCGATTACGTATGCACAGGCGCGGATCGCCGATGTCCAGGGCATGCTGCTGCCGGGTGGGCACGCACCGGGCATGAAGCCTTACCTCGAGTCGACGCAGCTGCAGTCGCTCGTGGTGGCCGCGTTTGCGGCG
>JAOUGW010000238.1 GCA_029865465.1 Gammaproteobacteria bacterium
GGCCCTCGCGTGCGTACGCCAGGTCGAACCCTGTCCGTGCGCTGCGTTGCGCGTGATGCAGCTTGCCGTGCGCCGGGTCGGCGAGCGCCGCATGCGCGAACAGCACCTGGCGCGGCGCGAAGCTGCTCGGGTTGTCCGCCGCGAGACCCGTGCGCACGCGAAAGAACGTGACCTGGAATCCGCGCGGCGCTTTCACCTTGCTCGCAGCGTCATCGATGTGGCCCGTCACGTACCACCACTCGATGCGGTAGTCGGGGTGACTGCCTTCGTCGCGCGGGAAGACGAGTTCGTAGCCGGGGGCGACCGGTGGATACGCGACTGCGCCATGCGCGTGCAGGGGGGCGAGGAGCGCGAGGACGAATGGCGCAAGTCGACGCGGCCTCACCAGTCCTCCTTCACGGCACGGACGACGTCCTCGCCCATTGCGCTGCGCCCGCTGAAGGCCGCCGTCGCCGCAGCCGCGCCGACCAGCACCAGGCTCAGGATCGCCAGCACGGCCCAGGGCACGTGCACGTCCATCGTCCAGTGAAACGACTGCCGGTTGACGACGAAGATCAGGATCATGCTCACGATCGCGCCGATGACGAGACCCGCCGCGACTCCGATCGCACCGAGCGCCGCGCCTTCGAACGCGAGCATGCGGCCGATCTCACGGCGCGTGACGCCGAGGTGCCGCAGCATGCCGAACTCGCCCCGGCGTGCTAGCACCTGCGAACTCGTGCTGGCACTGATGCCGAACAGGCCGATCAGGACCGCGACCGCTTCGAGCAGGTACGTCACGGCGAAGGTGCGGTCGAACAGCGCGAGCGAGCGCTGGCGGATCTCACCGGGAATGGCAACGTCGTAGTCACCACTGCGCGCGATGGCGTCGCGCAGCCGCCCGCTGAATTTCGCGGCATCGATGCCGTCGCGCAACCAGATGGCTGCCGTCGTTGCGGTCCGCTCGCCGCTCAACGCGATGAAGGTTTCGCGGTCCATGACGATCGATCCACCCGGCCGCTCGTAGTCGCGCCAGATGCCACGCACCGCTGCGCGCACGACTCTGCCGCCGATGGGCAGGTCGAATTGCGTGCCGACGTCGAATCCGCGCAAGTCCAGCGCGGCCTCGGAAGCCCACACCGGGATGGCTCCCGGTGGCGCGGGCCCGGTCGCCGACCGCCGGATCGGAATCACCCGGTCGGCCGTCGGCTCGTCGATCGGTCGCGCAATGATGGTGAGTGGCATTCGCTCGCCGGGCAGCAGCACGTCCTGGAACTTCACGAAATCGGCACGGGCGATCTCGGGCAGTGCCGTGATGGATCGCTGCGCGTCCACGTCGAGATAGGCCCCGACCGCAGCAGAGCCCGCGCGCACGTAGAGATCCGCGGGCAGGATGCGTTGCATCCACGCCTCGAGCGACATGCGGAACGAGAACACCATGATCGCCATCGCGACCATCAGGCTGAAGCTGACGAGCACGGCGGCGATGCTGACGGTTGCACGACGCGCGGTACCGCGCAGCTGCGCCACGGCCACCTGGCGCCAGGCAGGCCCGTCGGTACCCAGGCGGGCGAAAACCGTGGACGCGATGCTCGGCGTCAGGAACACGGCGCCCAGCAACAGGCAGGCGATCGAGACATACCCCGGCAGCGCAATTCCCTCGAGCGGCGGCAATGCCAGCGCGAGCACGCCGGCTGCGAACAGGACCAGCGCGATCCTGCCATGCGTGCGCGCCGCCATCGGGGCTTCGTCACCGGCCTTGAGCGCCGCGGCGGCCGGCACGGACGCTGCTTCACGAGCAGGCCCGAACGTGGCGACCAGCGCCGCGCCGACGCCGAGCACGAGGAACACGAGGTACTCGCCCGCGCTGACGTCGAGCGCAGGCGCGACGCCACGGAAGTAGCCGGCCCCGAGGTCGGCGCCGAAGGCAGCGAGCCCTGCACGCGCGACGAGCGCACCGAGGACGACACCCAGCGCGGCTCCGAGCGCACCCACGATCACGCCCGACAGCAGTGACGCGGCGAGTTGCTCGCGCACCGTCATGCCCATCGCGTGCAGCAACGCGATCTCGCGGCGACGGCGCGCCACCGCGAGCGACTGCGTGGCATAGACCAGGAAGGCGCCCGTGAAGAGCGCGACGAGCGCGAGAGCGGTCAGGTTCGAGCGGTACGCGCGGGTCAGGCGCACGGCGTCGTCGGTCGCTTCACCCGGCGTGACGATCTGCGCGCCGGGCGGCAGCAATGCCGCTACGGCGGTGCGGACGGCCTGGCCGTCGGCGGCGCGCGCGAGCCTGAGATCCACACGATCGAGCCGCCCCAGCCGTTGCAGCCGCCACTGCGCCTCGCCGATGTCGAGCAGCCCGACAGGTTGGGCGTACAGCCCCGGCGGCAACACGCCCGCCACGCGGAAGCGCACGCGATCGAGCGCCACCTGCACGTCGAGGTCGTCACCGGCTGCGAGCTCCAGTGACCGCGCCGCCGCGGGACTCAACCAGATCGAATTCTCGGCCAGCAGCCCCTGTCCTTGCCGCTCGGCGGTCGCACTGGTGCCGGCGAGCGCGGGCTGCAGCTGCAGCGCGCGGAACGGGTCGATGCCGATCAGTTTCAGGTTGCGCTCACGTCCCGGCAGGCGCACCTGCAACTCGACCACGGGACTTGCGGCCGCCACGCCGGGCACGCGCAAGAGCCGCGGAAACAACGCCTCGTCGAAGCCGGCGCCCGGCGCCTGCACGCTGAAATCGGCGAGCCCGAACAGCGAGCGCGACGCGGCCTGCACCTCGTCCGCGGCGACGCGATTGATGAGATACACCGAGAAACCGAGCGCGACGCCGAGCGCGATCGCGAGGACAGCGAGCAGGGTGCGGCCCGGCGCCTGGCGCAGCGGACCGACCGCGGCGGCATCGAGCAGCGACAGCCGGGCCCGCAGCGCATTCCTGCCGAGGGGCAACCTCTTTGCCGCAGCGTTCATGTTCGAAGCGTAAGCCCGGCACGCGTGAGTTCGTAGACGCGGTCGGTCGACGCTGCAGCCGCGGCGGAATGCGTGACGAGAATGCCCGCCGCGTTGTCGCGCTTGATCTGCGCTCGCAGCACTTCCAGGATCATCGCCGCGTTGTCGGGATCGAGGTTGCCCGTCGGCTCGTCCGCGAGCACCAGCGCCGGACGGTGCGCGAGCGCACGCGCCACGGCGACACGCTGCGACTCGCCGCCGGACAGTTCACGCGGGAAACTGGCCGCGCGGTCGCCCAGGCCCACGGCTTCGAGCAGTTCCAGCACCCGGTCGTCCGCAGCGCGCCCCGCCCGCCCGTTCAAGGCTAGCGGCAAAGCGACATTGCGGGCGATGCTCAGGTGCGGCAACAGGTGGAACGCCTGGAACACGAATCCCATGCGCGTGCGACGGACGTGCGTGCGGGCCTCTTCGCCGAGCCGGGCCAGGTCACGCCCTTCGAGCAACAGCTCGCCGCCGTCAGGTACGTCGAGCCCCGCGATCAGGTTCAGCAGCGTGGACTTGCCGACGCCGGATTCGCCGACGATCGCAACGTACTCGCCCGGCGCGACGGCGAGCGATACGCCATCGAGCACGCGGCGGCCGGCCGGACCGCCGAAGGACTTGGAGACCGCACGGATATCGAGCATGGACTTCAATCGTAGGCGCTGTGCCGATCGGATTCATTTGTTTCGCGATCCAGGCGCAGTGTCCGGGCCAGGATCGCTGCCCTCCGACGGCGCCCGGCCTCAGGGCAGGCGCGCTGCGAGATAGGCGACGCACTGGTCGAGACTCGCGAGATGCGCGTAGTCGGTCTCCGGCACGTCCACGCCGAGCTCGCGGTGCAGCGCGATGGCGAAGTTGAGCGTATCCATCGAGTCGAAGTCGAACTGGTCGCGGAACGCGATGCCGGGGATCACCGTGCCAGCCTCGACGTCGGGTGCGATCGCCGTCACCAGCTCGAGGACGCGGCGCGAGAGTTGCTCACGGTTCATGACGTGCACCTCACAGCTGCGCCGGATCGGCCAGCAGCGCCGCAATCCGCGCCAGGAAGTGCGCACCGAGCCGCCCGTCCGTGACGCGATGGTCTGCTCCAAGCGACAGCGTCAGCACGTGCCGTGGCACGACCCTGCCGTCGACGATCCAGGGGCGGGCGGCGACCTCGCCGGCACCAACGATCGCGACCTGCGGGGGCTGGATGATGGGCAGCACGGTCTCGACCGATGCCTCGCCGAGGCTCGTCAGTATGATGGTGGGTGCGGCGAGCTCGCTGGCACGCAGTCGCCCGGCCCTGGCGCGCGTGACCAGGTCGCGGAAGCCTTCCATCAGCTCGGCAAGCGACCGGGCTGCGGTGTCCGTGAGAGCCGGCGCAACCAGCCCGCCGCCGCGCAACGCGACCGCGACGCCGACGTGCACGACCGGGGCCGGTTCGTACCGGCCATCGCGATAGAAGCCGCTGAAGCCCGCCTGGTCTCTGCAGGCCAGCGCGACCGCCTTGACCAGCAGCACCGGCAGCAACAGTCGCCCGGTCACCGGTGCCGCGGCATTGTGTGCCGCGAGCCAGTCGACGGCGGGCGTCACGTCGACGGCCGTGGCCAGGTAATAGTGCGGAATCTCGCGCTTGGAGCGCGACATCGCGGCGGCGATCGCCGCACGCATGCCTGCCGCTCCCTCCGCCGTGCCCGCGGGCGGGGGTTGCGGCGACGACTGCACACGTTCGACATCCTGGACCGTGATCGCACCCTCCGGGCCAGTGCCGCGCAGCGCAGCGACATCGACGTGCAG
>JAOUGW010000032.1 GCA_029865465.1 Gammaproteobacteria bacterium
CAGCGATTCCGTCGTCGCCGACTCGATCGGAGATTCCACCGAGGTGTCCTCGATGAAGTCGCCCAGGTGCGAATCCTCGTCGTCGCCGATCGGAGTCTCCATCGAGATGGGTTCCTTCGCGATCTTGAGGACCTTGCGGACCTTGTCCTCCGGCATCTCCATGCGCACGGCCAGCTCTTCCGGCGTCGGCTCGCGACCCATCTCCTGCAGCATCTGCCGCGAAATGCGGTTCAGCTTGTTGATGGTCTCGATCATGTGCACCGGGATGCGGATCGTGCGGGCCTGGTCGGCGATCGAACGCGTGATCGCCTGGCGGATCCACCACGTGGCGTACGTCGAGAACTTGTAGCCGCGGCGGTACTCGAACTTGTCCACGGCCTTCATCAGGCCGATGTTGCCTTCCTGGATGAGGTCCAGGAACTGCAGGCCACGGTTCGTGTACTTCTTCGCGATCGAGATCACCAGGCGGAGGTTGGCCTCGACCATCTCCTTCTTCGCGCGGCGGGCCTGCGCCTCGCCGACGGCGATCTCGCGGTTGATCTCCTTGATCTCGGCGATCGACAGGCGGGCGCGCTTCTCGCTGAGCGCGAGCCGGTTCTGCTCGCGCTCGATTTCCTCGCGGAACTTCGCGAGCGCGGCCGAGTGCTTGCGCTTGGCGCGCACGTGCTTGTCGAGCCACGCCAGGTTGGTCTCGTTGCGCGGGAAGGTCTCGATGAAGTCTGAGCGTGGCATGCCGGCATCGCGGACGCAGCGCTGCATGATCGCCTTCTCGATCGAGCGGATCTCGTTCAGGTGCTCGCGCAGCTGCGCGATGAGCTGCTCGAACATCTTGGGCGAGAGCTTCAGTTCCATGAACTCTTCGGCGAGCTTCCTGCGCAGCTTGATCGTCTTCGGATCCCTGCTGCCCTTCTCCTCCAGCGACTTCATGACCTGCGCGTAGACCTTGCCGAGCGAGGCGAAGCGGCGCGCGGCCTCTTCCGGGTCCGGGCCGGTCTCGAGCGCTTCTTCCTCTTCCGTCCCGTCGCCGTCCGCAGCCTCTTCCTCGACCTCTGCTTCCGGGGCTGCCTTCGCGGCGAGCTTCGGGTTGATCGGTTCGGCGATCACGTCGGGCGCGTTCGGGTCGACGAAGCCGACGATGATGTCGACCAGGCGGCCCGTGCCCGACTTCAGCGGCTCGTAGGCGCGCAGGATGTATTCGAAGGTCGGCGGATAGTGCGACAGCGCGCGACGCACGGAATCGAGGCCTTCCTCGATGCGCTTCGCGATCGCGATCTCGCCTTCACGCGTGAGCAGCTCCACCGTGCCCATTTCGCGCATGTACATGCGGACCGGGTCGGTGGTGCGGCCGAACTCGGCGTCGACGGTGGTGGCGAGCGCCTGCGCGGCTTCCTCGGCCGCCTCTTCGTCGGCAACGACCGTCTCGCGCATCAGCAGCGCTTCGGCGTCCGGTGCCTTCTCGTACACCGGGATGCCCATGTCGTTGATCATCTGCACGATGTCTTCGATCTGCTCCGGATCGACGATCTCGGACGGCAGGTGGTCGTTGACTTCGGCGTAGGTCAGGAAGCTCTGCTCCTTGCCGCGCGCGATCAGCAGCTTGAGCTGCGACTGGCGATCTTCCGGCGTGCTGGCAGTCAGCTTGATCTCAATTCTCTCGGCCTTTTCCTTGCCTGCCTTGCGACCGGGCTTCCCGGGTTTCTCTTTTGCGGCGATCGTGACGACGGACGCGGCAGCAGCCGGCTTGGTCGCGAGCGCGACGGCCTTGACGGCAGGCGCACCCTTGGCCGGCACTGCGCCCTTGGCAGCCTTGGCCGGCGCGCCGGGGACGACGTGCCTTGCGGCAACGTGCTTGGCGGCAACCGGCGCGGTCGCAGCCTTCACCGGCGCGCGCTTCGCGGGTGCGGACCTGGCCGGCGCCACGGGCTTGTGGCTCGCCTTCACCGATGCAGCAGCAGCGCCCTTGCGCTGGAGTGTCACCGGCTTGACGGCCCTGGCCGCAGGCTTCGTCGGCTTCTTCGCCACGGGCCTGCCCTTGGCGGGCGCCACTGTCTTCCTGGTCAGCGTAGCCTTGGCCTTGGCCGCCGGTGCGGACTTGCGGACAGGAAGCTTCTTGACCGGTTTGCGTGCCGTCGTCTTGCTCAAGATGGGACGCCTCACGGGGGGTCTAAAAAAGAGCGGAATCCTACCACGCCGGGTCGAGGATTCGCCCGACTATCGGGGGACTTCCGGGGGCTTGCGGGCCGCCGGGCTGCGGGTCCGGAGCAGTCCCTGCAATTCCAGCTTTTCGGCATCGTCCAGCGACGAATCCCGCGCCTTGGCCATCAATTCGTCGAGCCGCCGGACCGGGGATTCCTCGACTATCAGACGGTTCAGGGCCGATCTCAGTTCCGCGGCCGCGCCCGCGGCATCCGGTGCCAGGCAGACCGCCGAGGCCAGCTTCGCCAGCGAGCCCTGTTCGGGCCGGTCGCGCCAGCGCTCCAGGACTGCCGCCGTACTGGCGGGAGGGTCTTCCCGCAGCTGGGTCAGCAGCTCCGCCAACAGCGGTATTCCGGGCCGGTCGATGGCTGCCACGGCGTCGATCTGCTGGCCGCTGATGGCCGTCGCGGAGGCCGGGTGGTGCACGAGCAGCATGACTGCCTGGCGGACCAGGTTGCCGCGACCCGGGGCAGCGGCGTGCGAGGCCCCGAACCGCGCGCCGCCGAGTCCGCTCGGGCGCTCGTAACCGCTTGAATTCCTTTCTGAATACGTGCTGCTTGACGAGGCTGGAGCGCGTGTTTGTCCAGCGCTGGCCGGCGCGTCCTGGGAGTCGCCGCCCAGCAGCTCGTTGAGGCGGGCAGGGGACATGCCAACCACCGCAGCCAGCTGGTTGACCAGCAACTCGCGGTACACTTCGGACGGAATCCTGCGCACCAGCGGCCGCGCCAGTTCGACCAGCTTGGCCCGGCCATCGACGCTGCCGGTCTCGACCCGCGACGACAATTCACGGATCAGGTACTCGGAGAGCGGCATCGCGTCGGCGAGGCGCGCCTCGAACGCTTCCTTGCCCTCTTCGCGCACGAGCGTGTCGGGGTCGTGGCCGTCCGGCAGGAACAGGAACCGCACCTGCCGGCCCTGCTTCACTTCGGCGACCGCGTTTTCGAGCGCACGCCAGGCTGCCGCGCGGCCGGCCCGGTCGCCGTCGAAGCAGAACACCACCTCGCCGACGAGACGGAAGATGCGCAGGAGATGCTCGGGTGTCGTCGACGTGCCGAGCGTCGCCACCGCGTACGTGATGCCGGCCTGGTGCAGGCTGACGACGTCCATGTAGCCCTCGACCACCATCAGCCGTTGCAGGTTGCGCGTCGCCTGGCGTGCTTCGTACAGGCCGTAGAGCTCGCGGCCCTTGTGGAAGAGCTCGGTTTCGGGCGAGTTCAGGTACTTCGGTTCGCCTTGATCGAGCACGCGTCCGCCGAAACCGATCGTGCGGCCGCGCGTGTCGCGGATGGGGAACATGACGCGGTCGCGGAAGCGGTCGTAGAAGCCGCGCTCGCGCGAGTGGCTGCCGGCAGCCGGGGACGTGCCGGTTGCGGCCGTGGTGTCCTGCTGTGGCTGGCGTTCGATGATGAGGCCCGCGCGCAGCAGCACGTGCCGTTCGTCCTCGGTGCCGCCATACCGCTCGAGCAAGCCATCCCAGCGCGCCGCGGCGTAACCGATGCCGAACTTCTGCACGACGTCGGCCTCGAGCCCGCGTCGCTTCACGTAGTCGCGTGCGCGCGAATCGCCGCTCAGGCACTGGCGGAAGTAGAGCGCGGCGCGTTCCATCGCCACGTACAGTTCATCGTGCGGGTTGACCGGACCTGCGGCCGCGCCGCCTTCGCGCGGCACCTCGAGTCCGGCTCGCGCGGCGAGGTCCTCGACCGCCTCGATGAAGCCGAGGTGATCGTAGTCCATGACGAAGCCGAGCACGGTGCCGTGGGCTCCGCAGCCGAAGCAGTGATAGAACTGCTTGTCGACGCTGACCCAGAACGACGGCGTCTTCTCGTCGTGAAACGGGCAGCAGGCCTTGTACTCGCGACCCGCTTTCTTCAACTGCACGCGGCTGCCGATCACCTCGATGATGTCGGTGCGGGCGACGAGTTCGTCGATGAAATGCTGGGGGATGCGGGCCACTGTGCGGGTTCGGCGTCGGGTCGGGTAGCGATAGTGGGGGTGCGGGTGGGCGCTCGCAAGAGCGGCTTTTCGGGCGGGTGAACTTGCGGTCAGGAGGCGGTTTGCGGACGGTTCGGTTCTCTTTCTGGCGGGCGGAAAGGCAGATACGCCCGCCACAAAGAGAACCGAACCGTCCGCTCTACATGCGGCACCTGAGCGAGTTTTCGGCCGAGCCCGAAAACTCGCACGGTGCAAGCGGCGTCCAACCGAACGATGAGTTGGCCGCGTGCCCAAACATCTGGTTGCCGCGTCAAGCGGCGATATCCGCACCCATCCGGCTGCATGCGCCGTGCGTCTCGCCGGGCGCGGCATCTGCACTTCGATCTTGATGGCTGCGTTTCCCGCCCGACGAGCGCTCAGGCGCCGCACCGCAGGTTGGGGTTCGGGTCCTGCTCCCGCGCCTGTGTCTGCCTTTCCGGGCGCGGGAGCAGGACCCGAACCCCGACCTTGGGACATGTCGCGCATGAACGCATCGCGTCAGCGGGAAAGCGCCACGAGTCCGAAGCGAAGTGATTGAACGCGCCCAACCGAGGCGCAGCGACACGCGGTCGCGTCAGGCGGAGAGAGCCGCCTTGATGCGGGCGCTGGCCGCGCCCATGTCGGTGCGCCCCGCGGCCTTCGCCTTCACGATCGCCATCACCTTGCCCATGTCCTTCATGGACGCGGCCCCGGTGGACGCGATCGCTTCCCTGATCAGGGCATCGACCTCGGCGTCGGCGAGCTGCGCGGGCAGGTAGACCGTCAGCAGTTCAATTTCGGCCTGTTCCCTGGCCGCGAGATCGGCGCGGCCGCCCAGCTCGAACTGGGTGATCGATTCCTTGCGCTGCTTGAGCATCTTCTCGATTACGGACAACACCTGCGCGTCGTCGAGCGCGATACGCTCGTCCACTTCGCGCTGCTTGATTGCCGCCTGGAGCATGCGGATGGTGCCGAGACGCTCCTTCTCGCCCGCTCGCATGGCGGACTTCATGTCCTCGGTGATCCGCTCCTTGAGGGAGGTGGTCATCGTGGCGTGCTGGCGTCGCGACCGGGGCGCCTGATCAACCGGGTGACCGGTCGGTCGGGCAAGCGGATCAGAAACTGCGGACGCGAGGTGCCGACGAGAAGTCGCGCGTGCTGCGCTTCTGGTGGCGCTTGACTGCGGCCGCCTTCTTCCGCTTACGCTCCTGCGTCGGCTTCTCGTAGAATTCGCGGCGACGAAGTTCCGTCAGCACGCCGGCCTTTTCACACGCGCGCTTGAAGCGGCGCAGGGCGGCATCGAAGTATTCGTTTTCACGGATGCGGACGCTGGGCATCGAAACCTCGTCAATCGGTCAAAGCGGCTGGGCGGCCGGCCGGTGGCCTGGGCGCCAGTCATCGGAACGTTGTTGGACAGCCAGCCGGGTCCCGGGGGACGCACGGCCAGCAAGGGACCGCGAATTCTAGAGATCGCGGTGGGGAATTGCAAAAGTTGCGCCGTTCGGTCTCCTGCCTGGCCGTTAGGGCGCCGGGCGTCATTCGTCGCTAATTTGTTCTGCCACGGGCACAGCGAGCCGACCACATGCGGGTTCTGGGGATCGAGACCTCCTGCGATGAGACCGCCGCCGCCGTCTATGACGACCAGGCCGGCCTGCTGGCGCACGAGCTGTACAGCCAGGTGGCCCTGCACGCGGCGTATGGCGGCGTGGTGCCCGAGCTCGCGTCGCGTGACCACCTTCGTAAGTTGTTGCCTTTGCTGGAGAAAACGGTCGAACAAGGCGGCGGACGCGCGACGATCGACGGCATCGCCTACACCTGCGGCCCCGGCCTGGTAGGTGCGCTGCTGGTCGGTGCCGCGGTCGCCCGGAGCCTGGCCTACGCCTGGGACCTGCCCTGCATCGGGGTTCACCACATGGAGGGTCACTTGCTGGCGCCCCTGCTCGAGCCGGAGCCGCCGCAGTTCCCGTTCGTCGCGCTGCTGGTCTCGGGCGGACATACGCTGCTCGCACGGGTGGAGGGGGTCGGCCGGTACGAACTGCTGGGAAGTTCGCTGGATGACGCGGCCGGCGAGGCCTTCGACAAGACGGCCAAGCTGCTCGGGCTCGGCTACCCCGGCGGCCCGCAACTCGCCGCGCTGGCCGAGCAGGGCCGGCCCGACGTCTTCCGTTTCCCGCGGCCGCTGACCGAACGTCCGGGACTCGATTTTTCGTTCAGCGGCCTCAAGACCGCCGTCGTCGTGGCGTTGCGCAACCATGGCGAACTCGACCCGCAGGCGCGAGCCGACGCGGCCCGGGGGTTCGAGGAGGCCGTGGTCGACACGCTCGTGATCAAGTGCCAGCGGGCGCTCGACGCAACCGGCGCCTCGACGCTGGTCGTGGCGGGCGGCGTGGGCGCCAACCGCCGGCTGCGCGCCCGCATGCTTGCGATGGGCGAGCGGCAGGGGGTCCGGGTCGTCTATCCTCGCGCCGAGTTCTGCACCGACAACGCGGCGATGATCGCGCTGCTGGGGCAACTGCGGCTCGCCGCAGGTGAACGCAACGACTTCTCGCTCCGTGCCCGCGCACGGTGGCCGATGACGGACCTGGTCCCGCCATCGCCCGCCGCGTGACGGCAGACGGACCGCAAGTCCGCCCGACAGAATCGAACCGACCGGCCCTACCGAGCGAACATACGGCAACGATGGACACCATCTTCCTCACGGGCCTCACGGCCGAATGCATCATCGGCATCTGGGACTGGGAGCGGAAGGTCAAGCAGAAAGTCGTGATCGACCTGGAGATGTCCACCGATATCCGCAAGGCCGCCGCGAGCGATCACATCGACGACACGCTCGACTACAAGAAGGTGTCGAAGCGGCTGCTGCAGTTCGTGGGCGAGTCGGAATTTCAGCTGGTCGAGACGCTGATCGACCGCATCGCGCAGATCATCCTCACGGAGTTCGACGTGCCCGCGGTCAGGATTCGCCTGAACAAGCAGGGCGCGCTGCGCGGGTCGCGCGACGTCGGCATCGTCATCGAGCGTCGTCGCGCAGACTACCCGGCGTCGTGAGCACCACGGCCGTCTACGTCGCGGCGGGCAGCAACGTCGCGCCGCTCGAGAACCTGCGTCGCGCGCTCGACGTGCTCGACCGCCACTTTGCGCCGATCACCGTATCGCGCGCGTATGCCAACGCCGCCGTCGGTTTCGAAGGCGACGACTTCATCAATCTCGTGGTCGGCTTCCGGACCGGCCTGACGGTGCGCCAGGTGATCGAACGGCTGCACGAGGCCGAGACCGCGTGCGGACGCGAGCGACTGGCGCCGAAATGGGCGCCACGCGCGATGGACCTCGACATCCTGTTGTTCGGCGACATGGTCTGCGTGGAACCGGGACTCACGCTGCCGCGACCGGACCTGCTCAAGCGGACCTACATGCTGGGCCCGGCAGCGGAGATCGCGCCCGAGGTCGTGCACCCGATCGAGCGGCGCACGCTGCGAGAGCTGTGGCGGGACATGCAGGCGACGCAGGCGGCGCACGCCATGCGGCCGGTGGAGCTGGCGTGGCGAGCCGCGCGCGGCGACGAAGCATGACGCCCCGCGGGCTGCCCACGCGGCTGGACGGGTCAGACGCTGCGACCGCCGTCGACCGCGAGAACCTGGCCTGTGACGTAGTGCGCTTCCGCCGCAAAGAAATAGGCTGCGCGCGCGACGTCGTCCGGCGAGCCGGTGCGCTTCAAGGCGGTCCTGGCGATGATTTCGTCCTGCAGCGTCGGGTCGAGCCCGCCCTCCGGCCACAGCACAGGACCGGGCGCAATTGCGTTCACGCGCACGTCGGGACCGAGTTCGCGCGCGAGCGATTTCGTCAGCATGATCAGGCCCGCCTTCGCGGCCGAGTAGACGGGATGATTCTTGAGCGGCCGCAGGCCGTGGATGTCCGCGAGGTTCAGGATCAGGCCGTGCGCCCTGCGCAGTTCGGGTGCGGCGGCCTGCGACAGGAACAATGGCGCACGGAGGTTCGTGCCGACCAGGTCGTCGAACTGTGCCGCCGTGATCGTGCCGACTGGCGTCGGCATGAAGCTCGACGCGTTGTTGACCAGGATGTCGAGCCTGCCGAACCGGGCGACCACGTCCGCGACAAGAGCCGGCAGCGCCTCGACTTCGAGCAGGTCGCAGGCGAAAGCCGCGGCAGACCCGGTCCGTATCGCGTTGAGTTCGCTGACGAGGCTGTCGGCCTCGCCGCCCGACGTGCGGTGATGCACGGCGACCGACGCGCCGCCGGCGTGCAGCTTGCGCACGATCGCTTCGCCGAGCCGGCGAGCGCCACCCGTCACCAGTGCGCAGCGTCCAGCCAGCGGAAAGTCAGCAGCGTTGCTCATGGGTTCGCGCATCGGTGCAATGTCGTGGGTGGGAGCGCGCGCCGCAGTCCTTCGGCGTGCGTGCCCGGTGCCAAGATACCTCAGCCTCTTCGGGCTGTCCGCGCGAAAGGATTCCAGCGCCGATGACCGTTCCCCTGGACCTGCCCGAGCTGACCCCTGAGGAGGCGGCGCACAGCGCGGCACTCACGGAGCGCATCCATGCGGTCATCACGGCCGAGGGCGGCTGGATCGGCTTCGACCGGTTCATGCAGTTGGCGCTGTATGAGCCGGGCCTCGGCTACTACAGTGCCGGGGCGCGCAAGTTCGGAGCGGCGGGCGATTTCATCACGGCGCCCGAGGTGGCCCCCGTGTTCAGCCGCTGCCTGGCGTTGCAGTGCGCCGACGTGCTGCGGGAGCTGGGGCCCGAATCGTGCCTGCTCGAACTCGGGGCGGGTTCGGGCGCGATGGCGGCAGATCTGCTCGCCGAACTCGAACGGCAGGGCGCGTTGCCGGCCGCATACTGGATTCTCGATCTGAGCGCGGACCTGCGCGAACGCCAGCGCGAGACCCTGGAGCGCCAGGTTCCGCACCTGCTGTCGCGCGTGCAGTGGCTCGATTCCCTGCCCGACGCACCCTTCGCCGGCATGATCCTGGCAAACGAAGTGCTCGACGCGCTGACGGTCGAGCGCTTCACGATTCGCAGTGGCGAAGTCAATGCACTCGGCGTGAGTTCAGAGTTCGGTCAACTCAGGCTGGCCGAAGTGCGCGCGGCCTCGCGCCTGGTCGCGGCAGTGCGCGGGATCGAAGCGGACACCGGCATTGTGCTACCGGACGGCTACGAGTCCGAGGTGTGCGCCGGCCTGGCCCGGTGGTTCGAGTCGATCGCCTTTTCGCTCGAGCGCGGTGTCCTGTTGTTCATCGACTACGGCCTGCCGCGGCGCGAGTACTACTCCGCCGAACGCACGCGCGGCACGCTGCTCTGTCATTTTCGACACCGCTTCCACGAAGACGCGCTCACCCGCGTCGGCCTGCAGGACATCACCGCCTGGGTCGACTTCACGGCTGTTGCGTCAGCGGCGCAGGCTGCGGGTTGCGAGGTTGCCGGCTACACCACGCAGGCACATTTCCTGCTCGGCTGCGGGCTCGGCGACTTCCTCGCCAACGTCGCTGGGCTCGAACCGGCCCAGCGCCTGACTTCGTCGCGCCAGGCGATGGTGCTCACGCTCCCCGGCGAAATGGGTGAGCGGTTCAAGGTGATCGCGCTCGCGAAGAACTACGACTCGCCGCTGCGCGGATTCGCTGTGCGCGATCTGCGGCACACGCTCTGATGCGTGCCGCGGCGTTGACTCAGGACCCGCGCACTGTGCGAATGGCTTCGACCCGTGCACGACGAATGGCCGCGGCAATGGCGGGACCCGCCAGCTGGCTCATTGCCTCGGGGTCGAGCTTGACCGCCGCCGCGGCGCGCAGGCACTCACGCAACGTCTGCGCCTGGGGATAGGATTGCGCCCGCAACTCCGGTCCGCGTCCGCGGGCATCCGCCTCGCAGGCGAGCAGCGCCTTGTCGAAACGCTCGGGGCGGCGGAATGCATCGGCGGCTTCCAGCACCTCGAGCACGGTCGTATCCCGCAGCTCGGCCGCGCGATGGATGCGCTGGTGTTCGCTGGACACGAGCTGTCCCAGTTCGCGGTGCTCGGTGGGCACCCTGAGGCGCTCGCACAGCCGGGCGATGATGCGCACGCCCGCCTGTTCGTGACCGACATGGCTCGGCCACTGGTCCCGCGGCGTGACGCCCTTGCCGAGGTCATGCACGAGCGCGGCGAAGCGCACCGTGGTTTCATTCGACAACTCGCACGCGACGTCCAGCACCTGCAGCGTATGGATGCCGGTGTCGATCTCGGGATGCCACTTCTCGGGCTGCGGCACGCCGAACAGACAGTCGAGCTCCGGCAACAGCACCGCGAGCGCACCGCACTCGCGCAGTACTTCGAAGTAGACCGTCGGCATCCTCTCGCCCAGTGCGCGCTCGGTTTCGACCCAGACGCGCTCGGCCACCAGGGCCTGCATCTCGCCCGAGCGCACGATGTCCCGCATCAGCTGTAAGGTCTCTGGCGCGATCGTGAAGCCGAGCGGCGCGAAGCGCGCCGCGAAACGCGCGACGCGCAGCACGCGCAGCGGGTCTTCGACGAAAGCCGGCGAGACGTGGCGCAGGACCCGAGCCGCGAGGTCGCGGCGGCCACCGTACGGATCAATGACGTCGTCGCCGTCGACCGACTGTGCCATCGCGTTGATCGTGAGGTCCCGCCGCGCGAGGTCCTCCTCGAGCGTGACGTCCGGCGAGAAGCGCGTGGCGAAGCCGTAGTAGCCGGCGCCGGTCTTGCGTTCGGTGCGCGCGAGCGCGTACTGGTCGCCGGTCTGCGGATGCAGGAAGACCGGAAAGTCCTTGCCGACCGGACGGTAACCGAGCGCGAGCAGGTCGTCGGGCCGGGCGCCGACGACCACGTAGTCGCGTTCCGTAAAGGGCCGTCCGAGCAGGGCGTCCCGCACGGCACCGCCGACCAGGTACGTTTTCATTGCCGAATCGTAGCCGAGTTCGTGCGGGCAGGTTGGCGTCGAGGCCGGAATTCGGATTGCTTGCCGACGCCCGGAAAGGCAGATACGGGCGTCGGCAAGCAATCCGAATCCCGACCCGACGCTACGCGCCTGGGCGACTCGTCAGGCGATCCGGCAAGACCCAAGGCGGGGCGGCATGCTCCGCACCGATGTCGTCTCGGCGAGCCGTCGGGATGACTGATTGCGGCGATCACAGCCGGCGAAAGAAGTGCCGCGGTCCGAGTCTGCCTTCCGACGCTCTCGACGCTGCAATGCCAGCCGACTTGAACGAAGCCCGCACCGATACGATCCATCCGCAAAGGCACTACAGGCGTGAGCAGCTTCGCTAAGCTAACCGCATGCTCTCCCGCTGCCTGCGAATCGTCACACTCGCGAGCGCAACTCTCGCGCTGAGCGGGTGCTACGTCATGCAGGCGGCAAGCGGCCAGGCACAGGTGATCCATCGCAGCCGGCCGATACCGGCCGTGCTCGCGAATCCCTCGACACCGGCACACACGCGTGAGCGGCTCCGGCTCGTCGAGTCGGCGCGCGCCTTCGCCATCAGCGAGCTCGCGCTGCACGACGGCAAGAGCTACCGCAAGTTCGCGGACATGGGTCGTCCCTATGTCGTGCACAACGTGGTGGCCACGCCGGAGTTCTCGGTCGAGCCGCGCCGCTGGTGTTTTCCGATCACGGGGTGCATCTCGTACCGCGGCTATTTCAAACAGGAAAGCGCGCGCTCGTACGGTCGCAAGCTGTCGCTGCGCGGCAACGACGTCAGTGTGGAGGGTGTCGCGGCCTACTCCACGCTGGGCCACCTGCCGGATCCGGTGTTCGGTTCGATGCTCGGCTGGCGCGACACCCGGCTCGTCGGCACGATGTTCCACGAACTCGCGCACGAGCGGCTCTATTTCGCCGGCGACAGCGAGCTGAACGAGGCGTTTGCGAGCGTCGTCGAGGACGAAGGCATCCGCCGCTGGCTGCTGCAGCAGGGCAGGGCAGGCGAAATCGCCGCGCACGACGCAGCGATGGCGCGACGGCAGGATTTTGCGGCGCTGCTGCGCGACACGCGCGACCGGCTCGCGCGGCTCTATGCCGCGGACGTGCCCCCCGACACCATGCGCATCGAGAAGCAGCGTGAATTCGGCCAGCTCGAGTTCCGCTACGAGCAGCTGCGCGCCCGCTGGGGCGGGCATGCCGGATACGACGGCTGGTTTGCGCGCACGCTCAACAATGCGCACCTGGCGGCAGCCGCAACCTACGAGGATTGCGTGCCAGGTCTGCGGCGCACGTTGCGGGCAGCGGGTTCGCTGCCGGCGTTCTACGACAGGGTCGAATCAACCCGTCGGCTCGACGTGAAGGCGCGCCATGCCGAGCTCTGCGGCGCGCCGCTCGTGGCACGCTGAGTCTCAGCGCTGCTGCAGGTAGCGCGGCAGCACGCTGCGCATTGCCGTACGGTCGATCCCCAGTTCGGCGAGGCCGTCGCAATCGCACGTGGAGTCGAGCGTGGCGGACAGGAAATTGTCGGTCGAGAACGGCTTGCCCGGGACGAAGTCCATGATGGCTGCCTGCACGCGCGAAACGGCACGCGGCAGTGGAATTACCTTGCGCTTGAGCCCGAGGTAGTGAGCCGTCAGCTGCACGATGTCGCCGAGCGTCATCACGTCGGGGCCGCACAACTGGAACGTACGGCCGGCGACGTCCTTGCGTTGCAGGCACGTGACGAACGCAGCGGCCACGTCGCCGACGTAAACCGGCGCGAACTTCGCTTCGGCGCAAGCCAGGGGCAGCAGGCCCGGCGTGATTTTCAGGATGCCGGCGAAGTTGTTGATGAATGCGTCGCCGGGTCCGAAGACAACCGAGGGCTGGAAGATCACGTATTCGGGTGAGCCCGTAGCGCAGTGCTCGCGGATGTAATCCTCGGCGAGTCCCTTCGACGTCAAGTAGTGACTCGGTCCGTGCCGTGAATCGGCCTTCAGTCCGCTCATGTGCAGGTAGCGCTGGACGCCGGCCGCGTGGCAGGCGCGCACGCATTTCTGCGGCAGCTCGGTGTGCACGCGGCGAAACTGTTCGCCGTTGCCGCGTCCGAGCTTCGTCTCGTTGAGGATGCCGACAAGGTTGATGACGGCGTCGCAGCCCTGGAACTCGTCCTCGAGCCGCTGTTCGTCATGCACGTCGACGCGGACGAGCCGCACGGACGGCAAGACCTGCAGATCCCGGTGCTGCGCGGGCTCGCGCGCCAGTACCCTGAGGTCGTGGCCGGCTGCGCCAAGTCGCGCCACGATCTCCCGCCCGATGAATCCCGTCCCGCCGAGGACGCAGACCTGCAATGCCATGAGTGCTGCGTCTCCGGGGAAAGTGAACCGCTGGCTCAGCGGATCGGGATCACGAGCATCGCATTGCCGCGGCGAATCTGCAGCACGAATGCTTCCTGGCCCTCGGTGGCCTTGCGGAACTCCGCCACGTTGGCGACGCGCACGCGGCCCACGGCCAGGATCACGTCGTTGGCACGCAGGCCACGCTGCGCCGCAGGACTGCCGTCCGCAACGGAGCGGATCAGCACGCCGTTCGGGCCGTCCGTGATGTCCGCGCCTTCGAGGCCGGAATGCGCGCCGGTCGCCCTGGCTTCGGCCGTTGCGTCACGTTCGCTGACCGTTGCGGTCACGCGGCGCGGCTTGCCGTCGCGCAGCAGCGCGAGGTCCACCTTTTCGCCGATGCTGAGCAGGCCGATCGAATTGCGCAGGCTGCCGGCATCCTTGACCGGGCGGCCATTGACCGCGGTGATGACGTCGCCGGCCTTCACGCCCGCCTTCTCGGCGGCGGAGCCTTCGACGACCTGCGACACCAGTGCGCCCTGCGTCGTCTCCGGCAGGTCCATGCTCTGCGCGATCTCGGGCGCCAGCGTCTGGATGTTCACGCCAAGCACGCCACGCTTGACCGTGCCGTACTTGACCAGCTGGTTCATCACGATCTTCATCATGTTCGACGGAATCGCGAACCCGATGCCGATGTTGCCGCCGGTGCGCGAGAGAATCGCGGAGTTGATGCCGACGAGCTGGCCGCCGAGATTCACGAGCGCGCCGCCGGAATTGCCCGGGTTGATGGACGCGTCCGTCTGGATGAAGTCCTCGTAGCCCTCCGGGTTGATGCCGGAGCGGCCGAGCGCGCTGACGATGCCGGAAGTGACGGTGTGGCCGAGCCCGAACGGATTACCGATGGCGACGACGAAATCGCCGACCTCCGCGCGATCGGAATCGGCGATCGGCAGATCGACGAGGTTGCCGGCCTGGACCTTGAGCACCGCGACGTCCGAACCCGGGTCCGTGCCGATGACCTTCGCCTTGAGCGAACGGTTGTCGAGCAGTTGCACGGTGATGTCGGTGGCGTTCTCGACGACGTGCGCGTTGGTGATGATGTAGCCGTTCTTCGCGTCGACGATCACGCCCGAACCCGCGCTCTGGAATTCACGCTGGCGCGGCTGGTTCGGCACGTCGAAAAAGCGGCGGAAGAACGGGTCGTTCAGCAGCGGGTTCTGTTCTTCGACGGTGCCGCGGGTCGCGATGTTCACGACGGCGGGCGTGACGCGCTTCAGCATCGGGGCCAGCGAAGGCACGGGAGTTTCGCCGACGACGGCGGGAAGCTGCGCGCCCGCCACCGAGGTCCAGGCGGCGAGCGCAAAGGTGGCGAGGCTCAAGGGAAGCTTCATGGGCACTGGGTTCCTGGGTATTTGCTGGCGTTTCCGCCGAAAGCGGCGCGGAGTCTAGCAGGCGCGTCTTGTTTGCCCTTGAATCCGGCCGGACACGCTTCGGACTGCCAACCTCGCGTCGAGTTCCGCGGGACGCGCCTGTCACGCGTGTGGGCAGGCCTGTGGATATCGTGTGCGGGGGCGGTGCGTTCCCGGTGCAGTCCAGCGGACACAAGATGTTGTGTTCCCGTCGCAAAATACCTCTTGACGGGGAAGTCGTTTCGGGCATCCCCGGAAATTTCGGCGACGATCTCATAAGTCTATGAATTACAAGTTAAAAAACTTCACGTCAGGCCATCTGGGCAGGCTGAAATCAGCAGTTGACGGGCGTCCGGACGGTGCATAGTCTTGCCTCCCTGACCCTAGATGTTGTGTCCGGCACGAGTGTCCCGCGGGGGTTCCTGGGCACTCCGAGCAGACCGCATACGGGGTCGGTCGGGTTTTTGCTATTTGCGTCGTGCCGGCGCGGACAGCTATCCGAAAGGGGAATTATTTCCATTTTTCTGCAGCCACCGTGAGCCGGGGAGCCGTGTTGCCGCAATGAGCACCGCCGTGAAATTGCATTCATCGGATGCGCGCAGCATCCCGTTCCAGGAAGCGTCGCTCGACATCTGGGACAAGAAATACCGCCTGTCCGCCAAGGACGGGACACCGATCGACCGCTCGATGGACGACACCTACAAGCGCGTCGCCCGGGCTCTGGCCGACGTCGAGGCACCCGAGGTCCGCGAGACCTGGAACGAGCAGTTCCTGTGGGCGTTGCGCCGTGGAGCGATCCCGGCCGGCCGCGTCACCTCGAACGCCGGCGCGCAGGAGCACAAGCCGGCCACGTCGACGATCAACTGCACGGTGTCGGGCACCATCCGCGACTCGATGGACGACATCCTCGGCAAGGTGCACGAGGCCGGCCTCACGCTGAAGGCCGGCTGCGGCATCGGCTACGAATTCTCGACGCTGCGTCCGCGCGGCGCGTACGTGTCGGGTGCGGGCGCCTATACCTCGGGCCCGCTCTCGTTCATGGATATCTACGACAAGATGTGCTTCACCGTCTCGTCGGCCGGCGGCCGCCGCGGCGCGCAGATGGGCACGTTCGACATCGGCCATCCCGACGCGATGGAATTCATCCGTTCCAAGCGCGAAGCGGGCCGGCTGCGCCAGTTCAACCTGTCGCTGCTGATCACCGACGAGTTCATGCAGGCGGTGCGTGAGGACAAGGACTGGCGCCTCGCCTTCCCCGTCCGTGCAGCCGAAATCGTCGGCGAAGACACCTCCGACCGCACCAGGTTCCTGTGGCGCGAATGGCCGGACGCCTCCAACTACGTCCGCAACGACCAGGGCCTGGTGCTGTGCAAGGTCTACAAGACCCTGCCCGCGAAGCGCATGTGGGACGTGATCATGTCCTCGACGTACGACTTCGCCGAACCCGGCTTCGTGCTGATCGACCGCGTCAACGAGATGAACAACAACTGGTGGTGCGAGACGATCCGCGCCACCAATCCCTGCGGCGAACAGCCGCTGCCGCCGTACGGCTCGTGCCTGCTCGGTTCGATCAACCTCACCAACTTCGTGCGCGACCCGTTCACGGACGAAGCTCGCTTCGATTGGGAGGAGTATCGCCAGGTCGTGCGCGTCTTCACGCGCATGCTCGACAACGTGGTCGAGATCAATGGCCTGCCGCTCGAGCAGCAGCGCAACGAGATCATGCGCAAGCGTCGTCACGGCATGGGTTTCCTCGGCCTCGGCTCGACGATCACGATGCTGCGCATGAAGTACGGCTCGCGCGAAGCGGTGGGCTTCACCGAGCGCGTCTCGAAGGAGCTGGCAGTCGCCGGCTGGGAAGCCGGCCTCGCCCTCGCCGAAGAGAAGGGCCCCGCGCCGATCATGGCAGAAGAGTTCGTCGTCACGGCCGAGATGCTGCGCAAGCGCCCGGAGATGGTTCGCGACGGCATCAAGGCCGGCGACCGGCTGCCGGGGCGCGTCCTGCACGCGCGCTACAGCCGCTACATGCAGCGCGTCGCTGAAGTGGCGCCGGAGCTCGTCGACAGGCTGGCACAGAAGGGCGCGCGCTTCACGCACCACAGTTCGATCGCGCCGACGGGCACGATCTCGCTCTCGCTCGCCAACAACGCGTCGAACGGCATCGAGCCCTCGTTCGCGCACCACTATTTCCGCAACGTGATCCGCGAAGGCAAGAAGTCGAAGGAGAAGATCGACGTCTTCTCGTTCGAATTGCTGGCCTACCGCGAGTTGATCAACCCGAACGCGATCCCGGGTGGCACTACCGCGGCGGACAGGCTGCCGGAATATTTCACGACCGCCGACGACATCACGCCGCGCGAGCACGTCGACATCCAGGCAGCCTCGCAGAAGTGGATCGACTCGTCGATCTCGAAGACCGCGAACGTGCCGACGGACTACAACTACGAGGACTTCAAGGACATCTACCTGTACGCGCACGAGCAGGGCCTCAAGGGCTGCACGACCTTCCGCTTCAACCCCGAAGCGTTCCAGGGCGTGCTGGTCAAGGAAGAGGACCTCAAGAACACGACTTACGTGTTCACGCTCGAGGACGGCACCGAGGTCGAGGTCAAGGGTGACGAGCAGCTGGAGTACGACGGCGAGATGCACACCGCCGCCAACCTCTACGACGCCCTGAAAGAAGGCTACTACGGCAAGTTCTGAGGCCAGTTCTGCCGGTCGCCCCGCGTTGCAAAGCGCGGGCGGCCCGCAAGGAGTTCAAGCGATGAGCGCGCGCAAGATCGAGAAGAAGATCACTAAGGTCCGGGTGGTGAAGCCCGGCGAGAAGGAAAAGGCGGAAGCCGAGGCCGCGGCGAAGGCGAAAGAGCCGGTCGTCGATGCCCGCAGCCCGAACGTCATATGGATGCACGAGAAGCTCGAGCGTCCCGAGGAACTGATCGGTTCCACCTACAAGATCAAGACGCCGGTGTCGGATCACGCGATGTACGTGACCATCAACGACATCCTGCTGAACGAAGGCACGGTGCACGAGTCGCGCCGGCCGTTCGAGATCTTCATCAACTCCAAGAACCTCGACCACTACCAGTGGATCGTCGCGCTGACGCGCATCATCTCGGCGGTGTTCCGCAAGGGCGGCGACGTCACGTTCATGGTCGAAGAGCTGAAGGCCGTGTTCGATCCCCGCGGCGGCTACTGGCAGGCCGGCGGCAAGTTCATGCCGTCGATCATCGCCGAGCTCGGCCACGTGATCGAAAAGCACATGCAGAAGATCGGCCTGCTGCGCAAACCCGAGATGGACGAGCACCGGCTCAAGCTCATCGAGGACAAGCGCCGCGAGTACGAGGCGCAGCAGAAGCAGCAGGATGCCTTCGCCAAGGCCGACTACCCGCAGGGCGCGCAGCTGTGCCTGAAGTGCAGCACGGCGGCCGTCGTCATGATGGACGGCTGCATGACCTGCCTGAACTGCGGTGACTCGAAGTGCGGCTGAACCACTGGGTTTGAGCCGAGTCCAAGCGAGGCGGCCCTGAGGCCGCCTCGTCGCTTGCGGCCCTGGCGGTGAAACGCAAGCTGCCGATGGCGTGATATGTCGCACAGCAAGAACGCGCCGGGCGCTATAACATTCCTGCCCCATGACCCGAATTCGTAATCGACTGAAAAGCTTGCGGCTCGCACTGGCGCTCGCTGCCATGGCGCCCCTCGGCCTCGCGCAGGCGCAGGGGTTCAGTTCCGTCTCGAGCGGCACGCCCGATTCTGCCGTCGCCGCGCCGTCTGGCGCTGGCACCGCCCCGGCCAGTGTTGCGGTCCTGGCCGCGAACTCTGCCGCGCCCGGCGCTTCGCCCGGCAGCCCCGTGGTCGCATCGCCACCCGCCAGCGCCGGCGTCGCGCCGATCGTCCCGGCGCCGCCGGCATTGCCTTCCGGTGCAGGGACGGCCGTGTCGGTCATTCCGGCATCCACGGCGCCGGCTGCGCCCGTGGCGCCGCGCCCCGAGACTTTCAGTTCGGGCAGTGGTTCGTTCAGTTCGGTGAGCGGCAGTGCGCCGTCGTTGCCTGTGCCGCCACCGGCCACGGCCAGTCATGGTGCGGGCTCGTCATCATCGTTCGAGATGGCCGATAAAGTCGTCGTGATCAAGCACGAGCGGGTGCTGCGCCTGTTGCGCCGGGGGCGGGTGATCGCCGAGTACCCGGTCAGGCTCGGGCTGAATCCCTACGGTCACAAGCAGCGCGAAGGCGACTTCCGCACGCCCGAAGGCAGGTACGAACTCGACTTCCGCAACCCGAGGAGCGAGTTCTTCCTGTCGATCAAGATCTCGTACCCGAACCGTGAGGACGCGGCCGTCGCGCACGAGAGCGGGTTCAAGCCCGGCGGGCTGATCATGATCCATGGCCAGCCGAACGAACCGAAGCGGCCCCTCGAGTACTACGCGACGCGCGACTGGACCGATGGCTGCATCGCACTGAGCAACGCCGACATGGTCGACGTCTGGCTGCGGACGAC
>JAOUGW010000239.1 GCA_029865465.1 Gammaproteobacteria bacterium
GGCCGTGTGTGACGTCGACACGCGAGAACTGCCTCGGTGCGGAATGCCCGAAGTTCGAAGAATGTTTCGTGCTCGCGGCACGTCGCGAGGCGCAGGCCGCCGACATCGTCGTCGTCAATCACTACCTGTTGATGGCCGACCTCGTGCTGAAGGAAGAAGGGTTTGGCGACCTGCTTCCGGGCGCCGACGCGATCGTGATCGACGAGGCGCACCAGTTGCCGGACGTCGCGGCACAGTTCCTGGGCTACAGCGTCAGCACGCGTCAGCTGGCGACGCTTTCCAAGGACATTGCGGGAGAACTGCTGCTCGCGCAGCAGATGGCGGGCAAGGTCGACGGCGCACTGAGCGGGTTGGATTCGCAGATCGCGGCCGTGCTGGCGGTCACCGGCGGCCAGGACGCACGGCTGGAGCACGCACAATGGCCGGATCGCCTGCTCGAAGCGTTGAACGGGCTGGGCGCTCGCGCCGGGGAACTGGCTGAGGCCATCGCGCCGCTCGGCGCCGACGGGCAGGCCGCGTTCAAGCGCCTGCAGGAGCGGCTCGAGGAAAATGCAGACCGGCTGCGTTCTTTGACGGCCGCAGAAGCGCCGGGCGGCGTGCGCTGGGCCGAAACCAGTGCGCGCAACGTCAGCGCGCACTTCGCGCCCGTGGACGTCGCGAGCCAGCTCTCGTCGCTGCTGGAGACGCAACCCTGCGCATGGATCCTCACGTCAGCGACACTGGCCGTCGGTGACGACTTCTCCCACTTCAAGCGTCGCAGCGGGCTCGCACGGGCGACCACCGTGCGTTTCGAGAGTCCGTTCGACTTCGCCAACCAGGCGCTGATGTACCTGCCGAAAGGCCTCGGCGAACCGGGCGCGCCCGACCACTCGCGCAACGTGATCAACGCGGCATTGCCGGTGCTCGCAGCGAGCGGTGGCCGTGCGTTCATCCTGTTCACCAGCCATCGTGGCCTGCGCGAGGGTGCCGAGGAGCTCTATCGGCAGTGGGGCGAGACACCGCCGTTCCCGGTGCTGATCCAGGGCGCTGCCTCGCGCGATCACCTGCTACGCGCGTTCCGTGAGGCCGGCAATGCCGTGCTGCTCGGTACCGGCAGTTTCTGGGAGGGCATCGACGTGAAGGGCGAGGCGCTCAGCGTCGTGATCATCGACAAAGTGCCGTTCGCGGCGCCGGACGACCCGCTGCTCAAGGCGCGGCTCGCGGCGATCCGCGAGCAGGGCGGCAACCCGTTCTTCGACGAGCAGGTGCCGCAGGCCGTGATTGCGTTGAAACAGGGCGTCGGCCGGCTGATCCGCGACGAAACCGACTGCGGCGTGGTCATGCTCTGCGATACTCGCCTGGTGACGAAGGGCTATGGACGTCAGTTCATCACCAGCCTGCCGCCGATGCGGCGCACGCGCGCGCTCGAAGACGTGCAGGCCTTCCTCCGTGAGAAGCTCGGATGACACGGTTGCGCGTGCTGGCGATCGACACGTCGACCGAGGCTTGCTCGGCCGCGCTGCTGTGGTCCGACGGTGAGCTGCGCCAGCGTTTCGTCGTGACGGAGCGCGGCCACGCCGAACTCATCCTGCCGATGATCGACGAGTTGCTGGCGGAAGCAGGCTGCCGGCTCAGGGACCTCGACGGGCTCGCATTCGGTCGCGGACCGGGTGGTTTCACCGGCCTGCGTATCGCTGCAGGCGTCATCCAGGGACTCGCGTACGGAGCGGGTCTGCGCGTCGCGCCGGTTTCGAGCCTGGCTGCCGTCGCCTTCCTGACTTCCTCCGTTTCCGGGCCTTCCTCACCTTCCCCGGGCGAGGGCATCCTCGTCTGCAACGACGCCCGCATGAACGAGGTGTACTGGGGCTGCTACCGGTTCGATCCCGGCGACCCGTGCGTGCCCATCGCGCTGAGCGCGGAAGCGGTTGGACCCGAAGACCGCGTGCAGCCGACGCCGACCGTGATGCACTTCGCGGGCAACGGCCTCGCACGGTATCCGGCACTGCAGGCCCGGCTCGAATCCGCCGGGCTCCGCTATCACGAAGGCGTGTATCCACGCGCCGATGCGATCGCCCGTCTCGGCGAGCGAATGCTGCAGCAAGGTGAAGGCGTGGATGCGGCAGAGGCACTGCCGGTCTACATCCGCGACGATGTCGCGCGCCCGGCGCGGCTGGCTGTCACGGGACTGTCATAATTGGCGCTTGTAATGGTCCTGCAATGACATACACGGCAACCGGACCAGTCATGACGGGCAAGCAGATCCTGATCGTCGAGGACGAGAAGCCGATCCGCGACATGATCGCGTTCGGATTGCGTCGCGCCGGCTTCACGGTCAGCGAGGCCGAGGATTGCAGCGAGGCGCGTTCCCGCATTGCCGATTCGCGTCCCGACCTGCTGCTCGTCGACTGGATGCTGCCGGACCAGAGTGGCCTCGAACTCACGCGCTCGATCAAGCGCAACAAGGAGACGCAGGACCTGCCGGTGATCCTGCTGACGGCCCGAGCCGAAGAGCAGGACAAGGTGGCCGGCCTCGAGGGTGGCGCCGACGATTACGTCACCAAGCCTTTCAGTCCTCGCGAGCTGCTCGCGCGCATCCAGGCCGTGCTGCGACGGACGTCGCCGTCGTCCACCGGCGAGGCCATCGAGGCCGGAACGCTCAAGCTGGACCCGGCGAGCCATCGGGTCATGGTCGGCGAGCAGAACGTGTCGCTCGGGCCCACCGAGTACCGGCTGCTGCAGTTCTTCATGGAGCACCCCGAGCGCGTGTACACGCGCGGCCAGCTGCTGGACCGCGTCTGGGGCGGCAATGTCTATGTCGAGGAGCGCACCGTCGACGTGCACATCCGCCGCCTGCGCAAGGCGCTGGAGCCCTTCGCAAGCGACTCGCTGGTGCAGACGGTCCGTGGTTCGGGGTATCGTTTCTCCACCCGGCCTGAGTAGACCGGTCGTCCGCTAGACCGGGGGGTTGCAGCGCTTGTCCCGTCCTGCCTGGCAATTCATCGTCGGCCTCCTGGGCGGCCTGCTGGCCGCGCTCGCGGCGGGCTGGATCGCGGGGCGACCTGCACTTTTCGTCGCGGCTTACCTCGCGCTCGTCGTCGCGCTGCAGGCCTGGAACCTGATCCGGTTCGAACGCTGGCTGCGGCTGCGCAGCATCCTGAAGCCGCCGAACATGCGCGGGTTGTGGGGCGAAACGGTCGAGCGGGCCAACCGGCTCTACCAGCGCAAGCGCTTCCACAAGCGCCGGGCCCTCGCGCTGCTGCGGGAACTGCGCCGCATGACTTCGGCGATGCCGGACGGCGCGATCCTGCTCGGCCCCACGCGCGAGATCCTGTGGTTCAATCCAACGGCGGCGCAATGGCTGGGGCTGCGCCGCAAGCTCGACTACGGCATCCGGATCGACAACCTGATCCGCCAGCCCGAGTTCGTCGAGTACGTCGTGAACGGAGGGAAGGGCCCGGGGCCGCGGGTGCACATGCCGAACCTCGGCGATCGCTGGTTCGCCTTCAACCTCGTCACGACCAGTGCGCGCGACCTGCAATTGCTGATTGTGCGCGACGTCACCAGTGAAGCGCGACTCGAGGGCATGCGACGTGATTTCGTGGCCAACGCTTCGCACGAACTGCGCTCGCCGTTGACCGTGGTGCGCGGCTACCTGGATACGCTGGCCGAAGATCCCGCGCTGGACGAAACCTGGCGGGAGCCGGTGCGCGAGATGCAGCGTCAGTCCGACCGCATGCACAGCATCGTATCCGACCTGCTGGAGCTGTCGCGTCTCGAAGCCGGCCGGGGCGAGGCGGAACTGGAACCGATCGACGTCGCCGGGCTGCTCTCGCTGATGCGGAAGGAAGTCCTCTCGCGCCCGGATCGCCCGGCGAGGTTCGACGCCCACCTCGAATCGAACGCGCTGCTGCTGGGCGCCGAATCGGAGCTGCACTCGATCTTCCAGAACCTGATCACCAACGCCGTGAAGTACACGCCGCCGGAAGGCACGGTGTCGGTGCGTTACTGGACCGACGCCCGCGGCGGTCACGTCGCGGTCAGCGACACAGGCATCGGCATTCCCGCTGCGCACATCCCGCGGCTGACGGAACGCTTCTATCGCGTCGATTCTGGCCGTTCGCGCAAGCTCGGCGGTTCCGGGCTCGGGCTCGCGATCGTCAAGCACGCCTTGCAGCGGCACGGCGCGCAGCTCGAGATCACGAGCGAGGAGGGAAAAGGCAGCACGTTCACGTGTCACTTCCCGCCCGCGCGAGTCCAGCACCGACCCGCGCAATAATTCTGTCGCTGCGCTGAAACCTGCCTGTCACATACCCGGCGTAAAAGTGCGCCAAGGAAACGCCGGGTGGATGCTGTCAAGCACCGCTGCCGGCGCAGCCGAAGCAGACAGCCAAGACACCGTAAGGGGATCAATGTGAAATCAACCGTGCTTGCGACCGCTGTCGCCGCCGTGCTGACGCTCGGTGCCGCGGACGCGTCCGCGCAGACCAGGGGCGCGGCCACCAAGGCCGAGGTTCAGTTCATCCAGTCGCAGATGCAGGCGCTTGCCGAGCGTCTCAACCGTCTCGAGGCGGCCAATGCCGACCTCAAGACGCAGAATTCGGAGCTGCAGGCCCTGGCCGACCGCCGCGAGGCGGAGATGGACTACCTGAAGTCCCAGACCAGGGAGCTGCGCGAGGAAGGTGCGGTAGCTGCCAATGAAATCTCGAAGGTGAAGGGTGCCGACTGGGCCGCGAAGCTCAAGGGTC
>JAOUGW010000240.1 GCA_029865465.1 Gammaproteobacteria bacterium
CGTTTTCGAAGTGTACGGTCCGCTGCGCAACTCGATTGCCTGCCACTGCACGCAGTGTCGCAAGCAGACCGGGCACTACCTGTCGGCCACGAGCGCTGCGATCAGCGATTTCAGGCTGCGGCAGGGCGAGCACGTGCGCTGGTATCGCGCTTCGAACACTGCGCGACGAGCGTTCTGCGCGCAGTGCGGGTCGACGCTGTTCTGGCAGGCGGACGCGAACCCGGGGCGCATTTCGATTGCGACCGGCGTGTTCGACGGGCCCACCGGCCTCATCACCGAAGGCCATATCTTCTGCGCCGACAAGGGCGACTACTACGTGATTCCCGACGAGGGGTACCAGCGCGCGGGCTGGGAATAGCCTCGTGCCGCGACAACAGGCCACGCCATGATTCCACGCACCATGAAAGCCGTCCTGCTCAAGGGTCACGGCGGCCTCGAGCAACTCGAGTGTCGAAGCGATGTGCCCGTGCCGACGCCCGCGGCGGGCGAGGTGCTGATCAGGGTCGGCGCCGCAGCGGTGAACAATACCGACGTCAACACGCGGATCGGCTGGTATTCAAAGTCCGTCGCGACGGCGACCGGCGAGGCCGCGATGCAGACGGCGAGCGACGCTAAGGACGGTGGCTGGGCCGGCAACCCGTTCGTCTTCCCGCGCATCCAGGGCACCGACGTGTGCGGACGGATCGTCGCGGTCGGCGCCGGCGTTGTGGAGGCGAGGATCGGGGAACGCGTGCTGATCGATCCCGTGCTGCGTCCGGCGGATGGATCACTGGAGAACGTCGGCTACGTCGGGCTGGAGTGCGACGGGGGGTTTGCCGAGTTCGTCACCGTGCCGGCCGGCAATGCGTCCCGGATCGAGAGCACGATGACGGACGTCGAACTGGCTTCGTTCCCGTGCGCCTACGGCACGGCCGAGAACCTGCTCACCCGCGCGCACGTCGTGGAGGGCGAGAGCGTACTCGTCACGGGTGCGTCGGGCGGGGTCGGCTCGGCGGTCGTGCAGTTGGCACGACTGCGCGGCGCTCGCGTCGTTGCCGTGACCACGCGCGACAAGGGGCCGGACGTCCGCGCGCTGGGCGCGCAGCAGGTCATCGAGCGCGACATGAATGTCGTCGAGGCGCTGGGTCGCGAATCGGTGGACGTCGTCGTCGACGTGGTCGGTGGCGCCGGATTCGGCGGCCTGCTGGACGTGCTGAAGCGCGGCGGGCGCTACGCTGTCGCGGGAGCCATCGCGGGGCCCGTCGTGCCGCTCGACCTGCGCACGCTCTATCTCAAGGACCTGAGCCTGCTGGGATGCACTGTGACGTCACCGGCTGTGTTCGCTCGCCTGGTGGACCTGATCCAGACCGGTGCGCTGCAGCCGGTGATTCGCGCGGTCTATCCGTTCGCGGACATCGCGCTGGCGCAATCCGACTTCCTCGGCAAGGCGCAGACAGGCAAGATCGTGCTGGTGCCCTGAACCGGAGAACCGTTTGCGCAACAAGATCGACCTGCGGAAGCTGCCGCCACTGAATGCCCTCAAGGGCTTCGAGGCCACGACGCGGCGCGAAAGCGTGCGCGAGGCAGCCGAGGAACTCTGCCTGACGCACCCGGCCGTGAGCTACCAGATCCAGGTGCTAGAGCAGGACCTGGGCGTACCGCTCTTCTCCCGTACCGGACGCTCGCTGGTGCCGACCGCCGAGGGCAGGTTGCTCTACCAGCACGTGCGCGCCGCGCTCGAGATGCTGATCGAGGGCGCCGAGACCGTTCGCCGCACGCGCGCCGGCACACCGCTGCGGGTGCAGACCTACGTCACCGCTTCGATCCGCTGGCTCGCACGCAAGCTGCCGGATTTCGTGGCGCGGCATCCGGACGTGCGGCTGCAGCTCAGCACCTGCGCGTTCGAGTGGGACTTCGACGAATCGAGCGCCGACGTCGGGCTCGTGTACTGCCCGGAGGCACCGGGCCCGGAGTATCGCTGGGTGCCGCTGTTCGAATACACGCTGAAGCCCGTCTGCAGTCCGGCGCTTGCGGCCACGCTCGGCCCAGCGCCAACGGCGGCGAAGTTGCTCGGACTGCCGCTGGTCGAGATCTACTCGGAGCAGCACAACTGGGACATCTGGTTCGAGGCGGCGCAGCTGCAATATCTGACACGACCAGCGATCGTCGTCGACACGCTCGCCGTGGCGCTCGAAATCGCTCTGGAAGGTCGCGGCGTTGCGCTGGTGAACGGGCCCTACGCCGAGGACGACCTGGCCGCAGGCCGCCTGGTGCAACCTGTGCAGCACCAGGTGACGTGCCCGGGCGCCTGGGGCGCGATCTGCCGCGAGGACGCCTATGCCACCGAACGCGTGAAGGCCTTCATGGACTGGCTGGGCGGCCTGGGCACGCCGGTCCCGCAGGTTTAGCAGTTCCTCAGCGCGAGAGTTCGTCCGGGTAGAGCCGCTCCCACATCGGGCACTGGTGCGCGGCGGAGGCATCGAACATCCCGACAGCGCCCGGCTTGAGCTTGAGTGCCTCCCGCGACGGCTCGAAGGGCTTCCACTCGGGCAAGCCGGCACCCGCCGGACGGCCGCTGTGTATGAAGCTGCTCCAGTACGCGACCATCTGCCGCGACAATTCCTGCTGCGGCGCTGCGAGCGGCGGACCATCGAGCATGCTCGTGTTGGAGAAGCCGGGGAATTGATACGGCATCTCGGACGTGTGCACGGCCCCGAGCTCGATCCCGGGATCGTTCATGACGGGCGGCGCGGCGTCGTCGGCGAATTCGTACTGGTACACCGGCACCCAGCGTGATGCGAGCCACGCCGTGCGCAGGAACAGGCAGCTGTTCAAGCCACCCCCCGGCATGAAGTCCGACATGGCGCTGCCAAGCGCCGTGGGAACGGACGAATAGCGATCGGCAGGGTAGGCCGCAAACACGGTGTCGGCGTTGTCGCCGTACAACGCGCGCAGACGCTCCTTGTAGTTGTCGAGCGTGATCCTGCCGCCGGCTTCGACTTCGTAACCGACGTAGAGGCGCATTTCGTTGCTGGCACCGCCGTTCAGGATCGGTACGCGTACGAAATTGCCGCTGCCCAGCGCTTCCGAACCCGGCCGCGGCACCGTGCCGTTGCCGTAGATCGGTGCGAACGCGAGATAATCGGCGCCGGCGACCACTGTACCGGCGTCGACCAACTCCTTCACAGGCCGGCTGCGCAGGCACTGCAGCGCCGTCTTCGGGTCGTCGCAACCCACGATGTGCGCGACGGCAAGGCCCGTTTTCACGCCTTCGTCGACGCTGCGCATGGTGAACGTGCAACCGGCGCTCTGGATGATCGCCTTGTGGAACAGGCCCGACGTGCGTTCCGGCGAGATCAGGTGCATGCACACGCTGGCCGCGCCGGCCGAGACCCCGCCGATCGTGACGTTGCCAGGGTCGCCGCCAAAGGCCGCGATGTTGCGCTGGACCCAGCGCAGCGCGGCACGCTGGTCTTCGAGCGCGTAACCCCCGTTGGCCTCGGCGCCGAACGCCGGGTGCGCCATGAAGCCTAGCGGACCGAGTCGATAGTTGACCGAGACGACCACCATGTCGCCTTCACGCGCGAGGAAATCGATCGGGTAGAGCCGGGTCGAGCCGCCGACGAACGCACCGCCGTAGAACCAGACCAGCACCGGCCGCGCGCCTCGGTGTGGTGTCGTGGGCACGGAGACGTTGAGGTGCAGGCAGTCCTCGACGTTGCTTTCCTCGGTGAGGTTGAACCGCCGGGCCTGTGGGCACGCGTCGCGCATCGCCGTCGCGGCCAGCACGCCCTGCCAGGGTTGCACCGGGGCAGGGGGCTCGAAGCGCAGCTCGCCAACCGGCGGTGCGGCGAAAGGAATGCCCTTGAACTCGCGTACGCCCCGGCCGGCAATGCCGTGGACTCTGCCTTCGCTGGTCTGCACGAGCAGCGTCGCGTTGCCGGCAGAGGCCGTTGCCTGCGCAGGTGCCAGGGAGGCTGCCGCGCAGACTGTGCTGCCGAGGAGCGCGCACAAGACGCGCCGTGCCGTGAATCGAGCCATGCGTGCCACCCCTGCCGGAAGGTCGATCGGTTCCGCGTCGATGCCGGATCAGCCGCGGGTCTTCCTGCGCAGCGCATCCCAGCTCGCGTCGCCGGTCCAGCCGCCGTCCACGGGCAGGCTGACGCCGTTCACGAACGCGCTGGACTGGCTGTCCGCGAGGAACGCGATGACCGCGGCCACGTCGGCGGGACGCGCGAAGCGGGCCATCGGCACGCGGTCGATGATGTCGTCGTCGGTGTACGCGCCGCTGCCCATGTCCTTGATGTCCATCTCGGTCTTGATCCAGCCGGGACAAACGGCATTGACGCGAACGCCGCGGCCGCCCCATTCCCCGGCCAGCGTGCGCGTGAGACCGATCAGGCCGTGCTTGGAGGCGTTGTACGCCGCACGATGAATCACGCCGCCCAACCCTGCTACGGATGCCACGTTGACGATGCTGCCGGACCGCCGCTCGAGCATCTGCCGCCCGAAGTGCCTGCAGAGCAGGAAGGGGCCGAGCAGGTTCACGTTCATCACGCGCTGCCACTGTTCGGCTGTCGTGTCCTCCGCGGGCTGGATCATGCTGATGCCCGCGTTGTTGACGAGCACGTCCGCGGCGCCATGCGCGTCGGCCAACCGGGACGCGAGGGATTCGACGAACGCCTCGGAAGAAACGTCGCCTACGATTCCCTCGACCTTGCCACCCCCGGCCCGCACGCAGG
>JAOUGW010000033.1 GCA_029865465.1 Gammaproteobacteria bacterium
GCGCCACCTGGATGCAGAGCTGGCGCCAGTCGCCCGGGTGCGGCACGGCGATGTGACGCACGTGGAATTCGACGTCGATGCTGTCGGACTCGACCCAGTACGGGCGGTCGAGCGAAAGCGGCAGCGACACCAGCCGGCGGCGGAACTGGGGAAACTGCGCGATCCGCGTCGCAAAGTGCCGCAGCACGTCCTTGAACCGCACCCCGCCGCCCGGGGCGGTCGACGGGTCGTAGATCGCCAGCGACGCGACGTGCATGAAATTGTTCCCGCGCTCGAACTGCAGGAACATCGAATCCGCACCGGAAAGCTGTTTCATGGCCGCACCTTCTGCCCCCGGCGTAATGGCGTCGCAGGGCCCACAATGATAGCCGACGGGGACCGGGACGACATGCAGCGCGCTGATCTCGGGCGGCCTCACCCCGGCGCCGCGGGCGGCTCGGCAGGCCTGGTCGCCCAGACAGCGACTACGCTGTCCCGGACCGCCTTTTCCGCCGTGCTGCCCAGCACCACATCGCGCAGATTCGAGTGCCCTTTCGTCCCGACTGCCACCAGGTCCGCATCGACGAGTGCGGCGAATTCCAGAATTCCGGACCGGTGGCCCGAATACGGGTACACGTGACACCGCACCTCGAGTCCGGCGTAGCGATCGGTCTCCGCCTTCACAAAAGCCTGGAGCTGGGGTCCCAGCTCCCCGCGCAGCCGTGCATAGGTGTCGAGGTCGCGTGGTGCGACGTGAACTGCATAGAGCCTGGCACCGTCGTGGTGCGCGACCAGGGCGGCCGACGCCAGGGCTCGCTCGCTGTTCGCCGAGAAATCGATGCCGACCGCTACCGTGCGGAACGCGTCGCGGTAGTTGTCGCGAACGATGAGCACATCGGTCGAAACGCCACGGATGCAACCCGACGCCAGCGTGCCCAGGCCGACGTTGGGCCTGCTTGCACCAAATGCGCCGAGCACCAGCAGGTCGGCCGCATGCAGCGCCAGTTGCTGGCGGATACCAGCGAGGCGGGAGCCGAAACAGACATCCAGCGGCAGTCCACGGGCGCAAGGTGTTGCATAGGAAAACGCCTCCCAGCGACTCAGGGCCTCCTCGCTCAGCCCGGAACGGATCTCGCGCTGCATCGACGTCAGCCGCGGCTCATCCCCCGGCTCGTCGACGCCGGTCTCGAGGACGTGCACGGGATGCACAGTCGCGTTGGACCAGGACGCGATACGCGTCGCGTGGCCGAGCGCTACCCGCGAGCACTCCGAGAAGTCCACCCCAACGACGACGGATGTCAACGCAATCATGAGCCTCTCCTGTTGATCGTGATCGGTACTTTGCGAGCAGGCGGTCCGCGCCTCACTTGCGGGTCGTTCCATGGCCGTGCCGGCGCGCCAACGACTGCGTTCGCCACCGCCAGCTGACTTTCTGCGCCTCCATGACTGCGAGCAGACTAAGCGCGGCCACGCCGAGCGTGAGCCATTCCCTGGCACCCAGCGGCCCGACGTTCAACACCTTCTGCATCAGCGGAACGTACATCGCCACCACGTGTGACAGCAGCGCCGCCATTACGCCGGCGACCAGCACCGGGTTGCGGCTGAGCGGAATCCGGAAGACCGAGCGCGTTTCGGACCGCGCGTTGAACGCATCGACGTTCTGCAGCAACACCATCAGCAGCACGAGCGCATTGCGCGCCTCAGGCACGGGAACAGCCGACGAGAGCATCAACACGTATGCCGTAAATCCGAGGAACCCCATCCAGAGTCCGCCAAGCACGGTGCGCTCGATCATGAGCCGGTTGAAGACCGGCTCGCCGGGACTGCGCGGTGGCGATTCAAGTTCGTCGCCTCGCCCCTGTTCGAACGCCAGCGCCACGTCCTGGATGCCATTGGTCACGAGGTTGAGCCAGAGCAGCTGCACCGGCAGCAGCGGCAGCGGCAATCCCACGATCACCGCCAGGCCGACCGTGAGAACCTCTGCCGCCCCGGCGGCGATCAGCAGGTACACCACGTTGCGGATGTTCTGGTAGGCGATCCGGCCTTCCTCGACCCCTGCAACAATCGTCGCGAAATTGTCGTCGCTCAACACGACGTCGGACGCATCTCGCGCCACGTCGGTACCGCCGCGGCCCATGGCCACGCCGATGTTGGCGTGGCGCAGCGCCGGGGCGTCGTTGACGCCGTCGCCGGTCACGGCAACGAAATGACCGGCCTCCTGGGCGGCCCTCACGATCGCAAGCTTCTGGTCCGGCGTGACCCGTGCGTAGACGCGTCCGGTTGCGATCGAACGCCGGACATAGCCTGCGTCACCGCTGCGCAGATCGGAACCGTGGATCACCTCCTCCGCGCGGTCCGCGATGCCCAGTTCACGGGCGATCGCCAGCGCGGTCACGGGGTGGTCACCGGTCACCATGATCACGCGGATGCCCGCGTCGTCGCAGCGACGCACCGCGGCGGCAACTTCCGCTCGCAGCGGATCGACCAGACCCACGAGCCCGGCGAACGTCAGGTCGCGCGGCTCCTCCGGTGTTTCCTCCGCGGTCATCACGCGGGCAAGGCGGCCGCAAGCCAGCGCGAGAACGCGCTGCCCGCGGCTCGCCATGTCGGTCGCAATCGCCTGCATCGCTGCATGCTGCTCCGCCGTCGACAGGCACATCGCAAGAACCCTTTCCGGAGCGCCCTTGACGGCTACCCAGGTCTGCTCGCCGTCGACGTGGAAACTCGCGGCGAAGCGATGTTCAGGCTCAAACGGAATGGCATTCACCGCCGGCCGGCGAACGAGCAGCGCCTCGCGTTCGACGCGGCCCTTGCCGGCGAGCGCGAGCAGCGATATGTCGGTCGGATCGCCGCGCCAGACCCAGGCGCCGTCATGCCGGTGCAGGTCACCCTCGTTGCATGCGGCCGCAATCTCGAGCAACCGTTGCAGGCCCGGCTGGTCGGCCCGCCCGGACTGGCCATCGGCTGGCCTGACGTCCCCCTCCGGCTCGTACCCGGCGCCGCTCACCGCATAGCACGACCCGTCGGGCAGGAACACCTCACGCACCGTGAGCTCGTTGCACGTCAGCGTGCCGGTCTTGTCGCTCGCGATCAGTGTGCAACTGCCGAGCCCCTCGACTGCCGGGAGACGCCGCACGATCGCTCCGCGCCCGGCCATTCGCCTGGCGGCAATCGCAAGGGCGATCGTGATTGCAACGGGCAGGCCTTCCGGGATCGCCGACACCGCCAGCGCAATGCCGAACATGAACATGGTCCCGACGCTGGCCTCATGCACGATTACAGCGATCGCCCCGATGAAGACCGCTGCCGACAGCACGGCCACTGCAATGACGCGACTGAATCGCTCCATTCGCTTCACGAGTGGTGGCTTGCCCGCATCGGCAGCCGTAATCGAGATGGCGAGCCGGCCCACGGCGGTGTGCGCGCCGGTCGCCACGACGACGCCATGCCCCCGTCCGCGGGCGATGGTCGTCCCGGCGAATGCCATGTTGCGACAGTCGGCCCGCTCCGTGGCGGCGGCGCCGATCCAGGACGCATCCTTCAGGACGGGCAGCGACTCACCGGTCAGCAGGGCCTCGTCGATCTCCAGTCCGTGGGCGTCCTGCAGTCGCAGGTCTGCCGGCACCCGTTGGCCGCTTTCGAGCGCGACGACGTCCCCGGGCACGACTTCGGCACTGTCGAGTTCGACGGAGTCGCCGTCACGCAGCACCGTCGCGCGGATCAACAGCAGCTTCTGGAGACCCTGGCTCTGCTGCTCGGCACGCCACTCCTGCCAGCCACCGAGTGCCGAGTTGAGCAGCAGCACGACGCCGATGAATGCGGCGTCGCTGAGATCACCCAGCGAAATTGCGGCCACCGCTGCCACCAGCAGGACGTAGATCAGCGGGCTCTTGAGCTGCCGCAACCCGATCTCGAGGACGCTCGGCGGAGGCTTCGACGGCAGCAGGTTCGGGCCGTAACGCTCGAGCCTGGCGGCTGCCTCGGCCCGGGTCAGGCCGGCTTCAGTCGCCGCCAGGAGGCCCAGGGTCTCCTTCGCTGTCAACGCATGCCAGTTGCGGACGTCTGCCGCAGCCGGCTGTGCCGAAGCAGCGACTTTCGCAGTCATTTTCGGCCATGGGTGCCCGTCACTTCCCTGCCGTCTCGCGCCGCGCAGGGCATCAGTTCCGCGCCGCCCGGCCCGCCGCCAGCGCGAAGCTGTTCGGCTTGATCAACAGCAGGTCGCATGGCGCGACGTGCATCAACTGCTCGGTCGTACTGCCGATCAGCGCCTGTCGCACGGGGCCCCGCACGATGGTGCCCAGCACCATGATGTCTGCATCCTCCGTCGTCACGGCGTTGAGCAACGCCTCGACCGGACCGCCGTGCACTATCTTGACGTCTTTCGCAGCCAGCCCAGCTCCGCGCGCGAGGTGCCGCACCATGGTCCTGACACGCTGCTGCTCGCGTCGAACGAGCGCGGGCCGCGCGGCGCGCACGAGGCTGGCATCACGCATGCAATGGATGATGCGCACGCCACCATTGGTGGCCGCCGCGATCGCCGACGCCATGCCGACGATACCGACATCCAGGCTTGAAACGCGCAGGCCGTGCGCGCCGGGATCGACCGCGGCCAGCACCGTGGGCTTCGAGTACGGGGCTGCGCTACGCGCCAGCAGCAACGGCACCGGGCACAGGCGGGCAACTTCCCAGTCGATGCGCGACAGACCCCGCTGTCGCCGCGTGGAACGATAGCGCGGCTCCGCCACCACGATGTCTGCCGCTTCGCGCGTTGCCGCCCGTGCGATCGCCTCGGGAATCGTGCGTTGCCACTCCGCGCGCACCCGGATCTCGACTCCGGCTCCCCCGAGCGAGCGGGCGATGGCCTGCAATCCCTGTGTTGCGCGCGCCACGTAGTCGCGGCGTGCTGCCGCGAGATGCGCCGAGTCGAAGAACATGCCACCGGAGAGCACGGGCTCGTAGCAGGCGTGATAGAGGATCACGTCCGCGCCGAACAGCCAGGCGACCTCAACTGCCTTGCGTGCGGCCACCTGCCCGCCCGCCGCGGGATCGGCGATCGCCGCGAGTACCGTACGCACAGACTTCCTCGTCGCCATTGCGATCTCCTGGACGACATCGCTGCGCCCCTCAATCGACCCCTGACGCCACAGCGTACAAGCCGATGATCCCATCAGGCACGGACTGCAGCGAGTCGGGAATTTACCTAAAAGGACGGCGCGCACGTGGCGACCTGCCGGACCCCGACGGCGGCGTCCGCCTTGCTGTCCGCGCTACTTGCCGATGCAGAAGCTCGAGAAGATCCGCCCGAGCAGGTCGTCGCTCGACACCTCGCCGGTGATCTCACCCAACGCCCGATGCGCGTCACGCAACTCCTGCGCCACGAGTTCGCCTGCATGCCGCGTCGTCAGCAGTTCATGCGCAGTTTCGAGGTGCTCCCGTGCCCGCCGCAATGCGTCGATGTGGCGCGTGCGCGCGGAGTGCGCCCCTGCCGGCGACGGATGAAAGCCGATGCAGTCCTTGAGGTGCTGACGCAAGCCGTCGAGACCCGCGCCGGTACCGGCGCTCAGGTAGACACGCGGCGCGCCACCCTGCCCCGCCGAGACCTGCGGCGCATCGCCACTGCGATCGACCTTGTTGAAGACGAGCGTCAACGGAATCTTCGCGGGTACGTGCTGCAGATCGTCGTCGATCGCGGCGACCGCCTGGGGATCCGACGCGTCCACGACGAAGAGCACGCGGTCTGCGCGTGAGATTTCGTGGCGGGCACGCCGGATGCCCTCGGCTTCCGTCTCGTCCGGGGATTCGCGCAATCCCGCCGTGTCGAGGATGTGCAGCGGCAGACCGTCGATCGCGATGCGTTCACGCAGCACGTCGCGCGTCGTGCCAGGCGTCGCGGTGACGATGGCGGCGTCGTAACCGGCAAGACGGTTCAGCAGGCTCGACTTGCCTGCGTTCGGGCGACCCGCGATGACGACCGTGAGGCCGTCACGCAGCAACGCGCCCTGGCGGGCCGTTTCCGCGAGCTCGGTGAATCGTTGCCGCACGTCCTGCATGCGCTCGGCGAGAGCGCGGTCCGCAAGGAAATCGATTTCTTCCTCGGGGAAGTCGATCGCAGCCTCGATCCAGAGTCGCAGCTGCAGGACGGACTCGGCGAGTTCGTGCACGCGCGCGGAAAACTCGCCTTGCAGCGAGCGCAAAGCCGCGCGTGCCGCCTGCGCCGATCCGCTGTCGATCAGGTCGGCGATCGCCTCGGCTTGCGCGAGGTCGAGCTTGTCGTTGAGGAAAGCGCGTTGTGTGAACTCGCCCGCAGCCGCCATGCGCGCGCCAAGGGCCAGCACGCGCTGCAGCAGCAGCTCCATGACCACGGGGCCGCCGTGCCCTTGCAGCTCGAGCACGTCCTCGCCGGTGAACGAGTGCGGCCCGGCAAAGTAGAGTGCCAGGCCCGTGTCGATGGGTGAGCCCGCGGCATCGAGAAACGCGCGCAGTTCGGCGCGCCGCGGTTCCAGGGCGGTCCCGAGCAGGGAGCGGGCGATCTGCACGGTCTGCGGGCCCGACACGCGCACGATGCCGATCCCGCCGCGACCGGGTGCCGTCGCAATCGCCGCGATCGTGTCGTTCGCGGTTGCACTCACGGGGCGCTGCTCATGCGGCCGGCAAGGGCAGCCTGCCTTCGACGAGGAACGTGTCGATTCGAAATTCGCGAATGCCGCCGCCGGGACGGCTGTAGTAGCTCACGCGTTCGGCGGTGGTCTGGCACAGCCATTCGTCGAGAATGTCAGGCTTGGACGCCCCGAGCGCGGCAGGCGTGAAGAGCGCGACGTTCAATCCCTGCTGCGGATCACGCGCCGAGCGGTACTCGAAGGCTTCGATACCGGCTTCGCGCATGGCCGAGCCGAGCGCCTGGGTGGCGCCGTAGTAGCGTCGATCGAGCAACGCCGCCGCATGCTCGTCGAACGGTGCGTACTGCAGTCGCAGGCCGCGATCCGTGCCGATCACAGCACTGAACAGCGTGTGCCGCGTAGCGAGCGGCGCGGGCGGTGGTGCGTCCATGCCGGACCAGAAGACGAAACGGTAGTACGCGCTCTCGGCGAGCACCGTATCAGTGGTCCGCGCCGCATAGAACAGGCTGGGTTCGAAGCGCCTGCCGAACCGCGAACCCCAGGGCAGCGGCGGATAGCGAAACGGTGTCGCCAACAGGTAGTGCAGACCGATTGCGGGTCCGGGGAGCTTCGGCTTGGACGCTTCGATCAGGTCTTCGAGCAACGCCTGCTCGGCGAGTGTACGCACCAGGGCATTCGTCGCGACCTGTGCCTGGCTCTCGACCAGGCGGAAGATTTCGCCTGTCAGGGTCTCGGGCACCGCGCGGCCGGCGCACGCCGCCCAGATGTCGCTCACACGCGGCCCCGGATCGCGTCGAGGTATTCGACGACGCGCATGAGCCCGGGCACGGAGCGGACGAGTTCGGCGGGCACGCCGCCCACGTGATGATTGTGGGTGCGCATCCAGTGCTTCATCTGCCGGGGTTCGCCACCCACGAGTACGAAAAGCGCGCGATAGGCGCGGATCAACAGCAGCGCGAGCTCACCCGACTTGGTGTCGGGTTCGAGGGCGCCTCGGCTCAGCGCGGTGCGGTCACGGCCGACGATGGCGCCGAGGTCCGCCTGCGTCAGGCCGAGTTCCTTGCCCGCTTTGACCAGCGCGCGCGTCAGAACCTCTGCGGGACGGAGGTTGGCCCCGTCGGCTACGGCGTGGTTGGTCAGGACGGGGGACGAGCGCTCCATAAGCGCATTTTATTCTTATCTGTTGCTTTTGCAACAAGATTTGCCGTAAGTTCGAGGGGCTTCGGGACCTCTCACCTGTGCGTCGACCAACGACTCCCGTTTAGCGGGAGAGGTTGCGATCGGAGCGCGGTGACGTTGCTTGCGCCGTGCGATGTTTTCGGCGCGCCGAAAACGAGTTCAGGCGCCGTTTGTCAGGCGGTCGATCCGGTGCCTTTCCCCGAGCGCGTGTCTGCCTTTCCAAGCTCGGGGAAAGGCACCGGATCGACCGCCTCACACCGTGCGCGTGGCGAAAAATTCAGGCCGTCGAGCCGCTCTTCTTCGCCTCGGCCAGCACGACCCGGTTGATCTGCCACTGCTGCGCAATCGAGAGCAGCGTGTTGGTCAGCCAGTACAGCACGAGGCCCGCCGGGAACCACGCCATCATCACGGTCATGATCACCGGCATGAAGGCGAACATCTTTGCCTGCATGGGATCGGGCGGCGCCGGGTTCAGCTTGAACTGCGCGAACATGCCGAAACCCATCAGGATCGGCAGGATGAAGTACGGATCCTTCGACGACAGGTCCTGGATCCAGCCGAAAAACGGCGCCTGGCGCATCTCGACGCTCTCGAGCAGCACCCAGTAGAAAGCGAGGAACACGGGAATCTGCACCAGGATCGGCAGGCAGCCCGCGACCGGGTTGATCTTCTCGCGCTTGTACAGCTCCATCGTCTGCTTCGCGAGCTGTTCGCGGTCGTCCTTGTAGCGCTCCTGGATGCTCTTGATGCGCGGCGCGATCGCTCGCATCTTGGCCATCGAGCGGCCGCTCTTCTCGGTGAGCTTGTAGAACAGGAGTTTCAGCAGGATCGTCACGATGATGATCGTGACGCCCCAGTTCTTGACGAACTTGTGCACCCACTCGAGCAGGTGGAACAGCGGATCGGCCAGGATCGTGAGCTTGCCGTAATCGACGGTGAGCTCGAGTTTCGGGCCGGTCGCCTTCAACTGCTGCTGCAGCTTCGGACCGATGAACAGCTTTTCGCTGAAAGTGGCGCTGGCACCGGCCGCCACGCTCTTGAGCGGGCCGCGATAGCTCACGAGCGAATGCGCCTGCTCGCGCTGCAGCGAGAAGTCGTAGGTCTCGCCGTCGGGCGGCACCGCGGCAGACACGAAATGGTGCTGCATTTCGGCCATCCAGCCGTCGCTGATCGCCTGGCGGAAAACGCTGTCGTCTTCGTCGTCGACGTCGAGCTTCTGGTACTTCTTGCCGTCGTAGACAGCCGGGCCGCGGAACGCGTAGCTCTCGACGTCGAACATCGAACGCTTCTGCGCGAACGCGTGGCGCACGAACTGCACGTAGGACGCCGCCTTCCATTCCATGCCGGACGCGTTCTGCACGTCATAGCGGACGTCAAATGCGTACTGACCCGGCCTGAAGACGTAGGTCTTCATCACGGTGACGCCCTGCCCGTCCGTCCACGTCAGCGGAACACGCAGTTCCTGTGCACCCGGGGCCAGGCGGAACTCCGTGGCCGGCGCGGTGTACGTTGCCAGGTGCGTCGGTTCGGCGCGACCGTCCGCGGCACGCAGTCCGCTGCGCACGATGCTGAATGACGCGTCGTCGGTCGACAACAGCCGCACGGCGGGACTGCCAGGCTTCTTGTCTCGCGGGTACCGCAGCAGGTCGGCGCGCAGCAGGTCGCCGCCCTGCAGGCTGATGTCCATGTCGATCACGTCGGTGACCACGTGGATCTTCCCGGCAGCGTCGTTCACGGCGGCGATGGCTGGCGTTTGTACGGCAGCAGCAGCCGCAGTTGCGCCAGCGGCGGGCGCCGTGACCGAAGGCAACGACGGCAGGCTCGATGACGCGGCGCCCGCTGCAGGTGAGGAAGCCGCAGGCGTCGCGCTGGGCGCAGCCGTCGTGGCCGGGGCAGCAGCCTGCTGCGAGCCGTAGTCGCGGTCCCACTGGATGATGTTCATCCAGGCGAGCAATGCGAGGCCAATCCAGAGAAACAGGCGCGGGTTATCCATGACTCGGTCGCTTATCAGTGTGGTCTTGCGGTGTGTGCGTGCATTCGGGCACGGGATCGTAGCCGCCGGGATTCCAGGGATGGCAGCGTCCGATGCGACGAGCCGCCAGCCAGGAGCCGCGCAGCGCCCCGTGACGTTGAATGGCTTCCTGCGCGTAGCAGGAACACGTGGGATGAAAGCGGCAGTTCGGCCCGAGCAGCGGGCTGATGAACCACCGGTAGCAGGTGATGAGGGCGATCAGGAACGGGCGCATCGTCGCACGATCCTATCCCAGTGCGATTGCAGGCTCGCGCGGATCTCGACGCTGTTGCTCGCGGCGGCAGCAGGTCGCGCATTGACGACGACGTCCAGGGAAGGCAGTTCGTGCTGGCGGTGACGGAACGATTCGCGCGCGAGCCGCTTGATGCGGTTGCGCTTGACGGCGTTGCCCGCGGTCTTGACGCCGATGGCGAGCCCGAGCCGGGCGTGGCCCGCGTCGTTGGGACGGGTGATCACGAGGAACAGCGCATCGGAAGATCGCTGGCCTTGCCGATGTACGGCGTCGAACTGGGGTTTGCCGGTCAGGCGCCTCGCGCGCGGGAAGCGTCGCGAGACTGGCGTGCGATCGTTACTGCTCGTGAGAACGGTCAGACCGCAAGGCGCTTGCGGCCCTTGGCGCGACGGCGGGCGAGGACGAGTCGACCGCCCTTGGTGGCCATGCGCGCACGGAAGCCGTGGACTCGCTTGCGGTGCAGGTTGCTCGGGTTGAATGTGCGCTTCATCTTCGGCTCCGGAGGTGTCCTGAACAGGACCGGAAAACAGGACCAGAAACAACAACATGCACTGGCCGTGAGAGGGCCGGGAAGAATACGCACGGGCCCCGGCGGAGTCAACCGCAACCGAAGATATCCACAGGCCGGGAGGCCGGTATACACTCGCCGCCCCTTCCCGCTGGCAAGCGCTCACCGTCCCTCAGCAAGGCCCGTCGGTTCGTGCAGATTTCGCTCTGGCATCAATGTCTCCGCCGGCTCGAAGCGGAGCTTCCGGAACAGGCCTTCAACACCTGGATCCGCCCGCTGCAGGCCGTCGAGGACGGGGACCGGCTGCGACTGCTGGCGCCCAATCGGTACGTAGTCGATTGGGTCAACCAGAACTGCACCGCGCGCATCAGCGAGCTCGTCGACGAACTGGTGCCTGCGCCGCCGCCGCAGGTGACCGTCGAAATCGGTTCCCGACGGCAGCCGCTCCCCACCCCGGCCCAGATGACGGATGGAATCGGGCTGCCGGTGCAACCGCCGCCCATGCCTCGGGCGCCGGCCATGTTCGAGTCACAGCCCGGCGCGCCTCCCCGGCGCACGGTCGACCCCCTGCCCCAGTTCGGCGGCCGGCTCAACGCCGAGTTCACGTTTGCGAATTTCGTCGAGGGCAAGAGCAACCAGCTGGCGCGCGCCGCAGCGGTCCAGGTCGCCGAGAACCCCGGCCGGGCCTACAACCCGCTGTTCATCTACGGTGGCGTCGGACTGGGCAAGACGCACCTGATGCACGCCATCGGCAACCAGATCCGCGCGCGCAACAAGGACGCGAAGGTGGCCTACGTGCACTCCGAGCGCTTCGTCGGTGACATGGTGCGCGCGCTGCAGCACAACACGATCAACGAGTTCAAGCAGGCATACCGCACGCTCGACGCGCTGCTGATCGACGACATCCAGTTCTTCGCGGGCAAGGATCGTTCGCAGGAAGAGTTCTTCCACACGTTCAACACGCTGCTGGAGGGGCAGCAGCAGGTGATCCTCACCTGCGATCGCTATCCGAAGGAAGTCGACGGCCTCGAGGAGCGCCTCAAGTCGCGCTTCGGCTGGGGACTCACCGTCGCGATCGAGCCCCCCGAACTCGAAACCTGCGTTGCGATCCTGATGAGCAAGTCCGCGGCCAGCGGCGTCGAGCTGCCGGAGGAGGTCGCGTTCTTCGTCGCCAAGCGCATCCGCTCGAACGTGCGCGAGCTCGAGGGCGCCATGCGCCGCGTGATCGCGAACTCGCAGTTCACGGGTCGACCGATCACGCTGGATTTTGCGAAGGAAGCGCTCAAGGACCTGCTCGCGCTGCAGGAACGCCTGGTCACCATCGAGAACATCCAGAAGACGGTCGCGGAGTACTACAAGATCCGCGTCGCCGACCTGTTGTCGCGCCGGCGCAGCCGCTCGATCACGCGGCCGCGGCAGATGGCGATGGCATTGTCGAAGGAACTCACCAATCACAGCCTGCCGGAAATCGGTGATGCGTTCGGCGGCCGCGACCACACGACGGTGCTGCATGCCTGCCGCGTCGTAAAGGAGCTGCGGACTTCGCAGCAGCGGCTCAACGAGGACTATTCAAACCTGTTGAGAACGCTTGCGGGATGACATGATCAACCTGTGGATGAAACGGGGGGTCGAATACTCCACATTTCGTCCACAGGCTGCGGACAGGGCTTGCGTGCGTGGCGAGGGGGGTTGACCCTGGGTGCAAAGGCGCGCTGCGATTGGGGAAACTGAGGTTTTGCACAGACTTGCGCTGTGCTAAAAGTCATAACAATAGATCTCTTATATAAAGACTCCGGAACTATAGAAGATGAAGATCATCGCGAAGCGCGAAGCGATCCTGAGCCCGCTGCAGGCCGTCATGGGCGTCGTCGAGCGCAAGCAGACGATGCCGATCCTGGCGAACGTGCTGGTGTCGGCCAAAGGCGGCAAGCTCTCGGTCACGGCGACCGATCTCGAAGTCGAGTTGGTGGCTACATCCGAGGTAGACGTACAGCGCGGCGGCGAGATCACGATCCCCGGACGCAAGCTGCTAGACATCTGTCGCGCGTTGCCGGATGGCACCGAGATCACGCTCACCCAGGAAGGCGAGCGGATGCTAGTACGCGCTCGCAAGAGCCGCTTCACGCTCTCCACGCTCCCGGCGGCAGAGTTTCCCACCGTGGAGGAGATCAACGCAGAGCAGACCCTGCAGCTGCCGCAGAAGGACTTCAAGCGGCTGCTCGACAAGACCCATTTCTCCATGGCGCAGCAGGACGTCCGTTACTACCTGAACGGCTTGTTGCTCGAAACTTCGGCGAAAATGCTCCGAGCTGTCGCGACCGACGGTCATCGTCTGGCTTTATGTGAAGTCGAGCTGCCGCAGGGTGGAAAGGTGGGCCAGCAGGTCATTGTTCCACGCAAAGGCGTGCTCGAGCTGCAGCGCATCCTGGGGAACGAAGACCAGATGCTCGAAGTTTCCATCGGATCGAACCATCTTCGCGTGCAGATCGGCGAAATTCGCTTCACATCCAAGCTGATTGACGGCCGTTTCCCCGAATATAGCCGCGTGATTCCCGCCACGCCGCCCAAGACGATTGGGGCGGTTCGCGACGATTTGCGCCAGGCTTTGCAGCGCGCCGCAATCCTGTCGAACGAGAAGTATCGCGGCATCCGGTTCGCCCTCAAGCCAAACGCACTGATGATCCAGGCGCACAACCCGGAGCAGGAAGAGGCCGAAGAAGAAGTTGAAGTGACCTACGACGGGGAAGAGTTGGAAATCGGCTTCAACGTCAATTACCTGCTGGATGCCTTGGCCGCGGTGGATGGCGCGGACGTGCAGGTGGGTTTGACCGACGGCAACAGCAGCTGCCTGATCCGCGCGACACAGGACGGGTCGGCCCGCTACGTCGTCATGCCGATGCGGCTCTGAACGGCCGGGGGCGGGCGCCTGACCCGCCTGTCTCGTTGGCAAGCTACGTTCCACGTGGAACACCGCGAAGTTGCCAGGCGGGCGATGGTCGCGACGCCCGGCTGGTTCCACGTGGAACATCGGGCTAGCCTGACACCATGAGCCTGCGCCGACTCGAAGTCCGCGATTTTCGCTGCATTGCGTCGACCGATCTCGAGTTCGGTGGTCGCTGCAACCTCATCAGCGGGGCCAACGCCTCCGGCAAGACCAGCCTGCTAGAGGCGATCTTCTTTCTCGGTCGCGGCCGCTCCTTCCGCACGGCCCGCAACGAAACCCTGATTCGCAAAGGCGCCGAGGAATTGCTGCTCACCGGCCGCTTTGATGCGGGTGGGAGTGTCCGCCCAGTCGGTGTCCGCTACAGCCGGGAAGGATTCGAGGCCCGGGCGGCGGGCAACCGGGTTGGCAGCCTGGCGGAGCTGGCGACCATCCTGCCGGTGCAGGCCATCGACCCCGAGGTACACCGGCTGGTCGAGGAGGGCCCACAGGAGCGCCGACGCTACCTGGACTGGGGGGTGTTCCACGTGGAACCAAGGTTCGTGGAGCAGTGGCGGCGGTATCAGCGGGCGCTGAAACAACGAAACGCGGCTCTGCGGGCGGAAGCGCCGGAACGAGTGGTCCGCGCCTGGGATCCGGAGCTGTTGGAGTCCGGCCATTCCCTGGCAACTTCGCGCCGGGAGTACTTCGCCAAGTTGCAGCCTCATGTCGCAGCAGTCGGGCAGCGCCTGCTAGGGACTACCATCGAACTTGCGCTCAGCGACGGCTGGGCTGCCGGGACTGAACTGCGGAATGCCGTCGAGCATTCCTGGCCGCGGGACCGCGAGCGGCGGACAACGCACGCCGGCCCTCATCGAGCTGACCTGTCGATCCGCGTAGCGGGGGACCTGGCCAAGCACCGCGTATCGCGAGGGCAGCAGAAGCTGACGGCCTCGGCGATGCTCCTGGGGCAGCTGATGTGCGATGACGCGCTGGGCAGTCCCACGGCGGCCCTGCTTGTGGATGATCCTGCCGCGGAGCTCGACGCGGCCAATCTCGAGCGCTTGATTGCGGTGGTACTGGACCTGCCCGGGCAGCTGTTCGTCACAGCCCTGGACCCCGACATGGCGGCTTTCCAACGGCTTCCCGTGACCCGAAGGTTTCACGTGGAACACGGAAAAATCACCCCTCTGCTATAATTCCGCGTTCCTTTGCACCGGGTATCCCATGAGCGCCGCGGACGTCTACGACTCCAGTAAAATCAAAGTCTTGAAAGGCCTCGATGCGGTCCGCAAACGCCCAGGAATGTACATCGGTGACACCGATGACGGGTCGGGCCTGCACCACATGGTCTTCGAGGTCCTCGACAACTCGATCGACGAGGCGCTCGCCGGTCATTGCACCAACATCATCGTCACCATCCACGCCGACCAATCCGTCACCGTGCAGGACGACGGCCGTGGAATTCCTGTGGATATCCATCCGGAGGAGGGGGTCTCTGCGGCGGAAGTCATCCTCACTGTCCTGCACGCGGGCGGCAAGTTCGACGACTCCTCGTACAAGGTCTCCGGCGGACTGCACGGCGTCGGCGTCTCGGTCGTCAATGCGCTTTCGGAGACCCTGAACCTGACGATCTATCGCGATGGCAAGGTCTATACGCAGGAATACCACCTGGGTGAACCAGTCTCGCCGCTCGCGGTCACTGGCACCAGCGACAAGCGCGGCACCACGATCCGCTTCAAGCCCAGCGACACGATCTTCACCAACATCGAGTTCGAATACGAGATCCTGCAGAAACGACTTCGTGAACTGTCGTTCCTGAATTCCGGTGTGCGTATCGAGCTCGTCGACGAGCGCGACGAGCGCCGCGAGACTTTCCACTACGAAGGCGGCATCAAGGAGTTCGTCAAGTACCTGAACCGCAGCAAGACTGCAGTTCACGAATCAATCTTCTGGTTTCGCGGCGAGCGCGACGGCGTCGTCGTGGAAATCGCGCTGCAGTGGAACGACTCCTACGCGGAGACGATGTACTGCTTCACCAACAACATCCCGCAGAAAGACGGCGGCACGCACCTCGCCGGTTTCCGCGCGGCGCTCACGCGCACGCTGAACGATTACATCGAAGGCGAGATGGCGAACAAGAAGGACAAGGTGCCGACCACGGGCGACGACTCGCGCGAAGGCCTCACTGCTGTCCTGTCGGTGAAACTGAGCGACCCGAAGTTCTCGTCGCAGACCAAGGACAAGCTGGTCTCGTCGGAAGTGAAGAGCGTGGTCGAGGCAGTGGTGAGCGAGAAGCTCGGCGAATTCCTGCTCGAGCAGCCGGCGCAGGCGAAAGCCATCGTCAACAAGATCATCGACGCGGCTCGTGCGCGTGAAGCCGCGCGCAAGGCGCGCGAACTCACGCGGCGCAAGGGTGCGCTCGACATCGCGGGCCTGCCCGGCAAGCTCGCGGACTGCCAGGAAAAAGACCCGGCGAAATCCGAGCTTTTCATCGTCGAGGGTGACTCCGCAGGCGGCTCTGCCAAGCAGGGACGTGATCGTCGTACGCAGGCCATCCTGCCGCTGAAGGGCAAGATCCTGAACGTCGAGCGCGCGCGCTTCGACAAGATGCTGTCGTCCGCCGAAGTCGGCACGCTGATCACCGCGCTCGGGTGCGGGATTGGAAAGGACGAGCTCGACCTCGCCAAGCTGCGCTATCACCGCATCATCATCATGAGCGTCGACGGCGACGACCACGTCTTCGTCCGTGAGCGCGGCGGCCTTGCGCGCATGGTGCGCATCGGTGCGTTCATCGACTCGGCGATCGAGTCGCATCTCGATACAGGCCAAGTCGACGACGATGGCCATGCCCAGAAGGTGCTTGCCGAGCGACTGTCCGATGGCAAGCTCGGCCACGTGCTGTGCTTCGGCAGCGACGATCACGCGATCCGGTTCCGCCCGATCAAGGCCGTAATCCGGCATCCGCTGCAGGAGAAGCTGTTCCGCGTCCGCACCGCCTACGGCCGTTCCGTGCGAGTCACGTCGAGCCATAGTGTGTTTACCTGCGAGAACGGCGACTTGCTGTTGAAGCGCGGCGACGAACTGCAGACCGGTGATCGCCTGGTTGCGCCGAAGCAGTTGTCGCTGCCCGAAAGCGCCCCCGGACACGTCGACGTCCTGCGTTTGCTTTGGCAGGAGCGTCGGCCGACGCTCAACGCCTGGCTCCGCGGACCCGCCGTGGAGGAATGGTTCAAGAGCCGCGTGCGTCAGCAGCATGCTCGCAATCCACAGCTGACCGAGAACCGCGTCGAGATCGCTCGCGACGTCGGGCAGGCGCTGGCGGCCAAGCGCCGCGAGAGCGGCCTGACCAATCGCGAGCTGTGTGACTCGATCGGCATCAAGCAACCCGTGACGTTCTATGCCTGGGAGCAGGGTGAATCCCGTCCCACGCAGACACAGTTCGACACCTACCTGCGAGCCGTCGGCGCCGATGCCGACGTTGCACAGGCGATGGTGCAGTCCGTCCCGAGCCGCCTGGACCGTACCTGGCAGATGCAATACTCCGGCTCCGGTCGCAATGCCGTGCGGAATCTGGTGCACATCGACCAGCTCGAGGAAGCAGACGTCGCATGGTTCGCAGGTCGCGACGACTTCGAGATCACGCCCGAGCACTACGCGGATGCGGGCATTCCGCACCGGCTGCCGGTCGACGCCGACCTCATGACGTTGCTGGGCTTCTACGTCGCGGAAGGCTCGTGCTCCGACCGCAACGGCATCCGGCTGTCGATCGGTAACGGCAACGTTGCCTTCGCACCTGAAATCGCCGAGCGCATGACGCGCGTATTCGGCATCGCACCGACGCTGTACGAAGTCGTCGATCGGGCCGCCGAGCTGAAGCTGGTCAACCGCGTCGCTGCCGCCGCGTGGCAGAGCCTGTTTGGATTCCACGCTGCGGAATCCCACACGAAGCGCATTCCGGACCTCGTCTTCAACGTGCCTGCGGCACTGCGGCTCGCGTTCCTGCGCGGCTACTTCCGCGGCGACGGCACGGCCGCAGCCGGACGTGTCGGTTTCGCCACGTCTTCCTACGACCTGGCGAGCGGACTGATGTACCTGCTTTCGTCGCTCGGCATCGTCGCCTCGCTGATTGAGCACGAGCCTGACGGCAAGGTGCGGCTCATTCGTGGCGAGCCTTGCGGCACCCGCCGGAGATATTGGCAGATCACGGTCACCGCGGCCGAGGACCTGCGTCGACTCGAAGACATCTGGTCTGATCACCCGGCCGCGGCGGGTATCCGGGAGCACGTGGAACGCGTCGATGGAACGATCAATCGCCGTTTCGACACACTCGACGGCGACCTGATGGCGCTGCCGGTCGTATCGATCGAGGAAGTCACGCCGAGCAATGGCTACGTCTACGACTTTTCGGTCGAGACCGACGAGAATTTCGTCGCCGGCATGGGCGGCCTCTGCTGCCATAACACCGACGCAGACGTAGACGGTTCGCACATCCGCACGCTGCTGCTCACGTTCTTCTATCGGCAGATCCCGAACCTGATCGAGCGCGGCCACGTCTACATCGCGCAGCCGCCGCTCTACAAGGTGAAGAAGGGCAAGAGCGAGAACTACGTGAAGGACGACGTCGAGCTCAACCAGATCCTGCTCGGCACCGCACTCGAAGGCGCTGCGCTCGTCGTGCGCGATTCGTCGGTGCCCATGCAGGACGGTGCGCTCGAGACGCTCGCTCGCAAGTACATGGATTTCCAGAACGCGGTGCGCAAGTCCCCGCGCAGGTACGACGCGCACGTGCTCGAGCAGATGCTGCACCTGCCGGAGATCGGCATCGCCGATCGCGAAGACCCGGAGAAGCTCACCAGCTGGGGCGCGCAGCTCGAAAAGATGCTGAACGACGTGCCGCAGGCGGGGCGCCACTACACCGTGACGCTGCAGCCGGGCACGCCGCCGCACCTCGTCGTCACGCGTGTCGAGCACGGCAACGCCGTCGAGAAGCATCTGCACCGCGAGTTCTTCAATTCGAGCGAATACCGCCGGATCACGGACCTCTCGCGCACGCTGGTTGGTCTGTTTGGCGCCGGCGCCATCGTGCGTCGCGGCGACAACGAGCAGACGGTCGACAGCTTCAAGGAAGCCATCAACTGGCTGCTCGACGAAGCGCGTCGCGGCCAGACGATCCAGCGCTACAAGGGCCTCGGCGAGATGAACCCCGAGCAGCTGTGGGACACGACCATCAATCCCGAAACGCGCCGGCTCGTGCAGGTGCGCATCGAGGACGCCCACGTCGCGAACGAACTGTTCTCGACGCTGATGGGCGACGAAGTCGAACCCAGGCGTGAATTCATCGAACGCAACGCGCTGCTGGTGTCGAACCTCGACGTCTGACGCTAATTGTTGTAGCCGCCTCGCCAAGCCTCGATCCTGCTCCTCGCGTCTCCGAGCGACGGGAACTGGCGGACGTTCAAGTACCTGTCGCGCAGCTTGCCGTTGAACGCCCCGAGGAACCCG
>JAOUGW010000241.1 GCA_029865465.1 Gammaproteobacteria bacterium
AGCCGGCCGCTTCCCAGGCAGCGTAGATGCGCGACTCGATATCTCGGGGGGAGTAGCTCTTGTCCATCGACGGCCTCGTGCGCGAACCGTCGATTATAGCGGCAGTCCCGTGGTTGCCCTGCTCAGTTCGCGAGACCCGGGCCCCTGAAATGCTCGGCGATCACCCGCGAGATCAGTCGCGGCAGCTCGGCCTTGAGGCGGTCGGAGACCTGTTCGAGCAGCAGGGCCTCCATTTCGCGCAGTGCGTTGTGGACCAGCTCGTCCGCCTGCTCGTGGACCACGGCCGTCAGGTGCGCTTCGAGCTCGCCCAGGAACCGGCTGGTGTCGTTGATGAAGGCCGAGGCTGAACCGATGTTCGGTTCGACGACGTCCGTCAGTACGGGGATTTCACCGGCGGAAAGGTTGTTCATGGTGCAGCGGAGCCTCGCTTAGACCGCATGCGCCTCGGGCGCGCAGCCTGCGTCACGGTACGTTCGCCAGCGGTGGCGGCCCGCCTTCCGGGCGTGTTCCTCGCCGCCGACCACTTCGCAGATCCGAGCATAGGCGGAAAAGTCGGCGGGTGCATCGGGCGCGAGGTTGATCAGCACGTCGCGGTGACTGGCGGGAAGGCCGGAGCTGCCCACGACGACCGGGGTAGCCGCTGCCACCTCCGGCTCGCTCGGCCAGGCGACGTGCGGCACGAAGCTGCGATCGGCAAAGGTCCACAGCAACTCGTCGAATTCCGCCGTTTCCGCAGCGCTGGCTGTGCGGACGGCCACCCGCAGGCCCTGCTCGTAAGCCTTTTCGGCGAGACGGCAAGCCGCGACGAGGCGCGCCCGGCGGTCGGGTTCGCCGAGCGTGTAGAAGTCGACTCTAGGTGCGCCCACGGTGCGTACGGCGCGGCATCAGGTCCGGCCGAGCAGGAAGTCCAGCAGCAGGGGCACCGGACGTCCGGTGCTGCCCTTGTGCGAACCCGTGAGGTACGCGGTGCCCGCGATGTCCAGGTGGGCCCACGGCAGGCCGTCCGTGAACTTGGCGAGGAAGCACGCGGCCGTAATGGCGCCGCCGTCGCGCCCGCAGGCATTGGCGAAGTCCGCGAAATTGCTCTTGAGCTGCTCGTGGTATTCCTCGGCCATCGGCATGTGCCAGCAGCGGTCTTCCGCGCGCAGGCCGGCTGCGGTGAGTTCCCCCGCAAGTTCATCGTCGTTGCTCATGACGGCGCTCAGGTGCGCGCCGAGCGCGATCACGCACGCGCCCGTGAGCGTCGCGATGTCGACGACCGCCGCCGGCTTGAAGCGGCGCGCGTAGGTGAGCGCATCGCACAGGATCAGGCGGCCCTCGGCGTCGGTGTTGATCACCTCGATGGTCTGGCCCGACATGCTGCGCACGATGTCGCCCGGCTTGGTCGCGCGGCCGCTCGGCATGTTCTCGCAGGCCGGAACGATGCCGACCACGTTGAGCTTGAGCCCCATCTCGGCCGCGGCCTTGATCGCGCCGAAGACGCTGGCGGCTCCCGTCATGTCGAACTTCATTTCGTCCATGCCCGGCGGCTGCTTCAGCGAGATGCCGCCGCTGTCGAACGTGACGCCCTTGCCGACCAGCGCGACGGGCGCCTGGCCCGCGCGGCCGCCGTCGTAGCGCATGACGATCAGCTTGGCCGGCTCGTCGGTGCCGTTCGTCACGGACAGGAACGAACCCATCTTGAGCCGCTTGAGGTCGCGCTCTTCGAGCACCTGCGTGCGCACCGACCGGTACGACCGGGCGAGTTCCTTCGCCTGCTGCGCGAGGTACCCCGGCGTGCAGACGTTGGCCGGGAGGTTGGCGAGATCGCGCGTCAGGGCGGAGCCCGCGGCAATCGCCCGGCCATGGTCGAGGCCGCGCTGCGTGGCCGACTTCTGGCCGGCCTCGGCGATGGCGATGGCGAACGACTTCAGTGCCGGATCCGCGGGCTTGCGCGCGCTGCGGATGGCGGGAACACGGTAGAGCGCAGCGCCCAGCGCTTCGGCGGCGAGCCGGGCGTCGTAATACGCGTCGGGCTCAGCGACCGATTCCGCGAGGTAGCTCACGGCGTCGCGGGCGCCGGTCTTGGCGATCGCGCCGAGCGCGGCAAGCAGCGCCTTGCGGTACTGCTTGCGGCCAAACGCGCCCTTCTTGCCGAGCCCGACGACCATGACGCGCTGGCAGGCGGCGCCGTCCGTATCCACCAGGCGCAGCTCGCCGGTCTTGCCATGCACGTCGCCGCGCTTGATCAACCGGCCGAGGCGGCCCTCCAGCGCGGAATCGAGGGCCGCGGCGGCGCCCGTGAACCCGCCGCCGCCTTCATGCAGGCCGACGATGGCGCAATCGGTCTTCTGGCGGTGGGGCGCGGCGGTGGCGACGAATAGGCGCATCGGGAAGTCCTTCATCCTTAAGGCCTGCGGCGCGGGTCGACTTTGTACCCGGCGGCCGGTTCGCCCGTTAAACTGAACGGGCAAGTTTACCGATTCCCACCGAGGCCCGCGAACTTTGCTCAGTCGCCTGGACCGCTACCTGCTGCGCGAAGTGACCATGACCTTCGTCGCGGTCACCGGCGTGCTGCTGATCGTGCTGCTTTCCAACCAGTTCGCGCGGGTGCTCGGGCAGGCGGCAGCGAGCGGCTTTCCAGCCAGTATCGTGCTGACGCTGATCGGCCTCACCACGCTGCAGCAGCTCACGGTGCTCGTGCCCATCGGCCTGTTCCTCGGGATCGTGCTGGCGCTCGGCCGCCTGTACCACGAGAGCGAAATGACGGCGATGACCGCCTGTGGCGTCGGGCCGTTGCGGATCTACCGCCCGATCGCGCTGCTGACGGTGGTCGTGACGGCCCTGCTTGCGGTGCTGTCCTACCGCGTCGTGCCGGCTGCCTGGACGAAATCGAACGAGCTCCGTCTCGAGGCGACGCGGGCTGCGCAGTTCGGCGCGCTCGAGCCGGGGCGCTTCCGCAGCTTCGCCGGCGGTGATGCCGTATTCTACGCCGAGCGCGTCGAGAAGACGGGTGAGCTGCATGGCGTGTTCGTGCAGCGCAGCATCGGCGACAGGACCGAGATCGCGATGGCCGAAAGGGCCATGCAGCGCGGCGCGGGTCAACCAGAGCAGGTGTTCATCCTGTACGACGGTCGCCGCTACGAAGGCGTGCCGGGCACGGCGAACTGGCGCATCGTGGAATTTCGCGAGCACGGGATTCCCGTGCGCCTGCCCGAGGCGAAGACGGGCAAGAACAAGATCGAGATGAAGGACACGGCGACGCTGATGGCGTCGCAGGATCCGAAGGATCGCGCCGAGCTGGCGTGGCGCACGGCGGTGCCCGTCATGGCGCTCGCGCTGATGGTGCTCGCGGTGCCGCTCGCACGCCTGCGCCCGCGCCAGGGGCGATTTGCCCGTGTCGCTTACGCGGTGCTCGCGTACTTCATGTATTCGAACCTGCTGGCGGCGGTGCGCGTGTGGATCCAGAAGGATGCGGCGGGCGGGCAACTCGGCCTGTGGTGGGTCCACCTCGTGCCGCTCGCGCTCGCCGCGTGGCTGCTCTGGAGTGAACTCCATCCCGGCAAGCCGTGGCGCATGCCCTGGCAGCGGCGCCCGGTCGGCGCCGCGGCGGCAGGCTGAGGCCGCGCCATCATGGGAATCCTCAGTCGTTACCTGATCCGCACCGTGCTCGGCTACACCGCGCTGGTCATGATCGTGCTGCTCGCGCTCGGCGCGCTGTTCATGTTCATAGGCCAGCAGGACGACATCGGTGTCGGCAACTACACGGCCACGCGGGCACTGCTGTTCGTCGCCCTGAACCTGCCGAGCTACCTGTTCCAGTTGCTGCCGGTGGCGGCGCTGATCGGGTCGCTGCTCGGCCTGGGCAACCTGGCGCGTGGCAGTGAACTCATCGTCATGCGCTCCTCCGGTGTGACGACGCTGCGTTTCTGCCTGTGGCTGGGCACGGCTGGCCTGATGCTGGCGTCGCTGATGTTCGTCATCGGCGAATACGTCGCCCCGCCGCTCGGGCAATACGCGCGGCAGCTCAAGGTCTTTGCCAAGTTCGACGAGTTCGCCCTCGCGGGCAGCCGCGCGACGTGGGTGCGTGATGGCGACACCATCATCAGTGTCGACCAGCAGTCTGCCAGTACGCGCTTCGGCGGCATCAAGGTCTTCCAGGTCGATCGCGCGCGCAGGCTCGTGAGCGTCGGCCGCGCCGAGTCGGCAAGCGTCAAGGGTGACCAGGTGTGGCGGCTGGAGAAGTACGTGGGCACCTCGTTCGCGCCGGATGCGCTCACGGCCACCGTGGATCGGGCAGGCGAGCGCGACGTGCGCACGTCGCTGTCGTCTGAATTCCTGGGCCTCGCCATCGCGGAACCCGAGACGATGGGATTGCGCGACCTGCGCGACTACATCGCGCACCTGCAGCGCAACGAGCTGCAGTCGAACCGGTTCGAGGCGGCCTACTGGTCGCGCCTGGCGCGGTTCGTCGCCGTGCTGCTGGTGATCATGCTGGCGCTGCCGTTCTGCGTGGGATCGCTGCGCAACTCGGGGCAGGGCGCGCGCACCGTGATCGGCGTGCTGATCGGCGCGGGATTCGTGCTGCTGAGCCAGACGCTCGAGAGCAGCGGGGAGTTGTTCAGCCTGCCGCCGTGGATGGTGGGCTGGCTGCCGACGGCGTTGCTCGGCGCTTTGACCGGGACGCTGCTCTGGCGTAACCGCTGATTCGCG
>JAOUGW010000242.1 GCA_029865465.1 Gammaproteobacteria bacterium
GTGGAGACCGTGTTCTACCAGCGATCGGGGCTGCTGGCCATCTCGGGCAGCAGCAGCGACATGCGCGAACTGCTGTCGAGCGACGACGCAAGCGCGCAGCTCGCGGTCGATTATTTCGTCCATCGCGCTGCTTGCGGGATCGGTGCGATGGCAGCCGTGCTGGGCGGGCTCGACGCGCTGGTCTTCACTGCGGGAATCGGTGAGCACTCGATCGAGGTGCGACGACGGATCTGCAGAGCCTCGGCGTGGCTGGGAATCGAACTCGACGACGAGGCCAACCGCAGGCATTCGACCCGCATCTCCAAGCCGCTCCGCGCGGTATCCGCGTGGACGATCCCGACCAACGAAGAACTCACGATTGCCCGCCACACCGTTCGATTGCTTGGTCTCGGCTAGCGTCTGCTTGGCATCGGCATCGGCCTCGGCATCGGCATCGGCCGCGGCGCGGGCCGGAATGACGGGCGGGTCGTCGGCCGTGGGACCGTTGAAGGCCGCGTCGAAGGCATCGGCGCGGGTCTCGTGGACGGTCGGCTGGTCTCGGGCAGCGTCGTCGGTCGCTCCGGCAGGTTAACTGGTGGACGACTGCCCGGCGGTCTTGGGGGCACGACCACGAGCGGCGGATACCCTCCGGGGTAGTAGCCCGGGTAGTAGCCACCGCCGTAGTAGCCACCGTAGCCATAGCCCATGCTCATGCTCACGCTGGTGGAAACCCCGCTGTAGCTTGAGTCGCCGCCGTCGCTGGCACACCCGTCGAGCGCCATCGCGAGCGCCACGACGGCCGCAAGCCGGGGCAGGAGCCTGTCATCGCCCTTGCTCATGGCTGTGCCTCCGTGGCCGGCACCTGCACAATGCCGACGGGAGCGCCGGTGGGGTCGGCGATGATCGCCACCGTGGCGAGGTTCAACGCCATGGGTTGCAGCAGCACTTTGCCGCCAGCCGCCGTGGTCCTGGCAGCCGTCGCCTTGACGTCAGCGACGCGGATGTAGGGCAGCCAGGTTGCCGAAGTCTCCTTGCTGTCCTTCGCCATGATTCCCCCACGGGCAAAACCGCCGGATACCAGTCGCACGCCACTGCGGGGACCGTCGTCGGCGATCGGCACGGTCTCGTAGCCGACGACCGCACGATAGAACTGCGCCGCCTTCTCAACGTCGGCGGACCAGAGGTCGATCCAGTACCACTCGTTCACGTCGCCGGCGAAGTCGGGCGGGTCGCCGCTCTTCGAATTCACGAGGCCGAACACCACGCCTTCGGGATCCTGGTAGATGGCGGTCTCGCCCCGCTCGCCGAGCATCACGGGTTGATAGACGACCTTGCCGCCGCCCTGCGTCACGGCGGACGTGGCGGCCTTCAGGTCGGTGACGGAGATCAGGCCGACCCAACGCGCCGACAGTTTCTTGCCTTGCTTCGCCCGCTGGTCGTACACCATGCCGCCGATCGGCAGGCCGTCCGCCAGGGCCAGCGTGTAGGTGTCGCGGTCGTCCTCGCCGCCGTAGGTCTCGAAGGTCCAGCCGAACACCGCACCGTAGAACCCGGCGGCGGCCGCGACGTCGGACGTCACGAGGTCAACCCACACGAAGCGGCCGGGGTGATGCTGGCCGGTGGGCGGATCGACGATCGGGGGCCAGTAGCGCTCCTCGGCTTTGGCACTGACGGCCAGCAGGGAGGCCATCAGGACCAGTGCCCAGGCCGCGAGGTTGCGCGGTCTTTCCAGCGATGCATGCGCCATCTGTCGTTCGCTCCCGGGACGTTCGTTGCTGATCCTGGCCGACTATAACACCGTGATCGACGCGGACCGAGCAGTCAGTCCGCGTACTGCAGCAGGTTCCTCGACTCGAGCCACTCGCGGTTGTAGAAGCGCGAGAGGTACTTGTGTCCGCCATCGCAGAGGATCGTGACGATCGTGTGCCCGGGGCCGAGGTCGCGCGCGACACGAATGGCAGCCGCGACGTTGGTGCCGCTGGTGCTGCCCAGGAAGAATCCTTCCTCGCGCAGCAGCCCGTAGGTCGTGCGCACGATTTCCGGGTCCTCGACCTGCACCGCATCGTCGATCGGCGAATCGGCCAGGTTGGCGGTGATACGGCCGATGCCGATGCCCTCGGTCACCGCGCTGGAGCCGGACGACTTCAGTTCTCCATGCTTCACCCAGTGGTGCAGGGCGCTGCCCATTGGGTCGGCCAGCACGATGCGCACGGAAGGCTTCTGTTCCTTCAAGTAGCGCGAGACGCCACCGAGCGTGCCGCCGGTTCCCGTAGCGCAGGTGAACGCGTCTATGCGTCCCTGGGTATCACGCCATATCTCGGGACCGGTGCTCGCATAGTGCGCGTCGCGATTCGCGGTGTTGTCGAACTGGTTGCCGACGGCCGCGTCCAGTTCCGCCGCCACCTTCGGTGCAAGCTTCTGGTAGTGATTCGGATCGGCGTAGGGCACGGTCTTAACGACGCGCACTTCGGCACCCAGCGTGCGCAGCAGCGCCGCCTTCTCGGGCGACTGGTTGTCCGGCATGACGATCACGCACTTGTAGCCGCGCGCGTTGCACAGATGGGCGAAGCCGATGCCGGTATTGCCCGCAGTACCTTCGACGAACGTGCCGCCCCGCGCAATCAAGCCGCGGCGTTCGGCGTCGTCCAGGATGCCGCGAGCGGCGCGATCCTTGACCGAGCCGCCCGGGTTCAGGAACTCGGCCTTGCCGAGAATCTCACAGCCGGTGGCATCGCTCGCGTGCCGCAGGCGGATCAGCGGCGTGTGGCCGATGGTGGCTGAAAAGCCATCACGTACTTCCTGGCGCATCTCAGTGATCCTTTAACGGTGGACCAGGCGTTCCCGGCCCGAATAGACGTTGAAACGCTGTCCGCGGACGAAACCCAGCAAGGTCACGCCGAACTCGCGCGCAGCCTCGATTGCCAGGCTCGAAGGCGCCCCCACGGCGCAGACGACCGGGATGCCGGCCATGACCGCCTTCTGCAGCAGTTCGAAGCTCGCGCGCCCGCTGAGGAAAAGGATGGTGTCGTTGGCAGGCAAGGTGCCTGCCAGGAAGCGCGACCCGATCAGTTTGTCGAGTGCATTGTGCCGGCCGACGTCTTCACGCAGGCCGAGCAGTTCGCCGCTGCGGGAGAAGAGGGCGGAGGCGTGGAGGCCGCCGGTCGAGCGGAACGCGTGCTGTTGCAGCTGCAGGCGCGCCGGCAATTCGTCGACCAGGCGGGCGTCAACGGTGAAGCCCGCGGGCGGCGATACCCGCTGCGCCCCGGTCGCCAGCGCTTCGAGCGAAGTCTTGCCGCACACGCCGCAACTCGAGGTCGTGTAGAAGTTGCGCTCCAGGCGCTTCATGTCGACGTCGACACCGGCGGCGAGTTCGACACGCAAGGTGTTGGTGGCGACCTTGCCCTTGCCGCAGTGCAGGATTTCGCGGACCTGTTCCCTGGACTGCAGGATGCCTTCGGTGAACAGGAACCCCGCAGCCAGTTCAAAGTCGTCGCCCGGCGTGCGCATCGTGATCGACACCGCTTGCAGACGGAGCTTGCCGTCCACGAACCGGCCGAGACGGATCTCCAGCGGTTCTTCGACGGCGACGGCGTCGTCACCCGCGGCCGTGGGGTGCCCGGATTCGAATCGCTGGATCGCGGCCCGGCTCTGCTCGGGGCAACCGGTCAACGACGGATTCGAGCCTGACTGTGACACGTGGCAGCTCCGGTGGATCAGGTCGTGTGCGATGTGTACGGCGCCGGCGCCAGGACTTCGCAGCCGTATTCGGCCGCGGAGGTGGCCAGCCAGCGCCAGAGGCTGTCCAGGTAGGTGCGCACGACCAGCAGGCGATAGACCGGGTCGTCAGCGACCTGCCAGAGGTGCACGCCGATGTGCGACGCGGTCGTGACTGCAGCGGAGCCCGTCCTGAAAGTGCGCGGATGCAGGTCCAGTTCGACGCCCTTGGCGAGCGCGTCCCGCACGCGAGTTCCGGCGACCTCGAGCAGGACGCGACTGCCACTCTGGTCGAAGACCGATGCGAGCCCCTGCAGCCCGGAGCTGACATGCCGCTCGATGCTCGCAGTCGCCGCCGAACCCAGCGCGAGCCAGTGTCCGGGGCCGGACCAGACGAACGACAGATCGGAGCCGCTGGCAACGGCAGGCCGCGACGGTAACGCGGTGCCGAAAGCCGCTTCGGCGGCGGCGGACGCGTGCAGCGCCTGGTCCTTGCGGGCGACGACGCTGGCGAGCGCGAAGTGCGTGATTTCACGAACGCTGACGCCCGGTCGGCCGTCGCAACGTCCGAATCGACCCTTGCGGAACTCGAAATGCGATGCATCAGCCACGGAGTCGCGCTCCTTCCGGATCGATGAAAACAGGCGGGCAGACCTCCACCAGCGTCTCCGTACCACGCAGCGGATCGCAGGCCATGAGCTTTTCGCCGTGGCGTTCTGGTCCGTTCGTCAGCAGGCCGAGGCCGATCCACTGTCCCAGGATCGGCGAGTAGCAGACCGACGTCACGTGACCCTGGTCGTGCTCGATGCTGCGTTGCGCGTGCTGCGGAATGAAGTGCATGCCACCGGCGAGCTTCGCCGCGCGATCGACCGTCCTGATCCCGACCAGTCGCGGCCGCGCAGGATCGATCAGGTCTGCCCTGCGACCAAGCACCGCACCGATGAAGTCCTTCTGCGTCGACAGCATGCGGCCGAAGCCGAG
>JAOUGW010000243.1 GCA_029865465.1 Gammaproteobacteria bacterium
CTGGCGCTCGAACTCGTTGATCTCGTCATAAGCGCGCTGCCAGTCGGGCGTCTTCGCGAAGCCGCGCACCCGCTCGACCAGCACGCGCCCGTACCAGCTTCGATCGAAGAGGGTGTAGTTGCCCCGGGGCGGCAGCTGGAACCAGAAGCGCCAGAGGTAAGGCCGCGCGAGTTCTTCGGGCGTCGGCGCCGAGATCGGCACGACGCGGAACTGGCGCGCGTCGAGCGCGGCGGTGACACGACGGATCGCGCCGCCCTTGCCGGCCGCGTCCATGCCTTCAAATGCAGCGACGACCGCGTGCTTTTCGAAACGCTTGCGCCGCGACAGCAGCGCCAGCCTGCCCTGCAGCCGCTCGAGTTCCGCGTCGTACTCGTCGTCGCTCGGCGTGTCACCGGCAGGCCTGGTCGCGAACCGGGCACGGATGGCGGCATTCACGACGGCGCCCTTCAGCGCATTCCTGACACGCGGGACCGCGTCGTCCGCGCGCTGGATCGCCGCCAGCAGTTTTCGCCCCACTTCGAGCGCACGATGCTGGCTGTCCGTGCCGTCCACGACATTCCATGGCGCGAGCGGTTGATCGGTGGCCGCGAGCATGCGTTCGAAGGCCCGTTCGACCGGCCGGTAGTTGCGCGCCAGCCAGCGATCTTCCTGCGTCACGCGCCACCGCGTGGTCTTGTTCGCCTGCAGCCTGGCGAGTCGCTTCTTCTGCGTTGCGGGCGAGACGTGCAGATGCACCTTGCACAACGCTACGCCATCGCGCACCAGCATCTGCTCGAGCTGCCGCACGCGCTCGACCGCGCGGCGTATGTGCGCAGGGCTCGACGCCGCCTTCACGCCGAGACCGGCGGCCTCGAGCAGCAGGTCCTGGTACCAGCCGCCGTGCAGGATGGCGATCCGGCCGTGCGGCGGCATCAGCCGCCAGTAACGCCAGAGCGTCGGCCGCTCGCGTTCCACATCGTTGGGCGCCTGAAAGCCGTAGACGGTAGTGAACCTGGGATCGAGCCAGCCCAGCAATTCGTTGACGACTTCGCTGCGGCCGGCCGCCGGGATGCCCGTGACGATCATCACGACCGCGTGCCTGCGCGACTGCCGCAGCGTGAACTGCGCATCGAGCAGCGCGTCCTGCAGCCTCGGCAGTGCGTGCTCGTACTCGAGCCGCGTCAGGCGGCGCCCGCTGAGCGCCTCGTGCAACCTGCGTCCGGTGGCCATGACACGCCTCAGCGGCGACGGTCCCGGGCCAGCGGCACCTGCTGCGTGACGCAGTGGACGTTGCCCCCGCCGAGCAGGATCTCGCGCCCTGGCACGCCGACGACCTTGCGCTTGGGGAACAGGTCCTGCAGCTTGCGCAAGGCGTCCCGGTCGCGGCGCGGGTCGAGCAACGGCGCGACGATGCGGCGATTGCCGATGTAGAAATTGACGTACGAAGCCGCCATGCGGCTGCCCGCAGCGCGCGGCTGCGAGCCTTCGGCGACGTCGACGCCCGCGGCCTCTTCCGCCGTCATGCGCAACGGGCCCGGCTGCTGCAGCTTGTGCACCTTGAAGCGACGGCCACGCGCGTCACGTGCTTCCTTCAACCTCTCGTAGGCATCACGTGAAATTTCGTATTGCGGGTCGTTGCGGTCGTTCGTCCACGTCAGCACGACCTCGGCCGGCCGCACGTAGGCGCACAGGTTGTCGACGTGACCGTCCGTCTCGTCGTGCAGCACGCCTTTGCCGAGCCAGACGACGACTTCGACGTTCAGGTAACGCTTGAGCTGCGTCTCGATCTGCGCGCGGCTGAGACCCGGGTTGCGGTTGGGATTGAGCAGGCATTCCTCGGTCGTGATCACCGTGCCCTGCCCGTCCACGTGGATCGAGCCGCCTTCCAGGATGAACGGCGCCCGGTAGCGGTCGCAGCCTTCGATCTCGGTGACCTTCTGCGCCACTGCATCGTCACGGTCCCAGGGGAAATAGAGGCCGCCCTGCAGGCCGCCCCACGCGTTGAACTGCCAGTCGACGCCGCGCATGCCGCCACGGTCGTTGACGACGAACGTCGGCCCGACGTCGCGCATCCAGGCATCGTTGCTCGAGATCTCGACGACGCGCACCTGCGACGGCAGCAATCGCCGTGCATTGGCATATTGCGATGCCGAGACGCCGACGGTCACGGGCTCGCTGCCCGCAATGGCAGTCGCGAGCTGCACGAACGACTGTTGCGCGGGCTTCGCGCCGAGCCGCCAGTTGTCGGGACGCTCGGGCCACAGCAGCCAGCAGCCCGCGTGCGGCTCGAACTCTCCGGGCATGCGGTAGCCGTCGCGGCGCGGGTTGGAATCCAGGGACCTGCTCATGCGTCGATGGTAGCAAACGACCGTCAGTCGAGCCTGGCCCGGCGCAGGCGCAGCGCGTTCGAAATGACGCTGACCGAACTCAACGACATCGCCGCTGCAGCGATCCAGGGTGACAGCAGCCAGCCAAAGACCGGGTACAGCACACCGGCCGCAAGCGGCACGCCGAGCGCGTTGTAGCCGAATGCGAACCAGAGGTTCTGGCGCACGTTGTTCATCGTCTTTTCGCTGAGCCGGAACGCGCGGACCAGGCCCCGCAGGTCGTTGCCCACCAGCACCACGCCCGCCGTCTGCCTGGCCACGTCCGTGCCGGCGCCCATCGCGATGCCCGTGTCGGCAACCGCGAGTGCCGGCGCATCGTTGATGCCGTCGCCCGCCATCGCCACCACGCGGCCCGCGGCCCGCAGTTGCTGCACCATCTCCGCCTTGACGGCCGGATCGACGCCGCCATGGAATTCCTTGATGCCGGCCTGCCCGGCGATCGCCCGTGCCGAAGTCACGTGGTCGCCCGAGACGAGCACGACGCGCAGGCCGAGATCCTGCAGGGACTTGACTACGTCCCACGCCTCTTCCTTGAGCGGGTCGGCGAGCGAAATCAGCCCGATCGGGTGGCCATCGACCGCGACGAACACCACGGTCTGCCCATGCTCGCGCAAGTGACCGGCCTCGGTCACCAGCGAACCGGGATCGATGCGCTCCGACTGCAGCAGGGCCTCGGTGCCGATCAGCACCTTGCGCAACTGCACCACGCCCGCAGCGCCTGCGCCAGGAAACGCCTCGAAACCGTAGCTGCGACCCAGGCGCAGGCCGCGCGCGAGCGCGTGACGTACGATCGCCTGTCCGAGCGGGTGCTCGCTCGCCTGCTCGAGGCTCGCGGCGAAACGCATCAGCTCGTTCTCGGGCACGCCATCGACCGGCAGCACAGTCACCACTTCGGGTCGGCCGCGCGTGAGCGTGCCTGTCTTGTCGAACACGAGCGTGTCGACGTGTTCGAGCCGCTCGAGGGCGTCCGCACTGCGGAACAGCACACCGGCCTGGGCACCGCGGCCCATGGCGACCGTCATGGACATGGGGGTCGCCAGTCCAAGCGCGCACGGGCACGCAATGATGAGGGTACTCACCGCGACGATGAGCGCGTACGCGAGCCGCGGCTCCGGCCCGACGCTCATCCAGGCGATCGCGGCGATGACGGCGATTGCGACGACGGCGGGCACGAACCACGACGACACACGATCGGCCAGCGCCTGCACGGGCGCACGGCTGCGCTGCGCGTCGGCCACGGTCTGCACGATCTGCGCCAGCAGCGTCGCGCCGCCGACCCGGTCGGCGCGCATCACGAAGGCGCCCCCGCCATTGACGGTGCCGCCGATCAAGGCAGCGCCTGGCGCCTTGTCGACGGGGATCGATTCACCGGTCAGCATGGATTCGTCGACTGCGCCCGCACCTTCGAGCACCGTGCCATCGACGGGAATCTTCTCGCCCGGCCGCACGCGCAGCGTATCGCCGACGTGCACGTGCGTGAGCTCGACTTCCGCCTCGGTGCCGTCGGGCTCGATCCGGTGTGCCTTGTGCGGCACGAGGTCGAGCAGCGCCCGCAAAGCAGCCCCCGTCTTGGCCCGCGCGCGCAGCTCGAGCACCTGGCCGAACAGCACGAGCGTGACGATCATCGCCGCGGATTCGAAGTACAGGCCCGCCGACCCGCCGTGTCGAAACGCATGCGGCACGACCTGTGGCAGCATCACCGCCAGCGCGCTGAAGCCATAGGCCACGGCGACGCCGAGCCCGATCAGCGTGAACATGTTGAAGCTGCGTGAGCGCAGTGACAGCCAGCCGCGTTGCAGCAGCGGCGCGCCGCACCAGAGCACGACGGGCGTGGCGAGCGCAAACTGCAGCCAGCCGCTGGCCGCACCGCTCAGCGCACGCGGCAACCCACCGAGCATGCCGCCCATTGCCAGTGCCAGGAGCGGCAGGGTGAATACCACCGCCCATCCGAACCGCCGCTGCATGTCGAGCAGTTCCGGATCGTCACCGACCGTTGCCACCGGCACGGCGCGCTCGAGCGCCATGCCGCACCGGGGACAGGCGCCGGGCACGGCACTTTCGACGCCCGGGCACATCGGGCAGACGTAGAGCGCTTCGCCTGGAGCGAGCGCTCGCGCGACCGGCGCGGTGTCCCCGCTCGCCGTGGCGCCGGGGGCGTGGCAGCACGCATGCTCCGCGACGGCTGGCGATGCCGCTACGGGGAGTGTCTCGGCGACCGGGGCTGTCAGAGCTTTACCGCAGCAGTTGTCAGTGGCGGAACGATTGGACGGGGATTCCATCGGCACATTTTAGTCCTCCCGCGGCGCT
>JAOUGW010000244.1 GCA_029865465.1 Gammaproteobacteria bacterium
GCAGGCGCGGAACCGGTGGCAGCGCCGCACAGCGTCTGCGCAACTCCGCAACGCCGACGACTGCGCGCGCCGCGATCAAGCGCTGTTCGCTGCCGGTAGCCATGTCGGACAGCAACCCCATCAGGGTGCCCCGCCGATCGAGCGGCCGAACGCGGCGAGCTTTTCGAGCAGGCGCGCGCCATCGCCGCGATCGAGCGCGTCGCTGGCGGCGCGAATGGCGGCGTGCGGATCGGTGACGGTACCCGTTACCTCCAAGGCGAGCGCCGCATTGAGCACGAGCGCGTCCCGGTGCGGGCCGCGATCCTGGCCCGTGAACACGGCACGCATGCCGACCGCGTTGTGCGCGGCGTCCCCGCCTGCAAGCGACTGCGGCGTGCAGCGCACGAGGCCGAACGCGAGCGGATCGCGCTCCGTGCGAACCACGTGCCCGGGCGTCACGTCGTACAACTCGAAGGGGCCGCATGGCGTCGGCTCGTCCCAACCGGGCTCGCCGTGCACGACGAACACGCGCTGGATCGGCATGCCGGCCAGCGTTTCCGCCATCAGGCGGGCCGCGTCGCGGCTGTACGCGCCGATCAGTCCGAAAGCCGGCTCGGCCGGGTTGGTCAGCGGACCGAGCAGGTTGAACACGGTGCGGACGCCGAGTGCACGGCGCACCGGCGCGATTTCCTTCATGGCTGGGTGGTAGTGCGGCGCGAACAGGAAAGTGAAGCCCGTCGCTGCCAGGCATTCGCCCGAGCGCTTTTCGTCGAGCGGCTGCGGCAAGCCGAGGCACTCGAGCAGGTCGGCACTGCCGGATCGACTCGAGATCGAGCGATTGCCGTGCTTGACGACGCGCACGCCCAGCGCGGCCGTCAGCAGCGCAGCGCCTGTTGAAATGTTGAAGCTGCCCGATGCATCGCCGCCGGTCCCGACGATGTCGATGGCGGGCGGTCCGGCGGGCAACGTCGGCCGGCGCGCGAGGCGACGCATCGCCGCAGCGAATCCCCGCACTTCGTCGGCCGTCAGCCCCTTGCTGCGCAACGCGGCCAGCAGCGCACCGGCCATCGCGGGCGCCATCGACGGATCGGTGAGCGCGACCAGCAGCGCAGCGGCCTCGGGCTCCGCCAGGTCCTCGCGGTTGAGCAGTCGCTCGAGTGTTTCGCGCAGTTCCGCCATCGTCGTCGGGCTCAGCGCCGGCCTCCGGTGAACTGCAGGAAGTTGCCCATCAGCAGCGGGCCTGCGGGCGTGAGCACGCTCTCCGGGTGGAACTGCACGCCTTCCACGTTCAACTCGCGGTGGCGCACGCCCATGATTTCGTCTTCCGGCGTGCGGGCCGTGACCTCCAGTATCGACGGCAGCGTCTCGGGTTTCGCGATCAACGAATGGTAGCGGCCGACCGCCATCGGCTGCGGCGCGCCGACGAACACGCCTTGCGCGTCGTGCTGCACGGGCGAGACCTTGCCGTGCATGAGGCGCCCGGCGCGCACTATGTCACCGCCGAAGACTGCGACGATCGACTGGTGCCCGAGGCACACGCCGAGCACGGGGATGCGGCCCGCGAACGCGCGGATCATGTCCATCGACACGCCGGCGCCGTGCGGCGTGCCGGGACCCGGCGAGATGCACAAGTGCGTTGGCTGCAGCGCCTGCGCCTGCTCGATCGTGATCGCATCGTTGCGATGCACGAGCACCTCGGCGCCGAGGACGAGGAACGCCTGGACGAGGTTGTAGGTGAAGCTGTCGTAGTTGTCGACGAGCAGCAGGCGGGAAACGGGCTTCGTCATCACAGTCCCTCCCGCGCAATCTCGAGCGCGCGCCGCAGCACGTCGCTCTTGGCGAACACCTCGCGGTATTCGTTGATCGGCACGCTGTCCGCCACGATACCCGCCCCGGCCTGGAAGCTGTAGGTGTCGCCGTGGAAGACCATCGTGCGGATCGTGATCGCATGGTTCATGTCGCCACCCGCGCCGAAGTAACCCACGGTGCCGCCGTAGAGTCCGCGACGCACTGGCTCGAGTTCGTCGATGATCTCCATCGCGCGCACCTTGGGTGCACCCACCAGCGTGCCGGCAGGGAACGCGGCAGCGAACAGGTCGAACTGGTCGCGGCCCGCAGCGAGGCGGCCGTTGACGCCGCTCACGATGTGCATGACATGGCTGTAGCGCTCGATCGAACGGTACGGATCGACGGTGACGCTGCCGGCCTCGGCGACGCGCCCGAGATCGTTGCGCGCCAGGTCGACGAGCATGACGTGCTCGGCGTTCTCCTTCGGATCCGCGAGCAGCCTGGCTTCATTCGCGAGGTCCTGCTCCGCGTCGGCGCCGCGCGGCAACGTGCCTGCGATCGGTCGCAGGCGCGCAATGCCGCCTTCGAGCTTCACCAGCGCCTCGGGCGACGAACCGACGACGACGCGGTCACCGAGCTCGCAGAAGTACATGTAGGGGGAAGGATTCAGCAGTCGCAGCGCCCGGTACGCCTCGAACGGATCCATGTCGCAACGGCCGGCGAAACACACCGACAGCACGAGCTGGTAGACGTCGCCGGACGCGATGTATTCCTTGGTGCGGGCGACGTTCTGCAGGAAGGACTGTTCGGACAGGCTGGCCGTGGCAGGCCCGAACTTGGTTGCGCGGACCGGGCCCGGCAACCCGCCCCGCAGGGCCTGGATCACCTCGCGACGCAATGCCAGGCGCTCCTGCTCCGGGCCCGCGTGCAGCAATGCCGCGCGGCGCGTGAGGTGGTCGAACGCCAGGAGCGATCGCGGCGCGACGTAATGCGCATCCGGCACGTCCCCTTCGACCCGTGCCGTGGACGGCAGCCGCTCGAAGTAGCGCACCAGGTCGTAGCTGGCCGCACCGACCAGCCCGCCCAGGAGCGGAAAACCCGCCTGGGTCACCTCGGGCCTGGGTGAGCGCGCGAGCGCCTGCCGCAGGGAAGCCAGCAGCTGCGCCTGGTCGGCGGGCCTGGCCTCGCGTACCCCGTTGACGGCCAGGCCGGAGGCATCGAGCCGGTACTCCATGCAGTCGCCGAAGCCGATGAACGAGTAACGGGCGAGACGCTCGCCGCCTTCGACGCTCTCCAGCAGGAACCGCGGGCGGAAAGGCTTCAATTTGAGGTAGGCCGACACCGGTGTGTCGAGGTCGGCTGCAATGTCGAACAAGGTCGTCGTCACCTGCGGTTCCTCTGTAGCGGGGCCCGGGGGACGGACAACAAAAAACCCATCCCACGGTGCTGCGCGGAGATGGGTCCTGGAATCCTGCGAAAGAGACTGACGCGGCCGGCCCCACTCCTAGAAGTGGCGCCACCACCAACCGGTGTTCAGCGTGTTCTGCGCGGTTACGTGCATCTCGCATTGCAGTATCCATGCGCGGGTGTGGACCGTCAAGAAAAGGGGTTAGGGGATGGGGGTTAGTCGGACTGATCCCCAACCCCTATCCCCTTTTCGCCGTTGCCCTAAACTGTCGGGCCTGCAAGTCCCAGGGGTCCTACGGCGTGGCAGCGACTTATCTCGGTGGCGTGGCGTTGCAGCGGATCGGCGAACTGTTCGCCGCCGAGCAGCGTCGCTATGTCGACGCGCACCCGCGGTCGCTGCAGCGCACCGGCCATGGCATAGCCGGCTTCTACGACGGCGTTCCCATGCACTGGATGAGGGACTGGTCGATGCCCTTCCCGTTCGTCGTCGAGTCGGCCCGGGGTGCGACGCTGCGCGACATCGACGGCAATGAATATGCCGACTTCTGCCTCGGCGACACCGGCTCGATGTTCGGCCATTCACCGCAACCCGTTGCGGAAGCCATCGCGCGACAAGCCGGCAAGGGCCTGACGTACATGCTGCCGACGGAGGATGCGATCGCGGTGGGGCCGTTGCTCCACGAACGCTTCGGCCTGCCGCACTGGCAGGTCGCGACCACGGCGACGGATGCCAATCGTTTCGCGCTGCGCGTGGCACGCGCCGTGACCGGACGCCCGAAGATCCTGGTCTTCAACGGCTGCTACCACGGCACGGTCGACGAAACGTTCGTTCGGCTGGTCGACGGCCGGGCCGTCAATCGCCCGGGCCTGCTGGGCCAGGTCACCGACCTCACGCAGCTCGCGCGCGTCGTCGAGTTCAACGACGTCGACGGACTGCGCCGTGAACTGGCGCATGGTGACGTGGCCTGCGTAATCACCGAGCCCGTGCTCACCAACTCGTGCATGGTGCTGCCGGAGCCGGGCTTTCTCGATCAGGTCAGGCGCCTGACGCGCGCCACCGGCACGCTGCTCCTGATCGACGAGACGCACACCATCTCGACGGGTCCCGGCGGCTACACGCGCGCCCACGGGCTTGAACCCGACCTGTTCGTGCTCGGCAAGCCGGTCGCGGGCGGCGTACCCGCCAGCGTATGGGGCTTCACCGACGAAGTTGCGCGGCGACTGACGGCCGTGCGTGGGCAGACCCCACCCGGTCATTCGGGCATGGGCACGACGCTGTCCGCAAACGCCCTGTCACTGGCCGCGATGCGCGCAACGCTCGAACACGTCATGACGGCCGACGCCTACCGGCACATGGAACGGCTGGCGGCGACGCTCGCGGCAGGCCTGCAGGCGACGATCGAGGCGCGCAGGTTACCCTGGCACGTCGTGCGCGTCGGCGCACGCGTGGAGTTCGTTTGCGCACCCGGCCCGTTGCGTAACGGCACGCAG
>JAOUGW010000245.1 GCA_029865465.1 Gammaproteobacteria bacterium
GACGCAAGCGACATCCAGGCGTCCGAGTGTGTGTGCACCGCGCAGACCTGCGGTGCCGGAATGGCCAACGCACTCGGCGCGATCCGTGCCGCGCTGCGGCCGGTGGCCGCGATTGCCGTCCCGTCGTCCGTGTCGCCCGGGCAGGATGTGGTGCTCCGTGGCAGTGGCAGCGGCGCGGCGTGCAATCGCAGCGTGGTCCGCTATTCGTGGACAGTGCTCGATGGCGGCACGGCACCGCCCGGAATCGCCGGCGCGGAGACGGATACGGCCATCGTCGTGGCACCTGCGACGGGTTCGTACACGCTGCGCCTGCGGGTTACTGACGATGCAGGCCGTGACGATGTGGCGGACGTCGTCGTGAGCCCGGTGGCCGCGACGACGGCAGCGCCGCCTGCCGCGGGCGGGCCAGCGTGCCCGACGCCAATCTCGATTCCTCGGCCGGTAGTCGTTTCCGTGTCTCCGGCCGCCGTCGACCTGGTCGAGGGTGCCGGATCGCAGACGTTCTCGGCGACGGTGACCAATACGTCCGATCTGCGCGTGGACTGGTTCGTCAACGACGTGGCAGGCGGCAACGCGACTTTCGGCACGATTACGCCCGCAGGCCTCTACACCGCGCCTGCGTCAAGACCGAGTCCTGCCACCGTCACGATCCGTGCCGTCTCCGTAGCAGACCGCACGAGTTCGGCGACCGCGACGGTCACGATATCGCCACCGCCTCCCGTGATCGCAGGCGGCGGCAGCGGCGGCGGCGGACGCACCGACGTGCTGCTGATCGCGCTCGCCCTCGGCGCGTTCGCCCGTCGCGGCAAAGCGTGCCGTTGAAGGCCCTCATTGAGCCGTTCCGCTCGCCTGCTCTGTTCGCGTCCGGTGGCTGGTCTCCAACCCGTTGAACCGGCCAGCCACCGGGTGCCGTCAAGTGTCCGGCACTTGAAGACTCAGCCTTCCCCCCGCGCGTCCACCCATGCCACCAACTCGCCCAGGATCCTGGCGACGGCCTGGTCGAACGCCTCGGCAATGGCGCCTACGCGATTGTCGCTGGCAGTGACGGCAGCCTTGAAGCTTCGGTCGCCCACGACGATCCGGTCATGTGTGCGATCCAGTGCTGCGTGCACCTCCACCACGATCGTCGGGCTGGCGGCCTGGCCATGGTCATAGCGAGCCTCGAACGTCCGCACGTCGAGCTTGAGCACATAGTCGATCGGCGCGATCTCGGCGCGGTCGACCAGGCGGGCAGGACCCTGGCTTGCGTCGAATGCGCGTTGCAGGGCCGAGTCGAACAGGCCCACCGACGAGGTGACCCAGCGCGCGTCCTTGATGTAGGCCGCCTGTGTACCGCGGACGGTCAGGATGCGGTCACCGGCGGCGGCGCGATCGAAACCCGTGGCCGCCAGGAAGACACCGAAGCTTGGCGCGCCCGACGCCATCACCTGCAGCTGCGGCATCGTGGCGCCGAAGCGATAGAGTTGGGCCGGCTCGGCGTGCGGGAAGAGCGAGATGCAGCCAGCCAGCAGGCTCGCCGCAGCGGCCAGCATTGCGCCGCGGGTCACAGCCTTCAGGACCGTGGTCTGCGGGGCGATCATGGCCTGACCTCGATTTCCTGCGCGGGCGGTTTCGTGAGCAGCCCCTGGGGACTTTGTTGTATCTCGGCCAGTATTCGGTCAAAGCTGTCGGCTGCCTGCTGCAGGCTGGCGCCTGCGGAGGTGATCTGCTGCAGACCGGTGGTGGCGAAGTCGCCCGCCGGACCCTCCATCCTGCCCATCATCGTGCGCAGATCCTTGGCCGCGGCCTCGATGTCGGTGGCCGCGTTACCCAGCCTTGCCACGATTTGACCGCCGTCGCCTTTGACCAATGCGTTGCTCGACGCGGCCAGTTCGCCGACCTGTTGCGCAGCGCGGTCCGCGCTCTGCAACGCGCGCTGTGCGTCGGCGATGATCGACTTGCGCTCGCGCAGGTCCGCCGTCACGGCCTCGACATCTTCGAGCAGGCCGCTGATGCGCTTGATGTTGTCTTCCGACAGGATGCGGTTGACCCGGTCGAGGGCCTCGACCGCCCGCGCCATGACATTGCCACCGCCAGCCAGCAGGTCGGAGAGCATGCCACGCTCGGAGCGGATCCGCGGCACCGTGCCCCTGGGGGCCACCCGCTTCAACAGCCGCTTGGTCGGTGTTCCAGCGGTGATCTGCACGTAGTTCACGCCGGTGATACCTTGCGGTTCCAGCGTCGCGAAGCTGTCGACGCGGATCGGCACGTCCGACGTCACCTTGGCCCTGGCAATCACCTGCGTGGGATCGACCGTATCGAGCGAGATCCTGGTCACCTCGCCGACCTTGATGCCGTTGAAATGAACCTCGCCGCCCTGCGACAGACCGCGGACCGGCCCTGCGAAGACGACGTCGTAGTAGTCGTAGTCCTGGTTGAACTTGAACGCCGCCAGCCAGACGCTGAAGATGACCATGCCGATGACCAACAGGGTCGACGTGACGCCGACGAGGGCGTAGTTGGCGTTGCGTTCCATCAGCGTGCTCCTCGCGCGGCTCGCGACCCGGACGCCATGCGTCCGCGTGCACCACCGAAATACTCCTGGATCCAGGGATGGTCGGATCTTTCGAGTTCGCGAACGGGCGCCATGGCAACCACCTTCTTGTCCGCAAGGACGGCGACCTGGTCAGTGATCGTATAGAGGCTGTCGAGATCGTGGGTGATCATGAACACGGTCAGGTCCAGGCTGTCCGAAAGATCGCGAATCAGCTCATCGAAAGCCGCCGCGCTGATCGGATCGAGTCCCGAGGTGGGCTCATCCAGGAACAGCAGTTCGGGATCCAGCGCCAGGGCGCGCGCCAGGCTGGCGCGCTTGATCATGCCGCCGGAGAGCTCGGAGGGCTTCAGCGCCCCGGCGCCGGGCGGCAGGCCGGCCAGGGCGATCTTCAGGTCGGCGAGCTCGTCGATTTCGTCCTTGAGCATGTCGGTGTGCTCGAACATCGGGGCGGCCACGTTTTCCTTGACCGTGAGGTTGGACCACAGGGCGCCTTGTTGAAACAGGACGCCCCAGCGGCGGTTGATTGCCGTCCATTGCCGGCGGCGGGCATGGCGGATGTCCTGGCCAAAAACCATCACCGATCCGCCTTCGGCGCTTCTCAGGCCGATGATCGTGTTCAGCAGCACCGACTTGCCGGTGCCCGAGGCGCCGACCACACCCACGACGTCGCCCCGGTTTACCACCAGGTCGAGGTTGTCGTGGATCGTGCGGTCGCCGATGCGCGAGATCAGGCCACGTACCTCGATGGGCGGGGCCTCGCTGTGCAGTGGCGCTTCGTCGAATTCCGTCATATGTCGAGCTTCATGTAGATCAGGGCGAAGATCGCGTCGATCACGATGGTGGCGAAGATCGCCTGCACGACCGCCGAGGTGACGCCACGGCCCAGTGACTCGACGTCCCCGCCCACGTCCATGCCCTGCCGGCAGCCGATGGCGGCGATCACCCCTGCCAGCACCGGCGATTTCGAGAGACCGACCCAGAAGTGCATCACCCCGACATCGTCGATCATGCGCTGCAGGAACAGCGTCGGGCCGAGGTCCAGCACCCCCCACGTGACGGCCAGGCCGCCGGCCAGTCCCGCCAGGGTGGCGACGAAGGTGAGTAAGGGAGTGATGAACAACAGCGCCAGGAAGCGCGGGAGAACCAGGGCGTCGAAGGGATCGACTCCCAGCACCTGCATGGCATCGATCTCCTGCTTCATCTTCATCGCCCCGATCTCGGCGGCGAAAGCCGAGCCCGATCGGCCGGCCAGGAGCAGCGCGGTGACCAGGACATTGAACTCGCGGAGCACGGCGATCCCGATCAGGTCCACGGCGAAGACCTGGGCGCCAAAATCGCTGAGTATGTTGGCGCCCAGCAAGGCCACCACCGCGCCGATGAAGAAAGTGGTGGTGGCGACGATCGGTATCGCATCCAGCCCGGCCCGCTCTGACAGGGCGAAGACGGCGGCCCAGCGCACCTTGGCCGGACGGCGTATCGCCCGACCGATGGCATACAGCAGGTTGCCGGTGAAGACGTTGAGTCCGTAGAGATCACTGCCGACGCCCACGACGCCGCGGCCGGCGCGTTCGAACAGGTCATGGACCGCGCGCCGCTTTACGACCGGCGTCCTCGGCGCCGCAGTGGCACGGGCGACCAGGTCCAGCAACCGCAAGATCTCCGCGCGGGCGGTGATGTTGCCCTGGGCCGCCGCCTGTTCGACAGCCTTCAGGATGCCGTAGGCACCGGAGGTGTCGCAGCGCTCGATACCGTTCGCGTCGATGGCGATGTCGCGCGAGCCCTTCAGTGCGGCACCTAGAAGCTCGTTGGCCGTACCCATGCGCACGGCCGTCCAGTCGCCGGTCAGCACCGCAGTCTGACCTTGATCCCTGGTCTCGAGCCGGAAGTCAGCCGGTTGGTTCATGCGTCTGTGCCGCAGTCACTCGGCCTGGGGGTTCAGTTCCGCCTGACTCCTTCGACCTTCAACGCCTCGAACCCCGGGGGCTGACGGTGTCCATGATCGCTTGCCTCCCCTCGACGATGACGGCCTGAGGCGCGATCCTGCTCCTATCAACGATGCGCAACAAGTCACCGTTCTTCGTTGGCGTACCAGAACCTCGCGCGCAGGATCGTCAAATGGAAACGG
>JAOUGW010000246.1 GCA_029865465.1 Gammaproteobacteria bacterium
TTCCTCGGTCCGGCGGCCCTCGCGGACCGTGTCCGGTTCGAAAACCCGCAACTGGTGCGGGACTGCCTGCAAGCCACGGCCGGTCGTGCCCTGATCCTGTCATCGCACCACGCCAACTGGGAATGGCTGCTGCTGCGGTGCTCCAGCGAATTCGACGAGCCGCTGACCGCGGCCTACAAGCCGACCCGGCGCGAGAGCGTCGACCGGGTGCTGCGCCGAATGCGCGAGCGGTTCGGGTGCACCATGGTGAAGGCGGGGGACCTCGTGCCCCACCTGCTGCAACAGCGCGGCAAGGTGCGGCTGCTGGCGATGCTCGCCGACCAGTCGCCCTCGGCGAAGAGCGAGCAGCAGACCTGGCTCGACTTCCTCGGCCAGCAGACTTCGTTCTTCCGCGGGCCGGGCTGGATCGGTGCCAAGCTCGGCTACTCGGTGTACCTGGCCGCAATGCACCGTGAGCGGCGCGGGCATTACGTCGTGCGCTTCGTCGAACTCTGCCGCGCCGGAGCGCAGACCGAGCCCGACCAGATCCTGGCGGCCTACACCCGGGCGCTGGAGCAGCACGTGCGGCAGTATCCAGAACTGTATTTCTGGGCCTACAACCGCTGGAAACGCGAGAAGCCGCTGTATGGATGAAACGACGACGCCAGCCACCGTGCCGGTAACGCCGCGCGATTCGTTCGGCCTGCGGCTGCGCTATGCCTGCTCGTGGCTGCTGTTCTTCCTGGGCTATCGGCTCTGCGGGCTGCGCCGCGGAACCATCCGCCAGAATCTCCGTCGTTCGTTTCCCGGCACGAGCGATGCCGGGCGGCAACGCATCCGCAACGATTTCGTCACGCGGCAATCGGAGATCCTCGCCGAATTCGATTACGCGCGCGTCATGGGCGCCGATGAATTGCGTGCGCGAGTGCGGCTCGTCGATCCGACCGGCCTGCTGGCCTCACCGGTCAAGTTCGTCGTGCTCGGCGGTCACCAGTGCAATTTCGAATGGCTGCTGCTGCGCCTGTCGCTCGAGCTCGGCTCCGGCCTGGTCTGCATCTACAAGCCGCTGGGCAGCGCGTGGGCCGAGCGGTATTTCCTCGCGATCCGCTCGAAGTTCGGCGCGCAGATGCTCTCGTCGAAGTCCATCCGGCAGGAGCTCGGTGCAATCCGCGACGCGCGTGCGCTCGGCCTGGTCGCGGACCAGGTGCCGCGCACCAGCCCCGAGCGACACTGGACGACCTTCCTGCACCAGGAGACCGCGTTTTTCAAGGGGCCGGAGCGGATGGCGCGACTGCTGCGCGCACCGATCGTCTACGTTTCGATGCGGCGCCGTGCCCGCGGAATGTATGAAGTCGAGCTCGAGCCGCTGACGGCCCTGGGCGAGAGGCCCGCGGCAGGCGTGCCCACCGAACGGTACGCGCGCGTGCTCGAGCGCGACATCAATGCCGACCCCGCGGGCTGGTGGTGGTCGCACAAGCGGTGGAAGAAGCTGAAAGGGGATAGGGGCTAGGGGTTGGGGGATAGTCAGAAGTGCAGACGAACCCGATGCTGCAGTTGCTCCTCCGACTAACCCCTATCCCCCAACCCCTAGCCCCTTTCCCCCAGCTTCGCCTCCACGTGCTTCGCCAGCGTCGAGATGGTCGGGAAATCGAACAACTCGGTGAGGTCGACCAGGCCGGGGTAGGCCTCGTCGATCTTCTCGTGGACCTGGATCAGCGTGAGCGAGCTGGCACCCACGTCGAACAGGTTGTCGTCGATGTCCACGTGCTTGCCGGGCATGGCGTCGTCGACGATCGCCTTGAGCTGAGCCTCGACCCGGCCCCTGGCAGCGCGGCCGTGTCCGTGCAGCACGGCCCACGCCTGGTCGAACTCCGCCAGTTCCCCGGCGAACTCGCCGTCCGCATATGCCGTGGCCAGCGCGTTGCGTTGCAGCTTGCCGCTCGTCGTCTTCGGGATGCGCTTCACCGGCACCACGCGCGCCACCTCGACGCCTGCATGCTCGTTGACCAGGTGCATGGCCCTGGTCGCGAGCGGGATGAAGTCGGCCATGTCGCTCCGGTGCAGCACGAACAGCACGAGTTCGTCGCTGGGCGACTCGGCCGAACGCGCGCCGGCAGCGATCACCTTGCCCAGTTCGAGACCGGGCTCGTCCTGCAGCAAGGATTCGAGATCGTGCGGGTAGTAGTTCTGGCCGTTGACGAAGATGATCTCCTTGGACCGGCCCGTTACGTACAGGTTGCCGTCGTGTTCGAGCGCAAGGTCGCCCGTGCGCAACCAGCCATCGGCTGTGATCGCGGCCGCGTTCGCTGCGGGGTTCTGGAAGTAGCCGCGCGTGACGTTGTCGCCCTGGATCAGCAGATGTCCGACGGTGCCCGGCGGAACTTCCGCGCCCGTGTCGTCCACCAGCTGCACGCGGGTATAGGGAACCGGCCTGCCTTCGCACATGAGCTTGAGCGCCGTGGGGTCGGCCGCGTCGACATGCCGGGCCTGCGATCCGACGCCCAGCGAGCGCCGATCGACCGTGATGCAGCGGTACAGCGCATCGAGCGGCGGGAAGCTCACGGCGAGCGACGCTTCCGCCAGGCCGTACACCGGGAACATCGCGGTGCGACGCAGCCCGTACGGCGCGAGGCGGTCGAGGAATTCCTCGGCCAGCTCCACGGAAATCGGCTCGGCCCCATTGAAGATCAGACGGATCGACGAGAGGTCGTGGTGCTCGAGCGTCCTGTCGCCCAGCGCGCGCAGGCAGTGGCGGTAGCCGAAGTTCGGCGAGCACGTGACCGTGACGCGCTTCGCAGACGCCCACTTGAGCCAGAGCAGGGCGCGGCGCACGAACAGGTCGGTGGGCATCAGGTGCTGTCGTACGCCCGCGTACATCATCATCAGGTGGAAACCGATCAGGCCCATGTCGTGCGTGAGCGGCATCCAGCTGAGCGAGACGTCCTGCTCGTTGAATCCCGCAGCCTGGCGCGCGCCTTCCGCGTTCGCCAGGATGTTGCGGTGAGTGAGCACCACGCCCTTGGGTTCGCTGGTCGAGCCGGAGGAGAACTGGATGAACGCGGTCTGGTCCGGGCCGAGGTCCGCCGGTTTTCCGGCCCGCGCAATGTCGTCGAGCGCGTCGACCAGGAACGTCCGCGGCTTGAGCGCGCTCCGGGCCTCGGGCTCGCCGAGGGTCGCGGCATACGTCGCGAGCCGGTCGCGGAGCTTCCTGTCGGTGTAGAGGTAGGGCTGCCCGAGCTGCCGCGCGATGCGCAGGAGCTTGTGCTTGTGCTCGTCGCTGATCCCGACCGCGACCGGCACCGGCACGATGCCGCCGTAGAGGCAGGCCCAGTAGGCGTCGATGAACTGCTCGTTGCTCGCCACGTGCAGGACCAGGTGGTCGCCCGGCTGCGCGCCGATGCGCTGCAGGTGGAACAGGATGCCGAGCGCGCGCCGCCGCAGGTCCGTGAGCTTGAGCGTCTTCTCGGCGCCTTCGCCCTCGAGGTAGACGATCGCGCCTGCGCCGCGTGCGCGGTCGTCGAGCATGTCGGGAAGCGTCTGGTACTTGATCATCGCGGCTCTATTTTCATGTGAACGTCGCTGGCAGTCCGCAGGTTGATGCGCGCCTCGAGCGGAGGCTGCGCGGGCTGTGGCTCGGTCAGCCGGAACCGGCGCATGGCGAAATTGAAGTGCAGGAGGATCTCGTAGAGGGAGAAGTTCTGCCCGATGCAGTGGCGCGGGCCGGCCGCAAACGGAATGTACGCGAATGCGTGGCGGGCTTCGACCTGCGCGGGATCGAAATGTCCCGGATCGAACGTCTCCGGACGACTCCAGTGCTGCGGATGCCGATGCACGAGGTACGGGCTGATGAAGACGTCCGTGCCTGGCGGCACCAGGTGCCCACCCAGCGTGTCCGGTCCGATGCTGCGGCGGGTCAGCAGCCAGCCCGGCGGGTAGAGCCGCATCGATTCGTCCACGACCTGCCGCGTGTAAGGCAGGCGGATCAGGTCGGCATAGCTCGCGCGACCCAGGTCGCCCGCGGCGCACTGTTCCTCGGCGACGCGCATCGCGACGTCGGGGTGGGTGGCCAGCAGCCACCAAGTCCAGTTGAGCGTGCTCGCCGTCGTTTCATGACCGGCGACGACGAGCGTCATGACCTCGTCGACGACCTCGAGGTCGCTCATGGCATCGCCCGCATCGGCGTCCCGGGCGTCGAGCAACAGCTGCAGCAGGTCGAACCGCCGTCCCGGCGGCTGTGCGCGCCGCACCGCGACCAGCGCCTTCACTTCGCGCGCCAGCTGGCGGAACTGATAGGCGAAGCGGGTGTCGCGCCGCGCGTCCTGCAGGATGGCGGCGAAGGGATTGTCGTCGAGGTCGGGCACGAGCTGCCGCAGGTCGTCATCGAACAGCGCACGCAGGATGACGCGCAGCGCCAGCCGGCTGACCGACAACGTGACGTTCACGCTGCCGGTGCCGCGGGCGGTTGCGCTCCATTCGGCGCCGAGCGACTCGTTCTCCTCGCGCACGATCGACGCGTAGCGCTCGACGACGCGACGGTGAAAGGCTGGCTGCATCATGCGGCGCTGCCGGCGCCAGAACTCGCCTTCGCTGGTCATGATGCCGTGGCCGAGCAGCAGCCGGACGCGGTCGATGCCGGCG
>JAOUGW010000247.1 GCA_029865465.1 Gammaproteobacteria bacterium
CTCGCCCTGGTACTCGACCTTGCGGGTGCCGCAGACCATATCCGCGATGCCCTGGAACATCCGCTCGACCATGTCCATCAGGTCGCGGTAGTCGGCGTAAGCCTGGTACAGCTCGAGCATCGTGAACTCGGGGTTGTGGCGCGTCGACAACCCTTCATTGCGGAAGTTGCGGTTGATCTCGTACACGCGTTCGAAGCCACCCACGACCAGCCGCTTCAGGTACAGCTCGGGCGCGATGCGCAGGTACATGTCGACGTCGAGCGCGTTGTGGTGCGTGATGAACGGCTTTGCGACCGCTCCGCCCGGGATCACCTGCAGCATCGGCGTCTCGACTTCCATGAAGTCGAGCGCGTCGAGGAACTGGCGCAGGTACTGCACGATGCGCGTGCGCTTGCGGAACACCTCGCGGCTCTCGTCGCTGACGATCAGGTCGACGTAGCGCTGACGGTAGCGGCTCTCGACGTCGGCCAGGCCGTGCCACTTGTCCGGCAACGGCCGCAACGACTTGACCAGCAGGCGCAGCGTCTCGACCTTGACCGAGAGCTCGCCGGTGCGCGTCTTGAACAGCGTGCCTGCGGCGCCGACGATGTCGCCGACGTCCCAGCCCTTGAACTCGTCGTAGGTCTCCCCCAGCGCGGCCTGCTGCAGGAACAACTGGATCGAACCGCTGCGATCGGCAATCTTCGCGAATGACGCCTTGCCCATGATGCGCTTCGCCATCATGCGGCCGGCCACGGTCACGCGCGTCGGATGCGCGTCGAGCCACTCGGTGGTGCGCTCGCCATAGCCGGTGTGCAACTCGTCGGCCGTGGCGTCGCGCCGGAAGTCGTTCGGAAAGGCCGGGCCCTTCCCGCGCAGGCGCTCGAGCTTCGCCTTGCGCTCGGCGATGAGGTGGTTCTCGTCCGTCGGCTCGGCGGCGGCTGGAGACTTCGGTTGTTCGTCGCTCATAGTCCCTGCTTCAGGCTTTCCTCGAGGAACGGATTCAAGTCGCCGTCGAGCACTGCCGTAGTGTTGCCGATTTCCACGCCGGTGCGGAGATCCTTGATGCGCGACTGGTCGAGCACGTACGAACGGATCTGGTTGCCCCAGCTCACGTCCGACTTCGAGTCCTCGAGCACCTTCGCCGCGGCATTGCGCTTGTTGACCTCGAGTTCGTACAGCTTGGCCTTCAGCATTTTCATTGCCGTGGAACGGTTCTTGTGCTGGCTGCGCTCGCTCTGGCACGCCACGACGATGCCCGATGGCATGTGCCGGATGCGCACCGCAGATTCGGTCTTGTTCACGTGCTGGCCGCCCGCGCCGCTCGAACGGTAGACGTCGGTCTCGAGGTCGGCCGGATTGATGTCGATGGCGATGTCGTCGTCGACCTCGGGCGAGACGAACACCGACGCGAACGAGGTGTGGCGCCGCGCGTTGGAATCGAACGGGCTCTTGCGCACGAGGCGGTGCACGCCAGTCTCGGTGCGCAGCCAGCCGTAGGCGTACTCGCCTTCGAACTTGATCGTCGCACTCTTGATGCCTGCGACTTCACCACCGTTGGCATCGACGATCTCGGTCCTGAAGCCGTTCTTGTCGCCCCAGCGCAGGTACATGCGCATCAGCATGTTGGCCCAATCCTGGGCCTCGGTGCCGCCGGCGCCCGCCTGGATGTCCAGGAACGCGTTGTGCGAGTCCATCTCGCCCGGGAACATGCGCTTGAACTCGAGCTTTGCGAGCTGCGCGTCGATGCCACGGAGGTCCTGTTCGACCGAGTGGACCATGCCCTCGTCCGCGTCGGCTTCGGCCATGTCGAGCAGTTCGGCCGCCTCGTCGAGGCCGCCGGTCATCTTGTCGAGCGTGGCAACCACGCCATCGAGCTTGCCGCGTTCGCGGCCGAGTTCCTGGGCCCGCTCGGGCTGCTGCCACACGGCCGGGTCTTCGAGTTCCCTCAGGACTTCCGTGAGCCGCTCGGCTTTTCCGGAATAGTCAAAGGTACCCCCTGAGCGCATCGGTGCGCTGCTTGAGTTCCTCGATCTGGCGGCGTATCGGGTTGATTTCCATACGAAAACAGTCACGGGTGAGGGCAACGGGTAGAACCACAAATTCTAGCATTTTCGGCCGGGGCCTCGCTGCGGGTACTGCTCCGTCCCCTGCAACCGCCATCGTCCGGATCCCGCGCCAGGCACCGCGCGGAAGACCCGGGTAAATGCCCCGGGATCAGAGCTTGCCGACCCACTCTGTCACGAGCTGCAATCTGCGCGTACCCGTGTACTCGTCGATGCCCGTGCGGTAGGCGGCCTGGACCCGATCATTCGCCCGGATTTCCGGCGCGTCGGCGCCATCGAGGTAGCGGAAGGCCATCGCGTCGACGAGCTCGCCGGAGGCCGCCCGCAGCTTCAGCTTGAGGTGGCGCAGACCGACCACCCGCGTGTCGGCGACGCCGAAGACGCCATCGAACATCGGCTCGGGGAAGCCGGAACCCCAGGGCCCTCCCTCGCGCAGTGCCTCGGCAGTCACGACGTTGAACTCGCCGGCCAGCAACTCGCCGTCGGTGTGCAGGTGACCGGCGAGCGTGTCCTGGTCGATCCAGCGTTCGACTTCGTGCGCGAACTCGGCTTCGAAGACCGGCAGGCTCGATTCGCGCAGCGTGAGCCCGGCCGCCATCGCGTGACCGCCGAACTTGTCGACGAGCCCGGGAGTGCGCGTGGCGATCGCGTCGAGCACGTCGCGCACGTGGACCCCGGGCACCGATCGCGCCGAGCCCTTGACCCAGCCAGGCTCGGACCGCGCGAACGCGATCACGGGCCGATGCAGTCGCTCCTTCACGCGCGATGCCACCAGCCCGATCACGCCCTGGTGCCAGCCCTCGTCGTACACGCACACACCGGCCGGCACGTGGCCTGCGAGCGACGCGACGCGCGCATCGATCAGCGACAAGGCCTCGAGCTGCATCTTCGCCTCGAGTTCCTTGCGGTCCGTGTTGAGCCGTGCCAGGTCGAGCGCCATTGCGCGTGCTGCCGTCGGATCGTCGGTGAGCAGGCAACGGATTCCCCGCGTCATGTCGTCGAGTCGACCGGCAGCATTGAGCCGCGGGCCCGCCTGGAACCCGAGGTCCTGGCCCGTCACGCTCGCAAGCGACCGACCCGCGGCTGCGAGCAACTCCCGCAGCCCCGCGACGCAACGACCGCGACGGATGCGCTGCAGTCCCTGCGCGACGAGCACGCGGTTGTTGAGATCGAGTGGCACGACGTCGGCGACGGTGCCGAGAGCCACCAGGTCGAGCAGGCGCGCCGGATTGGTATCGACCCCGCCCGGCAGCGCATCGTGTCTGCGCAGCTCGTGCGTCAACGCAGCCATCACGTAGAACGCAACGCCCACGCCCGCCAGCGACTTCGAAGCGAAGCGGTTGCCGGGTGCGTTGGGGTTGACGATGCACGCAGCGGCAGGCAACTCGCGCCCCGGCAGATGGTGATCGGTCACGAGCACGTCGATGCCGTGACGACGAGCCTCGTCGACGCCGTCGAGCGACGAGATGCCATTGTCGACGGTCACGATCAGGCCGGGCTTGCGTTCAGCCGCCACCCGCACGATTTCCGGCGTCAGTCCGTAACCGAAGCGGAAGCGATCCGGCACCAGGAAGTCGGGCCGCTCGAAGCCGAGCGCCGTGAGTTGGCGCATCATCAGCGCAGTACTCGTCGCGCCGTCTGCGTCGAAGTCACCGACGATCAGGATCTGCCTGCGGGTGCGCAAGGCCGAGGCCAGCAAGCCGGCCGCGTCTTCCGCGCCATCGAGCGTGCTGACCGGCAGCAACTGGTCGAGCCGCAGCGCGAGATCGTCGGCGCTGGTGATCGGTCGGGCCCCGTACACCCGACGCAGCACGGGATGCAGCGTCGCCGGCAACGCAGCCTGCAGCTCGGGACTCGATTCGCGCCGCAGGATCCGGCGCACCGGCGTCATTCGAGCCACCGCGATGCTGCGACAGGCCGGCGCCAGAATCGAAACCGGGCGGAAGAGTCGATGTGCAACGTCGCGCCACCGATCGACAGGTCGAGGCTCCGCACCGAGCCGGCGCGTACGCTCGACGCCAGCGTGGCAAGCAAGCCTGTGTCGACGTACTGCAGCGATTCCTCGATCCGCCGGGCGGGCGGCTGCGCCAGGGCGATGAACGTCTGGCCGCACAGCGTATCGCTCCCGGCCGCGGTAACGTCGCCTGCATCGCCGCCCAGCGCGTGCCAGATTGCACGCAGCCAGCGATCGTCGCTGCGCAGATCCCAGCGAACGACGCCAGCGGTCGGCGTGCGTGCGATCGCCTCGCCAAAGCCCCAGAGCCACCAGCCATTCACGGGCAGTTGACCGGCGCGCTCGCGGCGCCGGTTGACCGGATGCTCGTGCAGCAGCATCTGTATCTCGTTCGCCAGGCTGCGCACCAAGGCGCCGTCGCGGCCCGCCGGCATGAAGTCGTGCACGTCGTGCCCCACGACGGCATCCGGCGGCTGCGTCCAGCAGTCGATGGAGCGGGTACAGTGCAGCAGCCATGCGCCATGGACGAACGCCGCGACGGTCAGTTCGCCGGTCCCGAAATGCGAACCAACGAGTGCGCCCAATGTGCCGGCCTCCTCCTCGGTGGGTGCCGCCT
>JAOUGW010000248.1 GCA_029865465.1 Gammaproteobacteria bacterium
GCAGCGCATGCGTTACCGAACAATAGTTAGTTAGGAACATTGGCACGGGTCGCGCCGGATTTCCTTCCGGCATTTCTTGGCAAGACCGCCGCATAAGGGGGTAACCGTCCTTGTAAGTATTTGGTTCAAATAGACCACCAATGCTTTCGTCCGTCAATTGGCGCTGGATGATTAGACCGCATGGATCCGCATAAGGACCCAAATCCGACCAGTCGCCCTCCCCGCCTGCTCGACCAGGCGAAAGACAAGCTCCGCACGCTGCATTACAGCTACCGCACGGAGCAGCAGTACCTGCAGTGGTTGCGCCGGTTCATCCGGTTCCACGACAAACGGCACCCGCGCACGCTGGGGGCCCCCGAGGTCGAGGCGTTTCTGACCTATTTGGCCGTAACCCGCAAAGTGTCGGCATCGACGCAGAACCAGGCCCTGGCCGCCCTGTTGTTCCTGTACCAGCAGGTCCTGGAAATCGAGCTGCCGTGGCTGCAGGACGTGGTGCGCGCAAAGCCTTCGCGTCACCTGCCCGTCGTGCTCACGCACAAGGAAGTACGCGCCGTTCTCGCCAAGCTCGAGGACGAGTACTGGCTGATCGGATCGATCCTCTACGGTGGCGGGCTGCGACTGCAGGAGGCATTGCAGTTGCGCGTGAAGGACGTCGACTTCGATCTGCGACAGCTCATCGTCCGCGCCGGCAAAGGTGGCAAGGACCGCGTAACCATCCTGCCCGAAGCAATTGTCGATCCATTGCAGCGCCACCTCGAAGTCGTCCGTGCTCAGCACGCTCAGGCATTGGCACGCGGTCACGGCGGCGTGGAGTTGCCATTCGCCTTCGAGCGCAAGAACCCCAGGGCGCCGTTCGAATGGGGCTGGCAGTACGTGTTCCCGGCAAAGACCGCCTCGCGCGATCCGCGCAGCGGCGTCGTGCGCCGCCATCATGTTTTTCCGGACACCGTGCAGCGGCACGTGAAGTGGGCGGTGCACGCGTCGGGTATCGACAAGCCTGCGTCGTGCCACACCTTTCGCCACAGTTTTGCCACGCACCTGCTCGAGCGCGGCTACGACATCCGCACGGTGCAGGAGCTGCTCGGCCACAAGGACGTCAAGACCACCCAGGTGTACACGCACGTCATGCGCAAGGGCGCGAATGCCGTGCAGAGCCCGCTGGATCGATGACAACCAGGCATTCGCATTGGCATACTTTTGGTGCCCAGGACTACCGGAGGACCGGACGGTGAGCCAGTACCGCACAGCACGGCGCCGGGTTGCCCTCTCCGTCGGCGAATCCGTCCGCATCGTTCGCGAGCTGCAGGAACTCAGCCAGAATCAGCTGGCGGCGCTGACGGGAATTCCGCAGACGACGATCTCTGCGATCGAGAATGACCGCGTGGACCTGGGGGTGGAGCGAGCCAAGGTGCTGGCGCGAGCGTTGAAGTGTCACCCGGCGGTGCTGGTGTTTCCGGGGTGGGATGAATCGTCGGCGGCTTGAGGATGGCGACGACTCATTTTTGGCTGGGATGACCAGGATTGCGCGTGCTGCGCCGGTGCGCGCCCCGTTGGGGCCGTTGCCGTTGCGCTCTAATCCGCGCGATTGCGCGGTACCGCGAAACCGCAACGTCACACATCGCAGCCGCGATGTGTTCGAACCTGGGGGCCCTAGGTTCGTGGTCCTGGGACCCGCGCCAAACAAAAAGGCCCGCTACTCTCGTAGCAGGCCTTTTTTTCTTGGCTGGGGGACTAGGATTCGAACCTAGGTTGACGGAGTCAGAGTCCGTAGTCCTACCGCTAGACGATCCCCCAAAGGAACCGTTGCGGGGATTCTTGCGAGCAGCGCCCTGACCGCCGCCCGCACCCGCGCGCTGGTTAGCGCTTGGAGAACTGTGTTCCGCGCCGCGCCTTGCGGAAGCCGACCTTCTTGCGCTCGACTTCGCGCGCGTCGCGCGTCACGAAACCGGCGGTGCGCAGCGGCTTGCGGAACGCTTCGTCGTATTCCATCAGCGCGCGCGTGATGCCGTGACGGATCGCGCCGGCCTGGCCGGTCATGCCGCCGCCGGCGACGTTGGCGACCACGTCGAAGCGGTCGGACATCTGCACGACCTCGAGCGGCTGGCGCACGATCATGCGCGACGTCGTGCGGCCGAAGAACTCTTCGATCGTGCGGCCGTTGATGTTGATCTTGCCGGTGCCCGGGTGCAGGTGAACCCGCGCCGTGGAGGACTTGCGGCGGCCGGTGCCGTAATTGGTGTTTGCAGGCATGTGCTGTCAGGCCTCAGATGTCGAGCGGCTTCGGCTGCTGCGCGGCGTGGGCGTGCTTGGCGCCCGTCACCACGTGCAGCTTCTTGAACATGGCGCGGCCCAGCGGATTCTTGGGCAGCATGCCCTTGACCGCGAGTTCGATCACGCGCTCGGGATGCTGTTCGAGCATCTTGTCGAGCGTGCGGCTCTTGATGCCGCCGATCGCGCCGGTGTGCCAGTAGTACACCTTGTCCGTGAGCTTGTTGCCGGTCACGGCGATCTTTTCGGCGTTGATCACGATGATGTGATCGCCGGTATCGACGTGCGGCGTGTACTGCGGCTTGTGCTTGCCGCGGAGGCGGAAGGCGAGCTGAGTGGCGAGGCGGCCGAGCGTCTTACCGCTCGCATCCACCACAAACCAGTCACGCCGCACCTTCTCGGGGTGTGCGAAAACGGTGGTCATCGGAAAGGCTCCAGGCCCTGTCTGCCATGCAGAGAGCCGCGAATTCTATCGCAGCGGTTCGGTCAATGCAAAGCACGGGTTGCAGCGGGCCCGGCCAGTCCGCTGCGGCCCTCCGGGATGCGACCGCCGGGCCGCTATACTGTGTGCACATGAGCCCCCGGAACCCCGTACCTGCCCGCCGCCTCGGCCTGGCGGACCGCCTGATCCAGGAAATCGACCGCGGCCTGCGCACCGTGGCCGCCGCCAACGTCTCGGTCCGCCCGTTTCCCGACCAGGGGGTCGCGGAGACCGTCCTGGACCAGGGTGCGCGGAAGCACGCGGCCGCGCTCATGCGAGTGAATCACGCGGGGGAAATCGCGGCCCAGGCGCTCTATCACGGGCAGGCGGCGACGGCCCGCAAGCCGGAAATCCGCGAACAGATGCTGGCGGCCGCACGGGACGAAACCGATCACCTGGCCTGGTGCGAGCGGCGCGTGCGGGAGCTTGGCAGCCGGACGAGCCTGCTCGCGCCCGTCTGGTACGCGGGATCCTTCGCGATTGGCGCCCTGGCGGGCATCAGCGGGGACCGGACCAGCCTCGGTTTCGTCGAGGAAACCGAGAAACAGGTGGTCGAGCACCTCGATTCGCACCTGCACGAACTGCCGCCGGGCGACGAGCGTTCCCGGCGCATCGTTGCGCAAATGAAGGCCGACGAGGATCGCCACGCCAGCGAGGCGCGCAGCAAGGGCGCGATGGGTCTTCCCCGCCCGGTGCGCGCGCTTATGCGCCGGACAGCCCGGCTGATGACACGGGCCGCGTACCACCTGTGACGTCAGAAACTTGCGGCGTGGCGCGGCTTTATATTAAAAGCTTCGCAGCCTTTTGACATAAACGGGCGCCAACACAGGAAGGGAGCATGGAAACCGGCGGTAGACCCCTGAGTGATATTCCCGCGATCAATCGCTTCCTGAGCTATTGCCGCATCCGGGCCGTGCCGTCCAAGACGGTCCTCATCCACGCGGGCGACGTGCCCGACGTCCTCTACTACGTCGTCAAGGGCTCGGTGGAAGTCCTGATCGAGGACGAGGAAGGCAACGAGATGGTGCTGGCGTACCTGAACAAGGGCCAGTTCTTCGGTGAAATGGGCCTGTTCAACGACCAGCCTGCCCGCAGCGCCTGGGTGCGCACGCGGACGCAGTGCGAACTCGCCGAGATGACCTACCCGCGCTTCCGGCAGATTGCCGCCGAAAGCCCCACCCTGCTGTTCGAGCTGGCCACGCAGCTGGCAAGCCGCCTCGACCGCACCAACCGCAAGCTGGGCGACCTGGCCTTCGTCGACGTCACGGGGCGGGTCGCACACGCGATCATGGACCTGTGCAACGAGCCGGACGCAATGACGCACCCGGAAGGCACGCAGATCAAGGTCAGCCGGCAGGAGCTCTCGCGCCTGGTCGGTTGCTCGCGCGAAATGGCGGGACGCGTGCTGAAAGTGCTCGAGGAGCAGGGCCTGCTCACCGCGCGTGGCAAGACCATGGTCGTGTACGGCGTGCGTCCCCGCCTCAAGGGCAAGGCCGCGGCGATGTCGCTGGCGGCGGGCGGTGGCACGGCTGCTATGGCGCTGCGCTCCAAGAAGGCCACGACGGCACCGGACGACGAGGAGGAGGATGACGAGGACGACGAGGACTGATCGTCGTCTTGAGCGAAGAACACTCCCGCTGCGGCGGGAGTGTTCGTTTCTGGGGCCGCGAACGCGCTAGACGCGCGCCGTTCCGACCAACCCCTATCCCCCAACCCCCAACCCCTTGGAAATGCGCTCCCGCATCGCCGCGATCGTCGCCGCGTAGTCCTGCGCGTTGAAGATCGCCGAACCGGCGACGAACGTGTCGGCACCCGCCGCCGCGACCGCACCGATATTGTCGACCTTGATGCCGCCG
>JAOUGW010000034.1 GCA_029865465.1 Gammaproteobacteria bacterium
CCATTGCTTGCAGGCAGGTCAAATGAGCACGAATCCCGAACACGAACCGGCGGCCGCGGCGCCTGGGCAGGACACTCCGGACACGGTTGCCGCAGCAGATGCGGAACTGGCCGTTGCCCAGGTCCAATTGCAGGAGGCCCGCGAGGCCCAGCTCCGGGCCCTGGCAGAGATGGAGAACGTCCGCAAGCGGGCACAACGCGACGTGGAGTCGGCGCACCGGTTCGCGGTCGAGCGCTTTGCCGCCGACATGATCGAGGTCCGCGACACCCTTGAACTCGGGCTCGCGGCGGCCGGTGCGGCCCCGGAAGCCGCCAAGTTCGTCGAGGGAGCGCAAGCCACCCTGCGGATGGTCGACAAGGCGTTCGAAAGGGCGGGCATCGCCGTCATGGACCCCGTCGGCCAGAGCTTCAACCCCGAATTCCACGAGGCGATCATGGCCCAGCCCACCGCGGACCACCCGGTCGGCAGCGTCCTGGCCGTCGTCCAGAAGGGCTTTACGCTCAACGGACGCCTGCTCCGGCCGGCCCGTGTCGTCATCGCCCGCGGCCCGGACCCGGCCAGCTAGACGTATCCCGTTCTTGAATCCCGGCCGATCGGCCCCCAACTAGCCGGCAACGACATTTAACGGTTTCCCCCGGAGCTTGCACCACCATGGCAAAAGTCATCGGCATCGACCTCGGCACCACCAACTCCTGCATCGCGATCATGGAAGGCGGCAAGCCCCGCGTGATCGAGAACAGCGAGGGTGACCGCACCACGCCTTCCATCGTCGCCTTCACCAAGGACGACGAGGTCCTGGTCGGCCAGTCGGCCAAGCGCCAGGCCGTGACCAATCCCCACAACACGCTCTACGCGATCAAGCGCCTGATCGGCCGCAAGTACGAAGACTCGGTCGTGCAGAAGGACGTCGGCATGGTCCCGTACAAGATCGTCAGGGCCGACAATGGCGACGCGTGGGTCGAGGTGCACGGCAAGAAGATGGCGCCGCCCGAGATCTCGGCGCGCGTGCTCATGAAGATGAAGAAGACGGCCGAGGACTATCTCGGCGAGCCGGTCACGGAAGCCGTGATCACGGTCCCGGCGTACTTCAATGACCAGCAGCGCCAGGCCACCAAGGACGCCGGCCGCATCGCGGGCCTGACCGTCAAGCGCATCATCAACGAGCCAACGGCGGCTGCCCTGGCCTATGGCCTCGACAAGTCGGGCGGTGACCGCAAGGTGGCCGTGTACGACCTCGGCGGCGGCACCTTCGACGTCTCGATCATCGAATTCGCGGACGTCGACGGCGAGCGCCAGTTCGAAGTGCTCGCCACCAACGGCGACACGTTCCTCGGCGGCGAGGACTTCGACAAGCGCGTCATCGACTACCTCGCGAACGAGTTCCAGAAGGAAAGCGGCGTCGACGTGCGCCGCGACCCGCTCGCGATGCAGCGCCTGAAGGAGGCGGCCGAGAAATCCAAGATCGAGCTCTCTTCCAGCCAGCAGACCGAAGTGAACCTGCCGTACATCACGGCCGACGCTTCCGGCCCGAAACACCTCGCGATGAAGCTCACGCGCGCGAAGCTCGAGTCGCTGGTCGAGGAACTCGTCCAGAAGACGATCGAGCCGTGCCGGATCGCGCTCAAGGACGCGGGCCTCTCGATCAACGACGTCGCCGAGGTGATCCTGGTCGGCGGCCAGACGCGCATGCCGCTCGTGCAGAAGTACGTGAAGGACTTCTTCGGCAAGGAACCGCGCAAGGACGTCAACCCGGACGAAGCCGTCGCCGTGGGCGCGGCGGTGCAGGGCGGCGTGCTGACGGGCGAAGTCAAGGACGTGCTGCTGCTCGACGTCACGCCGCTGTCACTTGGCATCGAGACGCTCGGCGGCGTGATGACCAAGCTGATCGAGAAGAACACCACGATCCCGACCAAGGCGACGCAGGTGTTCTCGACGGCGGACGACAACCAGACGGCCGTGACGATTCACGTGCTGCAGGGCGAGCGCGATCGCGCGCAGGACAACAAGTCGCTCGGCCGGTTCGACCTGTCGGACATTCCGCCGTCGCCGCGTGGCATGCCGCAGATCGAGGTCATGTTCGACATCGACGCGAACGGCATCCTCAACGTGCAGGCGAAGGACAAGGCCACGGGCAAGGAGCAGAAGATCGTCATCAAGGCCTCGAGCGGACTGACCGAGGAAGAGATCAAGCAGATGGTCCGTGACGCCGAGGCGCACGCGGAAGAGGACAAGAAGTTCCGCGAGCTGGCCGAAACGCGCAACCGGGCCGACGCACTGGTGCACGCCGCCGAGAAGTCGCTCAAGGACCTCGGCGACAAGGTCGCGTCGGAGGATCGCGCCCGCGTCGAAGCCGCGGCTGCGGACCTGAAGGCCGTGCTGCGGGGCGACGACAAGGACATCATCGAAAAGAAGGCGCAAGCCCTGGCCGAAGCCTCGGCCAAGGTCGCACAGCAGGCCTACGCCAGCCAGGCGGGTCCCGAGGCGGGTGCCGAGGGCGCCGGCGGTGGCCAGGCGGGTGCCCAGCCCGGCGGGAAGGACGAAGTGCTGGACGCCGAGTTCGAAGAGGTCAACAAGGACAAGGACCGCAAGGGCTGAGGCGCAATCCGGCCCGCGCGCGGCGGCGCGTATGGCTATGATGCACGCGCTGAGAATCGACCGCCGCGGGGCGCATAACCCCGCGGCGTTTCTGCATTGAATCAACTGCGTTACGGCGAGCCGAAGCGGATGGCGAAGCGCGATTATTACCAGGTGCTGGAACTGACCCGGTCGGCGACGGAGGCCGAGATCAAGAAGGCCTATCGCCGTCTGGCGATGAAGCTGCACCCGGACCGCAACCAGCACGATCACGAGACCGAGGAGAAGTTCAAGGAGGCCAAGGAGGCCTACGAAGTGCTCTCGGACGCGCAGAAGCGCGCGGCCTACGACCAGTTCGGGCACGCGGGCGTCGATGCCGCCGCGCGCGGAGGTCATGGTGGGCAGGGTTTCGATCCACGTGACGCGTTCGGTGACATCTTCGGCGACGTGTTCGGCGACATCTTCGGCGGCGGTCGCCGTGGACGTTCGCAGGTGTTCCGCGGTGCGGACCTGCGCTACGAACTCGAGCTCGACCTCGAGCAGGCCGTGTTCGGCGACACCGTCAATCTCGATTTCGCGACACTCGGCGAATGCGAAGACTGCAAGGGCTCGGGCTCGGCCAAGGGCGCGAAACCCGTTGCCTGCGAGACGTGCCATGGCCAGGGCCAGGTGCGCATGCAGCAGGGCTTCTTCACCGTGCAGCAGACCTGCCCGCGCTGTCAGGGCCGCGGCCAGGTCGTGAGCGATCCCTGCGGCAAGTGCCGCGGGCAGGGCCGCACGCGCAAGCAGAAGACGCTCGCCGTCAAGGTACCGGCCGGCGTCGATACCGGCGACCGCATCCGGTTGAGCGGCGAAGGCGAGGCGGGGCGCAACGGCGGTCCGTCGGGCGATCTCTACGTCGAGGTCCGTGTCCGCGACCACGCGATCTTCGAGCGCGACGGCGCGCATCTCTCGTGCGAAGTGCCGATCAGTTTCAAGACGGCGACGCTCGGCGGCAGCATCGAGGTGCCGACGCTCGACGGCGACGTCACGATCAAGGTTCCGGCCGAGACGCAGTCGGGTCGCGTGTTCCGCCTGCGTGAAAAGGGCATCAAGCCCGTGCGCGGCGGAACCACGGGCGACCTGTTCTGTCGCGTCGTCGTGGAAACGCCAGTGCACCTCACGCGCGAGCAGAAAGACCTGCTGCTGAAGTTCGACGATTCGTTGCGCGCCGACAGCAGGCACCATCATCCGCGCGAGGAATCCTGGGTCGACGGCGTGAAGCGCTTCTTTACCAGCCTCGGCGAGTGACACCCCCATGGCCGTTCCGCTCAGCGTCGCGATGTTAGGGGCCTCGGGCCGGATGGGCCGGAGCATCATCCCGCTGGTCGCGGGCGACTCGAGCGGCCTGCGCCTGAGCGGCGCGCTGGTCGCACGTGGCGACGATTCGATCGGCCAGGATGCGGGCTCGTTCGCGGGATCGGCACCGCTTGCCATCGCGATCACCGACGACCCGCGGCGTGCCCTGGCCGGGGCCGGTGTCGCCATCGATTTCACGCTGGCCGCGGCCTCGATCCGCAACGCCGCGCTGTGTCGCGAACTTGGCGTGCCGATGGTGATCGGCACGACCGGCCACGACGGCGCGCAGCTCGCCGAACTCGAGCAGGTCGCGCGCGGGTTGCCGGTCGTACTCGCGCCCAACATGAGCCTGGGCGTCAACGTGCTGTTCAAGCTGGCGGAACTCGCGGCGCGGGCGCTCAAGGCGGAGCAGTACGACGCCGAGATCTTCGAAGCACACCATCGCAACAAGGTCGACGCACCGAGCGGGACTGCGCTGGGTCTCGGGCGGGCCGCTGCCATGGGCCGGGGCGTCGAACTGGACTCGGTCGCCGAATACGCGCGGCACGGCACTACCGGCGCTCGCGAGGTCGGCAAGATCGGGTTCAGCGTGGTGCGCGGCGGGGACATCGTCGGCGATCACCGCCTGATCTTTGCCGGTCCCGGCGAGACCGTCGAGCTTGCGCATCACGCGCAGGACCGTTCGGGCTTTGCCCGCGGCGCGCTGGTGGCCGCTCGCTGGGTCGTCGGGCGTCCGCCGGGCCTGTACTCGATGGCTGACGTTCTCGGTCTTTGACCGCGCCAAAGAGCGCGTGGCACAACCCGGGACGCTCGCGTAGAATCTCTTACTTAGCCCGTGAGACAAATCTTCGCCGGAGTGAGCACAGCTCAACCCCGGTGGTGGTCGCACGCGCTAGTACCTGATCGCTGCGCCGGAGGTATCCCGTGACGACACCCGCTGTCTTGGCTCTCGAGGACGGCACAGTGTTTCGCGGCGTTTCCGTCGGCGCCGCCGGCACGTCGACCGGCGAGGTGGTGTTCAACACCGCCATGACGGGGTACCAGGAAATCCTGACCGACCCGTCGTATTGCCGGCAGATCGTCACCCTGACGTACCCGCACATCGGCAACACCGGCACCAACCCCGACGACCACGAGTCGAGCCTCGTCCACGCCGCGGGTCTCGTGATCCGCGACCTGCCGTTGCTGCACTCGAGCTGGCGCGCCACCGAATCCTTGCCGGAGTTCCTGCGCCGACGGAACACGGTTGCCGTCGCCGAGATCGACACCCGCAAGCTGACGCGCATCCTGCGCGAGAAGGGCGCGCAGGCCGGCTGCATCGCGAGCGGCGACGCCGCACTGCGCCCCGACCTCGCGATCGAGGCGGCACGCCGCTTCCCGGGCCTGAAGGGCATGGACCTCGCCAAGGTCGTCTGCACCGACCGGCCCTACCAGTGGAACGAGGGCACGAACTGGTCGCTGGAACAGGGCCCGGGTCGCCGGGCGGGCCAGCGCCTGCACGTCGTGGCCTATGACTTCGGCATCAAGCGCAACATCCTGCGCCTGCTCTCAGACCACGGCTGCCGCATGACCGTCGTCCCGGCGCAGACCTCGGCCGCGGACGTCATGGCGCTCGCGCCGGATGGCGTATTCCTCTCGAACGGTCCGGGCGACCCCGAGCCGTGCAGCTATGCGATCGACGCCACGCGCGCATTCCTCGCCAGCGGCACGCCGATCTTCGGCATCTGCCTCGGGCACCAGATCCTGGGCCTCGCGCTGGGTGCGAAGACGGTCAAGATGAAATTCGGCCACCACGGAGCGAACCACCCGGTGCTCGAAATCGAGACGGGTCGCGTGCTGATCACCTCCCAGAACCACGGCTTCGCCGTCGACGAGACCACGCTGCCTCCGAACGCAAGAGTCACCCACAAGTCCCTGTTCGACGGCTCGCTGCAGGGCATCGCCTGCGTCGATGTTCCGGCGTTCAGTTTCCAGGGGCACCCCGAAGCCAGCCCGGGTCCGCGCGACCTCGCGCCGCTGTTTGGGCGATTCGTCGAATCGATGCTGCGCAGGGCGGACACCACGCCGCTACGCAGGACGGTCTGATCGCAGGAGTTCCCGCCCGCATGCCCAAGCGCACAGACCTCGACAGCATCCTGATCATCGGCGCCGGCCCGATCGTCATCGGCCAGGCGTGCGAGTTCGATTACTCCGGCGCCCAGGCGTGCAAGGCGCTGCGGGAGGAGGGGTACCGCGTCATTCTCGTCAACTCGAACCCCGCGACGATCATGACCGACCCCGAGATGGCCGACTCGATCTACATCGAGCCCATCCACTGGCGCACGGTGGCCCGCATCATCGAAAAGGAGCGTCCCAGCGCGCTGCTGCCCACGATGGGCGGCCAGACGGCGCTCAACTGCGCGCTCGATCTCGTCCGCGAAGGCGTGCTGGAAAAGTACGACGTCGAACTGATCGCCGCCTCGCGCGAAGCGATCGACATGGCCGAGGACCGCGAGCTGTTCCGCAACGCCATGCGCGACATCGGCCTCGATTGCCCGCGCTCGCGCGTCGCGCACAGCCTGGAGGAAGCGCTCGCGATCCAGGCCGAGATCGGCTTCCCGACCGTCATCCGCCCCTCGTTCACGCTCGGCGGCAGCGGCGGCGGCATCGCGTACAACCGCGAGGAGTTCGAGCAGATCGTCGCACGCGGGCTCGACGCGTCCCCGACCAGCGAAGTGCTGCTCGAGGAATCGGTGATCGGGTGGAAGGAATTCGAGATGGAAGTGGTCCGCGACAAGGCGGACAACTGCATCATCGTCTGCGCCATCGAGAACCTCGATCCGATGGGCGTGCACACGGGTGATTCGATCACCGTCGCGCCGGCGCAGACGCTGACGGACAAGGAATACCAGCTGATGCGCGACGCGTCGATCGCGGTCCTGCGCAAGATCGGCGTGGAATGCGGCGGCTCGAACGTGCAGTTCGCCATCAGCCCCACCGACGGTCGCCTGCTCGTCATCGAGATGAACCCGCGTGTATCGCGCTCGTCGGCGCTCGCGTCGAAGGCCACCGGCTTCCCGATCGCCAAGGTCGCGGCGAAGCTGGCCATCGGCTACACGCTCGACGAGCTGCGCAACGACATCACGGGCGGCGCCACGCCCGCGTCGTTCGAGCCGACGATCGATTACGTGGTCACCAAGATCCCGCGGTTCACGTTCGAGAAGTTCCCGGGCGCCAACCAGCGGCTGACGACGCAGATGAAGTCGGTGGGCGAGGTGATGGCGATGGGCCGCACCTTCCAGGAGTCGTTGCAGAAGGCGCTGCGTGGCCTCGAGACCGGCATCGACGGCCTGACGCCGATCGCGTCGCTGCCACTGGTCGACGACGACGCACGCAATGCGCTGCTCGAGGAATTGCGCATGCCGGGCCCGGACCGCCTGCGCTACGTCGGCGACGCGTTCCGCGCCGGGCTGACGCTGGCCGAAGTCCACAAGGCTTCGCGCATCGATCCGTGGTTCCTCGCGCAACTCGAGGACATCGTCAGCGAAGAGCGTGCGATCGCGGCGGGCGGCAAGCCGGCGCTCGATCAGCCCCGCGTGCGCGCGCTGAAGCGCAAGGGCTTCGCCGACAGCCGCATCGCCAGGCTGATCGGAGTCCCCGAGGCGGACGTGAGCGGGCACCGTCGCGCACTGGGCGTCCGGCCCGTCTTCAAGCGCGTCGACACCTGCGCCGCCGAATTCGCGACCTCCACGGCGTACATGTATTCCACGTACGAGGACGAGTGCGAATCCAGGCCCACGACCAGGCGCAAGATCGTGATCCTGGGCGGCGGCCCCAACCGTATCGGCCAGGGGATCGAGTTCGACTACTGCTGCGTGCATGCGGCGCTCGCGCTGCGCGAGGACGGATTCGAGACCATCATGGTCAACTGCAACCCGGAGACGGTCTCGACCGACTACGACACGTCCGACCGCCTCTATTTCGAGCCGCTCACGCTCGAAGACGTCATGGAGATCATGCACGTCGAGCAGCCGTTCGGCGTGATCGTGCAGTACGGCGGCCAGACGCCGCTCAAGCTGGCAAAGGCGCTGGAAGCGGCGGGCGTGCCGATCATCGGCACGAGTCCCGACTCGATCGACGTCGCGGAAGACCGCGAGCGCTTCCAGCAACTCGTCACCAGGCTGAAGCTGCGCCAGCCGCCGAATCGTACGGCCCGCACCGAGGACGAAGCCGTGCGCCTGGCGACCGAAGTCGGCTTCCCGCTGGTCGTGCGCCCGAGCTACGTGCTCGGCGGCCGGGCCATGGAAGTCGTGTTCAGCGAAGACGACCTTCGCGTCTACATGAACACGGCGGTGCAGGTGTCGCACGACAGCCCGGTGCTGCTCGACCGCTTCCTCGACCTTGCGATCGAAGTCGACGTCGACGCGATCTGCGACGGCAAGGACGTCTACGTCGGCGGCATCATGGAGCACATCGAGCAGGCCGGCGTGCACTCGGGCGACTCCGGTTGCTCGCTGCCGCCAAGCAGCCTGAGCAAGGAGCTGCAGGATACGATCCGCGAGCAGACGCGCCGCCTGGCGCTCGCGCTCAACGTCATCGGCCTGATGAACGTCCAGTTCGCCATCCAGAACGGCGTGGTCTACGTGCTCGAAGTGAACCCCCGCGCGTCGCGCACGGCACCTTTCGTCTCGAAGGCGACCGGTGTGGCAATGGCGAAGGCGGGCGCGCGCGTCATGACCGGGCGCACGCTGGTCGAGCTCAACCTGACGCGTGAGCGCGTCCCGAAGTACTTCTCGGTCAAGGAAGCGGTGTTTCCGTTCGGCAAGTTCCCGGACGCCGACCCCATCCTGGGTCCGGAAATGAAGTCGACGGGCGAGGTCATGGGCACCGGCCGCAGTTTCGGCGAGGCCTACGCCAAGGCCCAGGCCGCCTCGGGCGTGACGCTGCCCACGCGCGGCGTCTGCCTGATCAGCGTGCGTGAGCGCGACAAGCCGGGGGCCATCGAACTTGGCAAGCGCCTGCGCGCCCAGGGTTTCGAGATCGTTGCGACCCAGGGCACGGCCGACGCGCTGGAAGCGAACGGCGTCGAATGCCGGCGCGCCAACAAGGTCCGCGAGGGCCGGCCCCACATCGTCGACATGATCAAGAACGACGAGTTCAGCCTCATCGTGAACACGACCGAGGGCAAGCAGGCCGTGCGCGAGTCCAACTCGATCCGGCGCGAGGCCGTGGCCCGCAAGGTGACCTACTACACCACGCTGGCGGGCGCGCTGGCCACCTGCGAGGCCATCGACCACCTTCAGGACGTCGAGGTGAACCGCCTGCAGGATCTTCACAAGGAAGTTTGGATATGACGCGTAAGCCCATGACTTCCAAGGGCGCGGAGCGTCTTCGGGAGGAACTCAAGCGGCTCAAGCAGGTCGAGCGGCCGCGTATCATACAGGCCATCGCGGAGGCGCGTGCCCATGGCGACCTCAGCGAGAACGCGGAATACCACGCGGCTCGCGAGCAGCAGAGTTTCTGCGAAGGCCGGATCAACGAACTCGAGCACGAGTTGTCCCACTCGCACATCATCGACGTCTCGAGCCTGCCGAAGACCGAAAGGGTGGTTTTCGGCGCCACCGTGCACCTCGAGACGAGCACCGGCGAGGAAGTCGTCTACCAGATCGTCGGCGAGCAGGAAGCCGACATCCGCCGCAACCTGATCTCGATCACGTCGCCGATTGCGCGTGCACTGGTCGGCAAGACAGCCGGGGACGAGGTCCATGTCGCGGTGCCGGGCGGCACCCGCTCGTACGAAATCGTGATTGTTCGCTACGAGTAGGGATCTTTCGCGCCGTCGATCGGCGCGATCTGGAACTTCGATGGCGTGCAGGGATCCGCGGCCCCAGACTGCCTGACAGCGGTGTTACGCGTCCGGCAGGAGGATCTTCGTCTTTTCGGGATTGGCCCGGTAAAACAGTGCCACGTGGCCGATGCGCTGGACGATTTCCGAGCGCGTCGAGGCTGCCAGCTCGGCCAGCACGCCGTCCCGCGTTGCGCGATCGCCCACCCGTGCCCTCACCTTGACCAGTTCATGGTGCCCCAGCGCCCCGTCCATTTCCGCCACCAGGTTCGGGCCGAGCCCGGACACACCGATCAGGACTACCGGGTCCAGGTCGTGGCCGAGGCGGCGGAGGTATTTGCGTTGGGTGTCGGACAGCATGGGAAGGGGTCAGGGGATGGGGGTTGGGGGATAGTCGAGCCGCAGCGGTGCGGCCCCGGGGGCGGCTATCATCCTTGACCGGCACCTGTTTCGCACTAATTTGACATTGTCCGGCCGGGAATCGACACCAGTATCCGGCGCAGAAAGTGCACTTCCGACTATCCCCTAACCCCCATCCCCTATCCCCTTGGCAAAGCGCACCAAATCCTCCGCCGCGTGGCTCGCCGAGCACGAATCCGACCCTTACGTGAAAAGGGCCCGGGACGAGGGCTGGCGTTCGCGGGCGGTCTACAAGCTCGACGAGATCCAGAAATCCGACCGGATACTGCGGCCAGGCATGACCATCCTCGATCTGGGCGCGGCGCCCGGCAGCTGGAGCCAGTACGCGAAGCGGTTGCTGGACGGCAGAGGTCGGATCATCGCCATGGACATCCTCGACATGCCGGCCATCCCGGGGGTGGAATTCCTGCAGGGCGACTTCAATGACGACGCCGTGCTCGAGCAACTGTTCGCCATGGTGGGCCCGGCCAAAGTCGACCTTGTCATGTCCGACATAGCCCCAAACATGATGGGCATTGCGGACGTGGACCACGACCGGTCGCTGCAGCTGGTGGAACTTGCAGTCGATTTCGCCGGTCGGACGCTGCGTCCCGGTGGCGATTTCCTCGCCAAGGTCTTCCAGGGCCGGGGATTCCAGCCGCTCGTTTCGCAGCTGCGGGAACGCTTTGAATCCGTGAAGTTGCGCAAGCCGAAAGCATCGCGAGCGCGCAGTGCCGAGGTCTACGTTCTGGCACGCGGGTATCGATTGGTGTAGTGTCAATTCGGCCGTAAGCGCGCGCACGATGCGCGCGGCAGATCCGGCTGATCCGAGGTCAGGAAGTGAACGATTTGGCCAAGAATGTCGTCTTGTGGGTCGTGATCGCCGTGGTGCTCGCCACGGTGGTGAGCAATTTCAGCTCGCGCGGGCACGCCGTGCAGGAGATGCCGTATTCGACGTTCCTGACCCACGTCAAGGACGGTACCGTTTCGCAAGTCACCTTCACCGGCGACAAGATCAGCGGGCTCCGCTCCAGTGGCGAGCAATTCGTGGTCTATAACCCGGAAACCGACAACTCGGCGTTGATCGGCACGCTGCAGCAGAGCGGCGTCACCTTCAGCGCCGCGCCGCCGGAACGCCAGTCGTTCCTGATGCAGTTGTTCGTCTCGTCGTTCCCGATCCTGCTGCTGATCGGCGTCTGGGTGTACTTCATGCGCCAGATGCAGGGCGGGGCGGGCGGCCGCGGCGCCATGTCGTTCGGCAAGAGCAGGGCGCGGCTGCTCAATGAAGACCAGGTCACGGTCACGTTCGCGGACGTCGCGGGCGTCGACGAAGCCAAGGAAGAGGTCTCCGAGATCGTCGACTTCCTCAAGGACCCGGGCAAGTTCCAGCGCCTCGGCGGCAAGATCCCGCGGGGCGTGCTGATGGTCGGTTCGCCTGGCACCGGCAAGACGCTGCTGGCCAAGGCGATCGCCGGCGAAGCGAAGGTGCCGTTCTTCACCATTTCCGGTTCGGATTTCGTCGAGATGTTCGTCGGCGTGGGCGCGTCCCGCGTGCGCGACATGTTCGAGCAGGCCAAGAAGCAGGCGCCGTGCATCATCTTCATCGACGAAATCGACGCGGTCGGCCGCCATCGCGGCGCCGGTCTCGGCGGTGGGCACGACGAGCGCGAGCAGACGCTGAACCAGTTGCTGGTCGAGATGGACGGCTTCGAAGGCAACGAAGGCGTCATCGTCATCGCGGCCACCAACCGTCCCGACGTGCTCGACCCGGCGTTGCTGCGCCCGGGCCGCTTCGACCGCCAGGTGGTCGTGCCGTTGCCGGACGTGCGCGGCCGTGAGCAGATCCTCAAGGTTCACATGCGCAAGTTGCCGCTGGCCGAGGACGTCAAGCCATCGATCATCGCCCGCGGCACGCCTGGCTTCTCGGGCGCCGATCTCGCCAATCTCGTGAACGAGGCGGCGTTGTTCGCGGCACGCGCGAACCGCCGGACCGTGACGATGGAAGAGTTCGAGCGCGCCAAGGACAAGATCATGATGGGCGCCGAGCGCAAGTCGATGGTCATGGACGACAACGAGAAGAGGCTCACCGCGTACCACGAAGCCGGGCATGCGATCGTGGGCCTCAGCGTCCCCGACCACGACCCGGTGTACAAGGTCTCGATCATCCCGCGCGGGCGCGCGCTGGGCATCACGATGTTCCTGCCGGAGGCCGATCGCTACAGCACGAGCAAGCGCCGGCTCGAGAGCCGTATCGCAACGCTGTTCGGCGGCCGCGTCGCCGAGGAAATCGTCTTCGGGCCAGAATACGTGACCACGGGAGCTTCGAACGACATCGAACGCGCGACCGAGATCGCCCGCAGCATGGTCACGAAATGGGGCCTCTCGGACAAGCTCGGTCCGCAGACGTATGCGGAAGACGAGGGCGAAGTGTTCCTCGGTCGCAGTGTGACCCAGCACAAGCAGGTGTCCGACGTCACGGCGCACGTGATCGACGAGGAGATCCGCGTCCTCATCGACTCCAACTTCCAGCGTGCCAGGAGCATTCTTGAGCGCGACATCGAGAAACTGCACAAGATGGCGGAGGCGCTGATCAAGTACGAGACGATCGACGATTCGCAGATCGCCGACATCATGCAGGGCCACGAGCCGAAGCCGCCGGCCGACTGGGAAGATCCCCACCCGGACTCGCCGGCCGACGTCCGTCCGCGGCCGACGCGCGGCGAAGGCGATGCGCCGTCCGGACGACCCGCCCCGCAACACTAGCCGAGGGGTTAGGGGATGGGGGTTGGGGGTTAGTCGGAAGGGCGGCATTGCCGCCCTTTCCTTTTCGGGGAACACAATTGCGGCAACGGCACCGGATGGATCGACGGACTGCTTTCACTAATCCCTAACCCCCATCCCCTAACCCCTAACCCCTTCCCGATGTTGCTCCGCTGCCGCGACCGATCGCTCTCCCTCGACGTCCCCGCTGTCATGGGCATCCTCAACGTCACGCCGGACTCGTTCTCGGACGGCGGCCTGCACTTCGAACGGCAGGCGGCGATCGCGGCCGGACTGCGCATGGTCGAGGAGGGCGCCGCCATCATCGACGTCGGCGGCGAGTCGACGCGGCCGGGCGCGGCGGCAGTTGCCGTGCAACTGGAAGTCGACCGCGTAGTGCCGGTGATCGAAGCCCTTGCGGCCCGTGCCGACGTCCTGCTCTCGGTCGACACCAGCAAACCAGAGGTGATCACGGCCGCCCTGCGTGCCGGTGCGCACCTCGTGAACGACATCCGCGCGTTGCGCGTGCCGGGGGCATTGGCGGCTGCAGCGGCGCAGGACGCCGCCGTCTGCGTCATGCACATGCAGGGCGAGCCTGCAACGATGCAGGCCGATCCGCGCTACGACGACGTCGTCGCCGAGGTCCGTGGCTTTCTCCTGGCGCGCGCCAACGCCTGCCTGGAGGCAGGCATCCGCAGCGATTCGATCTGCATCGACCCCGGCATCGGGTTCGGCAAGACGTACCGGCACAACGTCGAACTGCTGCGAAACCAGAGTGCGTTCACGGGTCTGGGCTATCCGGTGCTGATCGGCGTTTCGCGCAAGGGGGTCATCGGTATCATGACGGGCCGGCCAGCCTCGGAGCGGCTGGTCGGCAGCGCCGTCGCCGCCGCGTTTGCGGTGCAGGCGGGGGCGGCGATCATCCGTGCGCACGACGTCGCCGCCACGGTCGATGCAGTCAAGGTGGCGGTAGCGCTGGGCGAAGCAGCGGAACGAACGTAAGCACGGTGGCGCGAGCGGCGGGGAGCCGTCCCGCAGAGGAGCGAGCAACAGATGGCCAGGAAGTATTTCGGCACCGATGGCGTGCGCGGCCGGGTCGGCCAGGAACCGATGACGGTCGAGTTCGCGCTGCGACTCGCGAGCGCGGCGGCCCGCGTGCTCGCACCGGATGGCGGCACCGCACTCGTCGGCAAGGACACGCGCCTGTCGGGCTACATGTTCGAAGCCGCGCTCGAGGCGGGCTTCGTCGCCGCCGGCGTCGACGTGAGCCTGATCGGTCCGTTGCCGACGCCCGGCATCGCGTACCTGGCGCAGAAGTCCGGTTGCAAGTTCGGCGTGGTCATCAGCGCCTCGCACAATCCGTACGAGGACAACGGCATCAAGTTCTTCGACGAGCATGGCAGCAAGCTGTCCGACGAACTCGAGGAACAGATCGAGGCCTACCTCGACAGTCCGGCCCTCACGCGCGAGTCGATCCATCTCGGCAAGGCAACGCGCGTCGACAAGTCGCGCGTCGCGTACCAGGAGTTCTGCATGTCGGTGCTGCCGAAGGGCACCGACCTGTCGGGACTGAAAGTCGTCATCGACTGCGCGAACGGGGCGGCCTACAAGGTGGCGCCGCGGGTGCTCACCGATCTCGGCGCCGAGATCATCCCGCTCGGCTGCTCGCCGAACGGCCGCAACATCAACCTGCGCTGCGGTTCCACGTCGCCCGAGCTGATCCAGGCGACGGTTTCGGGTGTGCACGCGGACGTCGGCATCGCGCTCGACGGTGACGGCGACCGGCTGGTGATGGTCGATCATCTCGGCCGCATCGCGGACGGCGATCAACTGCTGTACGTCATCGCCTCGGATCGCAAGCGCGCCGGCACGTTGCAGGGGCCGGTGGTCGGCACGGTGATGAGCAACCTGGGACTCGAGCAGAAGCTGCGGGCCGAGGGCGTGGAATTCCTGCGTGCGCAGGTCGGCGACCGCTACGTGCTGGCCATGCTCAAGGCGCACGGTGGCGTGCTCGGCGGCGAAACGTCCGGTCACTTGCTGTGCCTCGATCGCACGACCACGGGCGACGGCCTGATCAGCGCCCTGGAGGTGCTCGCCGTGATGAAGCGAACGGGGCTGCCGCTCGCCGAACTCGTTGCGGGCATGCCGAAGTTCCCGCAGGTGATGATCAACGTCCGCGTCAGGGAGCGCATCGATCCGTCGCAGTCACCGGCCATCCAGGACGCCGTCAGGCGCGTCGAGCAGGGCCTCGGTTCGTCGGGGCGGGTGGTGCTGCGGGCGTCCGGTACGGAGCCGGTGATCCGCGTCATGATCGAGGCCGAGGAAGAAGCGGTCGCGTCCCGATACGCGAAGGAACTCGCGGAGGTCGTGCGTACGGCCGTCTGAGCGGTGGCCGTTCCGCATTGCTTTAACCCGGACCCGCCGCTAAGATCGCGCGCCTTTCGCGGCCGGCCCCTTGGGCCGGGCTCGCTCACACCATTCAGGGGTAGTCAGCCATGCGTAAGCCGCTCGTCGCGGGCAACTGGAAAATGCACGGGTCGCGTGCGGAAAACGCGAGCCTCGTCAGCGGTTTGCTCGATCTGCTGCAGCCGGGAAAGCGTGCCGAAATCCTGTTGTGCCCGCCGTTCCCGTACCTGATGGAAACCGGTCGCCTGCTGAAGGATTCCGGCGTGGCGCTCGGCGCCCAGTCGGTCTGCGCGGAGTCGCAGGGCGCCTTCACGGGCGAGGTGTCCGCCGCGATGCTGAAGGACGTCGGCTGCCGCTACGTCCTGGTGGGCCACTCGGAGCGTCGCCAGCTGTTCGGGGAGCGCGATGCGCTCGTCGCGCGGAAATTCGTGGCGGCCCAGGGCCACGGGCTGGTGCCGGTGCTGTGCGTGGGCGAAACCCTCGAGGAGCGCGAGGGTGACCAGACGACCAGCGTCGTCTCCCGCCAGCTCGAGGCCGTGCTGGCGGTGAGCGGGGTGCAGGCGCTTGCCAAGGCGGTGATCGCCTACGAACCGGTCTGGGCGATCGGTACCGGCCGTACGGCTTCGCCGGAGCAGGCCCAGGAAGTGCACGCGATGATTCGTGCCAAGGTTGCGGAACTGGATGGTACAATAGGCGGATCGGTCAGGATCCTGTACGGCGGGAGCGTCAAGGCTTCCAACGCCCAGGAACTGTTTGCGATGCCCGATATCGACGGCGGACTCGTCGGCGGCGCGTCGCTCAAGGCGGATGAGTTCGCACGGATCTGCGCTGGCGCAGGTTGACGGCGAAGCGTCGTCGCCCGCAGGCATAAGCATAAGGTTTCTTTGCGATGAATTGGCTGCAGATCTCCGCTGTCCTGTTCCACGTGCTGCTGGCGGTTGCCATCATCGGCATCGTGCTGCTTCAGCGCGGCAAGGGCGCGGATGCCGGCGCCGGTTTCGGCGCAGGTGCCTCGGGCACCGTGTTCGGCGCGCGGGGCTCCGCCTCGTTCCTGTCGCGAACCACCGCGGTCCTTGCCACGATGTTCTTCCTGACGAGCCTGGGCCTGACGTACCTGTTCAGCCAGCGCAAGGAGGCGACCAGCGTCGTCGACACCGTCACGCAGGAAGCGCCGGCACCCCTGACCACGCCCGCTCAGCTGCCAGTGCTGCCGTCGGCGCCGGCCGCGAGCACGCCCGCTCCGGCCATGGGCACCGAGCCTGCTCCCGCACAGCAGACTCCGCCACCGTCGCAAGCGCCGGCCGGCAACTGAGGCGGGGACGAACTGGACGACGACGCGGATGTGGTGGAATTGGTAGACACGCTAGCTTGAGGGGTTAGTGCCGAAAGGCGTGAGAGTTCGAGTCTCTCCATCCGCACCAGGACGAACGAGGCGAGCCGAGGCTCGCCTTTTTCATGCGCGCTCTTACTGCACTGCAATCCGTGCTGTTAGAATCGCGGGCTAGTCGAACCCGCTTCGAGACTGCCCCTCGACATGCTCGCGCAATACCTGCCGATCCTGATCTTTCTCGCGGTTGCAGGCGCTCTCGGCGTCCTCCTGCTCGTGCTCGGCTATCTCTTCGCGCCCAGCCGGCCCGACGCGGCGAAGCTCTCGCCCTACGAGTGCGGCTTCGAGGCATTCGAGGACTCGCGCATGAAGTTCGACGTGCGCTATTACCTCGTCGCCATCCTCTTCATCGTGTTCGATCTCGAAATCGCCTTCCTGTTCCCGTGGGCCGTCGCGCTCGACTCGATCGGCATCGTCGCGCTCGCCGCGATGGGCGTGTTCCTGCTGGTGCTCGTGGTCGGCTTCGTCTACGAGTGGAAGAAAGGGGCGCTCGAATGGGACTAGAGGCACCGAGTACCAGCGACGCACCGGACCGAGGCGTGTTCACCACCTCGGTGGATGCGCTCATGAACTGGGCGCGCACCGGGTCGATGTGGCCGATGACGTTCGGCCTCGCCTGCTGCGCCGTCGAAATGATGCACGCGGGTGCCGCCCGTTACGATCTCGACCGGTTCGGCATCGTCTTCCGCCCGAGCCCGCGCCAGTCCGACGTGATGATCGTGGCCGGCACGCTGGTCAACAAGATGGCGCCGGCCCTGCGCAAGGTCTACGACCAGATGCCCGAGCCGCGCTGGGTCATCTCGATGGGCTCGTGCGCGAACGGCGGCGGCTATTACCATTATTCGTATGCCGTGGTCCGCGGTTGCGACCGGATCGTGCCCGTCGACGTGTACGTGCCGGGTTGTCCGCCGTCCGCCGAGGCCCTGATCTACGGCCTCATCCAGCTGCAGAAGAAGATCCACCGCACGCAGACGATTGCGCGCTGAGCACGGTCGAGCAGATTCATGAACCAGGCGTTGGAACAACTCGCCGAGACGATCTCGGGCCGCTTCGCCGGGCAGGTTGCGCGCGTGGATTCGCGTTGCGGCGAGCTGACGTTCGAAGTCGCGCCAGCTGCGCTGCTCGCGGTGTGCCAGGCGCTGCGAGACGAGGCCGGCTGGAGCTTCGAGCAACTCATCGACCTGTGCGGCGTCGACTACGTGTCCTACGGCCGGGACGAATGGAACACCGACACGGCGACGTTCCGTGGCTTCAGTCGCGGCCGTGACGTGCAGACCCCGGCTCGCGCACGCCCGGCAGGCGAGGGCGAGGGCGAGGGCGACGGCGCGGAGAAGCGTTTTGCCGTCGTCTATCACCTGCTGAGCGTCAGGCACAATCGCCGCCTGCGCCTGCGCACGTGGTGCGAACCTGGCGAGCCGCCGATGGTCGACTCGGTCATCGAAGTCTGGAAGGCCGCCGACTGGTTCGAGCGCGAGGCGTTCGACCTCTTCGGCATCCTCTTCCGCGGCCACCCGGACCTGCGGCGCCTGCTGACGGACTACGGCTTCATCGGCCATCCGTTCCGCAAGGATTTCCCGCTCTCCGGCAACGTGGAAGTCCGCTACGACCCGGGCAAGGGCCGCGTCGTGTACGAGCCCGTCAGTATCGAGCCGCGGACGCTGGTGCCACGCGTGATCCGCTCGGACCACCGCTATGAGCCGGCCTTGAAGGACACGCCCGAGAATGGCTGAGATCCGCAGCTATACGATGAATTTCGGCCCGCAGCATCCCGCGGCCCACGGCGTGTTGCGCCTGGTGCTCGAGATGGACGGCGAGGTCGTGCAGAAGGCGGATCCGCACATCGGCCTGTTGCATCGCGCCACCGAGAAGCTCGCCGAGAGCAAGCCG
>JAOUGW010000035.1 GCA_029865465.1 Gammaproteobacteria bacterium
AAGACGCCGCGCCGGCTCCCCTCGCTGGAGGAAACGCATGACCGAACACGTCCTCGTCTGGCATCCGAAGGTTCCAGGAGATTCTCCCGCGGAGTCCGACGAGCAGCTGCGCCTGATCGGCATGCCAACCGGCCTGGTGCGCGCGGCACGTCAGACCCCTGCGGATGAAGAGCTCACGGCCGCTTCGCGCGCCGTCATGAACGAAGTGGTCGCTGACCTCAAGCGCCGCACGAGCGAGCCGGACGCTCCGCCCACCCGCGTGAGCCTGCACGGACTCGACGAAGCCGAGAAGGCGACGATCGCCGACATCCTCGGCGAAGGCGATGTCTGGGCGAAGGTCGGCCTGGACGATGCCTATTGGCGGGTGGTCGAGTCGGTGATGACCGGCATCTGGCGCATCGAAAGCAGCACGGCGGATGGCGCGCAGGGCGAATGGATCGAGATCGGTCCGGTGCCCACGCCGATCCTGCGCGCCGCGACCGAGCTGCCGCGCGCCGCGATCCAGGTGCCGGAGCAGATGCCGAAGGGTGCGATGAATGCGCCAGCATTGCTGTTCGAACTGCAGCAGCGTTCCAGCGACTACCGGCCTGGTGCCGAGAACCACGTCATCAACTTCACGTTGCTGCCTCTAACCGACGTCGATGCGCAGGTGCTGACGGCCGTGCTCGGGCAGGTCCCGCTGGTGATCCGCTCCGGCGGATTCGGCAGCTCGCGCGTGTTTGCGACGGGCTTGCGGCACGTCTGGGCGGTGCAGTTCATCAACGGCATGGGCAACGTGATCCTCGACACGCTCGAGATCGGCGGCGTGCCGGTTTCGGTCCTGGCAGCACGCGAGGACTTCGAAGACTCGGCCGGGCGTCTCGGCGAAATACTGCAGGCGTTCAATTGATGAGCCGCCCCTTCGAAAGCAGCTACGGCGGCGACGGCTCGAAGATCGCCGACGACACGCGGCTCGAATGCGGCATCTGCTGGTGGGTCTACGATCCGGCGCTCGGCGACGACGAGACGCAGACGCCGCCGGGCACGCCGTTCCGGCTGTTGCCCGACACCTGGGAGTGCCCGAACTGCGCGGCCAGCAAGAGCAAGTTCATGGTGATCGACAGCGCAACGCTGTCGGAAGACGACGCCGTGAACAATCTTGCGAACGCTTACCGGCGCGCGGCGCTCAAGGTAAAAGGCATGCCGATCTATAACCCGACGCTGGCGATTGAAGCCGTGGGCTTCCGCGAGCACGAGGGGCGCCAGGTCGGCGTGATGCTGACGCCGTGGTTCATGAACCTGACGGTGCTGCCGGCCCCGGCCGACCTGAAGATCTGGGTGGATGGCTCGACCACGCGCCTCGCGTTTCCTTCGGGGGCGTACGACTTCGTCGTGACCGACCTGCACGGTCTGGGCCTGATCGGCACGTGCTCGCTGTTCTCGACGATGACGGAGTTCACGGACCACGAGGCCGCGCAGCTCGCTGCCGCCTCGGTGGCCGAAGCGCTGTTCCAGGCCGAGCCGCCGCCGGCCCCACCCGCAGTATCGCGACGGCGTGTGCTCGGGGGTTGAGCTGCGTCAGCCGGCGCGCAGCTTGCCGGCGATGCACGCGCCGTAGAGTTGTTCGAAGTCCTGCTCGGTCATCGGCAGCGGGTTGCCGCCCGTCGAGGGGTCGTTGAGCGCCTGGGGCGCGAAGAGCCGGGCGTGTTCCGCGCGCACACCGATCTCGGCCAGCGTGTGCGGGATGCCGATCTCGCGGCGCAGTTCGAGCACCCAGGCCAGGAAGCCCGTGAACGATCGGTCGGCAAGACCAAGCCACGCGGCGAGACGCACCATGCGCTCCTCGAGCACCGCGCGGTTCCATTCGAGGACGTATGGCATGACCACGGCATTGGTGAGCCCGTGGTGCGTGCCGAGGTTCGCCGAGCACGGGTGGCTCAGGCTGTGCATGGCGCCGAGGCCTTTCTGGAAAGCGGTGGCACCCATCGATGACGCGATCAGCATGTGGGCGCGAGCCTCGAGATCGGCGCCGTTGGCCACGGCGCGCGGCAGGTAGTCCTTGACGAGGCGCATGCCCTCGACAGCGATGCCTTCTGCGAGTGGATGGTAGCCCGGGGCGCAGTACGCCTCGAGACTGTGCGACAGCGCGTCCATGCCCACGGCAGCCGTGATGCGGGGCGGCAGGCCCACGGTGAGTTCGGGATCCTCGAGCACGATCGCCGGCAGCATCTGCGGGTGGAAGATGATCTTCTTGGTGTGATCCCGCACGTCCGTGATGACCGACGCGCGTCCGACTTCGGAGCCGGTCCCGGACGTCGTCGGGACCGCCACGACCGGCGCCATGCCGGCCACGTCGACGCGCGTGAACCAGTCCTCGCGATCCTCGAAATCCCAGATCGGCCTGGATTGACCGACCATTAGCGCAACGGCCTTGGCAGCGTCGAGCGCACTGCCGCCGCCGAACGCGATCACGCCGTCGTGGCGGCCGGCCCTATAGGCCGCGACGCCCGCGGTGACGTTCGCTTCGACGGGATTCGGCTGCACGTCGGCGAAGACCTCGCAGCCCAGGCCGGCGTCGCGGCACAGCCGCACTGCGCTTGCGACCATCGGGTGCGCGGCGAGCCCGGCGTCGGTGACGAGCAGCGGCCGCTGCATGCCGAGCGCGCGACAGTGATCGGGCAGTTCAACGATGCGCCCGGCACCGAACTTGATGCTGGTCGGGTAGTTCCAGTTGCCGCGCAGGGTGGTCATCTCGTGCTCCGTGTCGTCAACGTGCGGGATTGAAGTAGTTTACGCGCGGTCAGTAGTTGTCAGGGGAGGCGCCTACAGGCCGGGAATCGGGGTGTCGCCCGGGTTCGCAAAGGCATACATGCTCACCCGGACGACACCCCGATTCCCGGCTGACAGCACGCGGCTGAGCGAGTCTTCGCCAGGGCGCGAAGGCTCGCACGCCGCACGTAGGCTGAAAGTGGCCGCCACGATCACCGACTGCGGCAGACTGGAGCAGCGGAATTACGGGCGCTATTGCTGCCGCTCCTGACGCTGCATCCGGTTGGCGCTGCGTGCGCCGTGCAAATCTTCCGGCTCGGCGGAAGACTTGCCCAGGCGCCGCGTGTCACAAGCGACTGATCCGGGGCCTTCCCCAGAGCGCGTGTCTGCCTTTCCAAGCTCAGGGGAAGGCCCCGGATCAGTCGCTTGCCACCAGTGCGTGTCGGCCTTTCCACGAGCCGAAGGAAACACCGGAAACGGCGCGGTACCGCCAACGCCTGAATGCTAGATCTGCACACGAAGATGGAAAGACTTCGGCCGCGTCAGGTGCTCATACCCGATGGCAGACAGCGTGCATCCACGCCCCGAGTCCTTGACGCCGACCCAGGCCAGCGCCGGGTCCAGGTAGTCGCAACGGTTCATGAACCACGTTCCCGTCTGCACCTGGTCGCCGATCGCAAGGGCCGCCTCTTCGTCGGCGGTCCAGATAGCCGCGGTGAGACCGAAAGCGGTGTCGTTCATGAGCCGGATCGCGTCCGCATCCGAACTCACTTTCATGATGCCGGCCACCGGCCCGAAGATCTCGTCCTGCATCACCGGCATCGTGTGATCGACGCCGACCAGTACCTGCGGTGCGAGATAGGGCGTACCCGCCTTGCTCGCTGCGAACTCCCTTTCGTCGATGACCGCTCGCGCGCCGGCGGCGACGCTGGCCGCGACCTGGCGACGGATCTCCTCGGCTGCCGCGGTGCGAACCACCGGACCTAGCGTCGTCTCCGGGTCGAGCGGGTTGCCGAGCACGTACTTGCGCGTCAGATCGACCCAGCCCTCGACGAACGCGTCGTACAGGCGTTCGTGCACGTACACCCGCTGGATCCCGCAGCACGATTGCCCGGAGTTGAAGTACGCGCCATCGACCAGGTTCTCGATCGCATGGGCCAGGTTGGCGTCGTGGCGCACGTAGGCCGGGTCGCAGCCGCCGAGTTCGAGCCCGGTGCCGATGAACCGGTCGGCCGCCGCCTGCTGCACGGCGTGCCCACCCGCCACCGATCCGGTGAACGCCACGAAATCCACGCGCGGGTCACGGATGACGCGCTCCGTGTCCGCGTGGCTCAGGTGCAACGCCTGGAACACGCCCTCCGGCACCCCGGCCTCGCGCAGGCACTCCTCGAAGCGCTCCGCGCACAGCGGAGTCTGGGCCGAGTGCTTGAGCACGACGACGTTGCCTGCCATGAGCGCCGGCACGACGCTGTTCACGGCGATGAGGTACGGGTAGTTCCACGCCGCGACGGTGAACACCACCCCGAGCGGCTCGCGGCGCAGGAAGCGATGGAAGCCTGCCTTCGGGCCGACGTCGATGTCGGCCAGCGCTGCCGGCGCGATGGCGATCATGTGGCGCGCCCGCTCGAGCGTGCCGCGAACTTCGCTCGGTGCATAACGGATCGGACGGCCCATCTGCCACGACAGTTCCTCGGCGATGGCGTCCCGACGGGACTCGAACGCTTCGCAGAAACGACCGAGGATTGCCGCGCGTTCGGTCATGGGCACAGAGCGCCATGCGCGTTGCGCCAGGCGCGCGTTCTCGAGGGCGGCCTCGACCTGGACAGGTGTCGCGAGCGTCCGCTCGACGTAGACGCGGCCGTCGACAGGGGAGATCGTGCGTTGGTTCGTCATGGTGACAATTCAGTCCGGCAGCAAGGGAAGAAGCAGGTCGCCCGGCTCAAATTATCTCGAAGTACCGGGCCAGCTCCCAGTCGGAGATGTGCTTGCGGAACTCGCGCTCCTCCCACTCGCGCGTCGCGGCGAAATGCTCGACGAAGGCATCGCCGAACCAGTCCCGGGCCATCTTCGAACCCTTGAGTCGCTGCGCCGAATCCCACAGCGTGCGCGGGAGCGCCAGGCGCGCCGGGTACTTCCGGTCGTAGGCATTGCCGGTCACGACGGGTTCGGGCTCGACCTTGTTCTCGATTCCCCAGAGGCCCGACGCAAGTGCCGCGGACAGGATCACGTAGGGGTTCGCATCCGCCGCGGCAACGCGGTATTCGACGCGCTGCGACTTTGGACTGCCGGGAATGACGCGCAACGCCGTCGTGCGATTCTCGACGCCCCAGGTGGAGTCCGTCGGTGCCCAGAATCCGGGGATCAGCCGCCGGTAGGAATTGATCGTCGGCGCGACCATGGCCAGCAGTTCCGGCATCAGCTTCTGCTGGCCGCCCACGAACCAGCGCATGGCGTCGCTCATCGAGTGGGGCTTGCCGGCCTCGTAGAAGACCGAATCGCCGGACTTCGACTTGAGCGAAACGTGGATGTGACCGCTCTGGCCCGGCCAGTCCTTCGAACACTTGGCCATGAAAGTCGCCATGTAGCCGTTCTGCTGCGCGATCACCTTTGCGAAGGTCTTGAACAGGGCGGCCTTGTCCGCGGCCGCCAGCGCCTTGTCCACGGTGATGGCCGCCTCCATCACGCCCGGCCCGGTCTCCTCGTGCAGTCCCTCGATGGCCATGTCCATGTCGCGGCAGTCGTCGAGCAGCTTGCGGTAGAAGTCGCTGCCGGTGCTGTTGCGAATCACGGAGTAGCCGAACCAGCCGGGCGCCATCGGTGTCAGGCCGCGGTAGTGTTTCTCGCGCACCGATTCCGGCGTTTCCTCGAACACGAAGAACTCGTATTCGAAACCAACGTAGGCTTCGAAGCCCAGCGCGCGCCCGCGCTCCAGCACGCGCCTGAGCAAGCCACGCGGGCAGACCGCTTCCCCGGGCGGCGAGAACTCACCGAGGAAGAACAGGCCGTTATCCTCGAAGGGCAGCTGGCGGCAGGTGTCCGGCAGGAGCCGGACGGGAGCGTCCGGATATCCCGTATGCCAGCCGGTGAACTGCACGTTGTCGTAGAGCTGGTCCTGGCAGTCCCAGCCGAGCACGACGTTGCAGAAGCCGAAGCCCCCGTCGAGGGACGACAGGAACTTGTCGCGCGAGATGTACTTGCCGCGCATGATGCCGTCGATGTCGAAGGCGCCGACCTTGACGTGCTGCACTCCACGCTCTTCGACGATGGCGCGTGCGTCGGCCGCACTGCGTACTTGCCTCGGTTCCATGCAAACCCCCTGGATGAGGGGCGCGTCGCGCCAGTCTTGCGGCGCGCCTGCCCGCGATTGTTCACGTACCCCGTCGGTCAGCGTACACAACTTCGCGGTAAAAGACGCCAACGGGGAACGGACTCATTCCGACATGCCGTACCCCGGGGCCGGCCAGCCGGTTGACTCCGGTCGATTGATGGGCGTATCTGATGCGTGCCAGAATCGGCCGACGCGGTGACGAAGGCAGGTGCCTCCGTCATCCAGAGACAAAGTGCAAGCCCAGGGGGGTCCAGCCGCAGCATGCAGAGTCCGGGACCGCATCCGGTGGATGCGCCATTCCGGGTTCTTCCGGCTCGATACAGCAGTTGAGACCTCCTCCGTTGCGACGAACGTAAGTGCTTGGGATGAGCCTTGGATGACCTGAATCCCCAGAAGGAGAGCGCGATGCAGCGAAGAACATTCCTGACGAAGGCAGCTTTGGCCGCCACTGCGACTTCCGCGGCATTGCTTGCCGCTTGCGGCAAGAAGGAAACGGGCTCGGGCGAGGCGGGCGCACCGGCGGTCGCGACCTCGAAGAAGACGACGATCAAGTGGCGGTTGCAGACCTACGCGGGTGCCGCGCTGGCCGAGCACGTCATCAAGCCTTCCATCGAGGCGTTCAACAAGGCCGCAAACGGCGAAATGGTGATTGAACTGTATTTCGCGGACCAGCTGGTCCCCACCGGCGAGCTGTTCCGGGCCATGCAGGCCGGCACCATCGATGCGGTCCAGAGCGACGACGACTCCATCGCCGCGCCGACCGACATCCGCGTGTTCGGTGGGTACTTCCCCTTCGCCACGCGCTACAGCCTCGATGTCCCCGCGCTGTTCAACAAGTACGGCCTGAACGAGATCTGGCAGGAGGCCTATAACGAGGTCGAGGGCGTGACCTGGCTCAGCTCCGGCTCCTGGGACCCCTGCAACTTCAACACCGTCAAGCCGATCAAGAAGCTGGCGGACCTGAAGGGCCTGCGGATCTTCACCTTCCCGACCGCCGGCAAGTTCCTCGCCCGGTTCGGCGTGGTGCCGGTCACTCTGCCCTGGGGCGACGTGCAGGTTGCAATCCAGACAGGCGAACTCGACGGCCTCGCCTGGTCCGGCATCACCGAGGACTACACGGTGGGCTGGGCGGACTCGACGCCATACTTCCTCACCAATGCCATCTCCGGCGCCTGGATCGGCTCCTACTTCGCCAATACCAAGTCCTGGGAGAAGGTGCCGGAGCACCTGCAGACACTGTTCAAGCTCTGCATCGACAGTTCCCACTACTACCGCCAGCACTGGTACTGGGCCGGCGAGGCGGACCTGCGCGTCAAGGGCTCGAAGATGAAGCTGACCACGATCCCGCCCGCAGAGTGGGCGACCGTCGAGGCGGAGGCGCACAAGTTCTGGGACGAGATCGCCGCGACCAGTCCGCGCTGCGCCAAGGTGGTCAAGATCTTCCGCGACTACAACGATCTCATGGCGAAGGCCGGTCCCCCGTACCGCTACACCTGATCGAAGTCCGGGTCGCGAGTCGGACAGCAGGCCTCTTTCCCGGGCGTCGCAGCCGGGCTCGGGGAAGAGCGGCCTGCCGTCGAGTCACGGCTGACGCCCTGTGCCGAGGATCGGGAGTGTTCCTGCCATGCCCAGAGTCATCAAGGCCTACGTCCGGTACGTCGATGCGGTGAACCGCGTCCTCGGCTACTTCGTCATGTACCTCACGCTGGTCATGATGGGCGTGCTGCTGTTCGCCTCGCTGACGCGATACGTCTTCAACGTGCCGTTCGTCTGGATCATCGAGCTGGCGCAGTTCCTGATGGCCGCCTACTACATCCTGGGCGGAGGCTACTCCATGCAGCTGGACGCGCACGTCCGGATGGATGTGCTGTACGAGCGCTGGAGGCCGAAGACCCGGGCTTTCATGGACTCGATCACGGCGTTCTTCCTGATCTTCTACCTGCTCATCATGGTGCGTGGCGGGATCGCGAGCAGCGCCTACTCGCTCAAGTACAACCAGACGAACTATTCGGCGTGGGCCCCGCCGATGGCGCCGATCAAGATCATCATGACGGTGGGAATCGTGCTCATGCTGCTGCAGGCGATCTCGATCTTCTTCAAGGACGTCGCGAAGTTCACCGGCCGGGAGATCGCATGAGTTACGAGGCGATCGCCGTCCTGATGTTTTCGACGTTCATGCTCCTGCTGCTCACCGGGCAGCGGGTCTTCGGCGCCATCGGGTTCGTGGCCGCGGTCTTCGCCCTGGCGCTGTGGGGCGAAGGCGCCATCGAGATGCCGTTTGCTTCGACCATCACGCTGATCAACTGGTACCCGATGCTGACGCTGCCCATGTTCGTCTACATGGGTTACATGCTGTCGGAATCGGGGATCGCGAGCGACCTGTACCGCATGTTCCACGTCTGGACCGGCCCGATGCGCGGCGGCCTGGCAGTCGGCACGATCCTGCTCATGGTGGCGATCTCGGCCATGAACGGCCTGAGCGTGGCAGGCATGGCAATCGGGGCCACGATCGCGTTGCCGGAACTCCTGAAGCGGGGCTACGACAAGATCATGGTGACCGGGGTCATCCAGGCCGGCAGTTCGCTCGGCATCATGCTCCCGCCCAGCGTGGTGCTCGTGCTCTACGGCATGATCGCCCGGCAGCCGGTGGGCCAGCTCTGGCTGGCCGGAGTCGGACCAGGGCTGCTGCTGGCGGGGCTGTTCATCCTGTACATCGTGATTCGGTGCCAGTTGCAGCCGCATCTCGGACCGCCATTGCCGCTCGCGGAGCGGCAGCAGATCACCTGGCGGGAGAAGATCCGGCTGCTCAGAGCCGGCATCCTGCCGTTGCTCATCGTCTTCTCGATGACCGGGCTGTTCGTGATGGGCGTCACCAGCATGGTGGAGTCGTCCGCCGTCGGTGCGTTCGCAGCCACCCTCGTGGCCTGGTACAAGGGTCGCATCACACGGCAGGTGCTGGAGGATACGCTGCGCAAGAGCCTGGCCGTGAGCGCCATGTTCATGTGGATCATCCTGGCGGCGCTCGCCTTCGGCGCGGTCTTCGACGGCCTCGGAGCGGTGAAGGCCATCGAGATCCTGTTCCTCGAGAAATGGGGCCTCGAGCCCTGGCAGGTGCTGGTGCTGATGCAGCTCAGCTACATCCTGATGGGCACGTTTCTCGACGACACCGCGATGCTGATCATCGTGGCACCGCTCTACGTGCCACTGGTCATAGCACTCGGTTTCAATCCGATCTGGTACGGCATCCTCTACACGATCACCTGCCAGATCGCCTACATCACGCCGCCGTTCGGGTACAACCTGTTCCTGATGCGGGCGATGGCGCCGAAGGAAGTCACGCTGATCGACATCTACAGGTCGATCGTCCCGTTCGTGTTCATCATGCTCGTGGGACTGGCGCTCGTCATCATCTTCCCCGGGATCGCGCTCTGGCTGCCGAACCACGTCTACGTGAAATAGCCCGCGGTCTATTTGACCAGCGTCACCGGCACCGTGGCGTGGTGCACGACCTTCTGCGCCACGGATCCCATGAAGAGGATGCCGAACGAACTGAGGCCGTGAGTCCCCATGGTGATGGACTCGCAACCGAGCTCGCCGGCCCGGCGTGTGATCGTCTCGGCCGACTCGCCTTCCAGCTGCTCCAGCTCGAAACTGCAGCCGGCGTTCCGCAGTCGCTCGGCCGCGGCCTCGAGTATCGCGCGCGCCCGCTCGGCGGCAACCTCGTGGATGCGCTCCGCAGTCACGTAGATTTCAGCCGCGGTGTAGTTGCTCAGCGTCGGCTGGACGTTCAGCACGTGCAGCGCCGCCGCCGGCGCGTAACGTGCCTGCTGCACGGCGAAGTCGAGTGCCCGCAGGGCGGTGTCCGAACCGTCGATCGCGACCAGGATTCTGCGCATCAGGGTCTCCCATGCCAACGCGGGCGAGTGTACTGCGATCAGCGCCGCCGCGGACTCGTCCGCATGCCGGGCCGCAGCCTGGCGAAGGGCAGTTGCGCCGGGTCGGCGACGTTCGGGCCAGGCGCCTCGACCACGAGTATACGGCTCGCGATCGGGCCGAAGTCGGCCCGGAAATGCACCGAACTCTTCAGCGCGAGCACGGCGTATTCGGCCGGTTCGGCGCGCAGGTGACGGAACATGGCCTGGTCGGCCGCCTGCTGCTTGCGGCTCGCCACCGCGATGCGCACGCCGCCGACCTCGAGCAGGGCCATGGGACCGAGCTCGAAGCGCCCGCCGCGGTAGAACGGACCCGTGCCGGTGAAGCGTCCATCGCCGAGGGCGAGCACCTTGTAGCGGGCTGCCAATGGCGTCTCGCCGGTCGTGCCGGCGCGTGCCCCGAGCTGCAGCTCGACCAGCGCGCCCTCACCTGCCGCGTGAGCCCGCGCCGCGGCCTCCGGGTCGCAGATCACGCCGGCGAGCACGTCGCGCGAGCCGGACGCAACGAGGGCCTTGATCAGGCTCATGGTGTCCGCATTGCCGCCCCCGCCGGGGTTGTCCTGGGTGTCGGCGAGGATCAGTGGCCGGCCGCGCGGCGCCGCATGCCGCGTCGTCACCAGGATGGCCTGCTCGATGGAGTACAGTTCCAGCGCGAATTCGTGCTCGCGGGCCCGCACTTCGCGGGCAATGTCCGCCACCGCCTCTCGCGCCGCCGCGTCGCTGAATCCGCAGGCGTAGGCGCTTGGCCCGCAGTCGGCAACGTCTGCCGCCGGGAAGCCGGGCATGAGGCAGACCGACAGCAGCGGCGCGTGCTGCAGCCTGCGGGCCCGGTCCATCAGCGAACTCATCGGCTCGACCAGCGTCGATTGCGACGTGAGCGGCATCAGGAAATCCAGCTGCTCGAGCGCGAACGCCGGACGCGGGCGCCCGAGCAGTTCCTGCAGCAGGCGCGCAGACTGTGCGCCGCATTCCGCCATGTCGACGTGCGGGTAGGTCCGGTACGACACGAGTGCGCTGGCGGCTCGCGCCATCAACGTGGAGACGTTGGCGTGGTAATCGAGACTCGCAACGATGGGAACGCCGGGACCGACGAGCGCACGCACGCGTCGCAAGGTTTCGCCGTCCGCATCGTCGACGTGCTCGGCCACCATCGCGCCGTGCAGGTCGAGATACACGCCGTCGACCCCGCCGGCACGCTGCAGGTCCTCGAGCAACAAGGCGCTGATGTGCTCGTATGCAGCGCGCGTCACGCGCCCGGACGGTTGCGCCGAACACCAGGCGAGCGGCACCAGTTCATGGTGCAGTGAGCGCGCCTCCTGCAGGAAACCGGCTGCCGGCAGGTTGATGCCGGTCACTGCTTCCAGCATGGCGCCGCCACGCGTCAGCCCGGGCCACGCGTCCGGTGCTTCGAAGTCCGCGAACGATGCGGAGATCGACGAAAAAGTGTTCGTCTCGTGCTGGAAGCCGCCGATCGCGATGCGCGCCATGGGGTCAGCCCTCGCCCGTGCCGTCCGCGAATTGCAGCGCGGCGAGCCGCGCGTAGAGTTCGTTGGCGCGCACGAGTTCGGCGTGCGTGCCCTGCGCGACGATGCGTCCATGGTCCATGACGACGATGCGGTCGGCCTGCAGCACCGTCGCGAGCCGGTGCGCGATGATGATCGTCGTGCGACCCTGCATCAGGTGATCGAGTGCCGCCTGCACCAGCCGCTCGCTTTCCGCATCGAGCGCGCTCGTCGCTTCGTCGAGCAGCAGGAGCGGCGGGTCGCGCAGGATGGCGCGGGCGATCGCGATGCGCTGGCGCTGCCCGCCGGAGAGCCGCAAGCCGCGCTCACCGAGGAACGTGTCGTAGCCCTCCGGCAGCTTGCGCAGGAACTCGTCGGCTGCGGCTGCCTTGGCGGCTGCTTCCACTTCCGCATCGGAGGCGCCCGGGCGGCCATACCGGATGTTCTCGCGCGCGCTCGCCGCGAACAGCACGGTGTCCTGCGGCACCAGGCCGATGCGGCTGCGCACTTCGAGCGGGTCCGCCTGCGAGAGGTCCACGCCGTCGATCAGCACCCGTCCCGACTCCGGATCGTAGAATCGCAGCAGCAGCTGGAAGGTCGTGCTCTTGCCTGCGCCGGAAGGGCCGACGAACGCGACCGTCTCGCCGTTGCGCACCTGCAGGTCGAATGCGTCGAGCGCCTTCGCTTCGGGGCGGGACGGATACCGGAACGTTACCTGCGCGAAGCGGAGTTCGCCGCGCCCGGGCAAGGGCAGCGCGACCGGCTGCGCCGGCGCCTGGATCGTGGGTTGCGCGTTTTCGAGCTCGAGCAGGCGCTCCATGGCGCCCGCAGCACGCTGCACTTCACCCCACATTTCGCTGAGGCTGGCCGCCGCGATCGCGACGTAACCGGCATACAGCAGGAACTGGCCGAGCTGGCCGCCGGTCATTTCACCGCGCACGACAGCATGCGCGCCCATCCAGAGCACGAGCGTGATGGCGCCGAAGACCAGCATCGTGGCGAGAGCCGTGAGCGTCGAGCGCGTCCTGGTGCGGCGCACGGCAGCGCCGAAGGAGTCCTCGACCGCTGCGTCGAACCGTTCCGTGTTGATCTGTTCCAGCGTGAACGCCTGCACCGTCTGCACCGCGTTCAGCGTCTCGTCCGCGATGCTGCTGGTGTCGGCGATGCGGTCCTGCGACGTGCGCGAGAGCCGGCGCACCCGGCGGCCCAGCACGATCAGCGGCACGATGACGACCGGGATCAGCACCACCAGGATGGCGGTGAGCTTGAGGCTCGTCACGCCCAGCATCACCAGGCTGCCGAGCAGCGACAGGGTGGAGCGCAGCGTGATCGACAGGTTGACGCCGGCGATTGACTGCACCAGCGTCGTGTCGGCGGTCAGTCGCGACAGCACCTCGCCGATGCGCGTCACTTCGAAGAATGCCGGGTCCATCCGGATGACGCGGGCGTAGACGTTCGAGCGCATGTCGGCCACGACGCGCTCACCGAGCCAGCTCACGAGATAGAAGCGCAGCGCCGCGAAGACGCCGAAAACAGCTGCCGCTGCCAGGAACGCGACGAAGTACTGGTTGATCGTGTCGCTGCTCTTCGACGAGATCCCGTTGTCGATCAGGTAGCGCAGTGCGACGGGCAGGGCCAGCATTGCGGCGGCCGCCACCAGCAGGGCGAGGAGCGCCAGCACCAGTACGCCGCGGTAGGGCCGCAGGTACGGCACCAGCGCCCGCAACGGGCCGAGCGAACGTGACTTCGGACGATCTGCGGGGACGCTCACCTTGCCATCACCCTGCGGCCGCAACGACCACAACCGTGGTGCATCACTCCGGCGCCGGGCCGGGGAACTGTTCGCGCAGCATGCGCTTCAAGATCTTGCCGGAGGGGTTGCGCGGCAGCGCGCTCATGAAGACATACGTCTTCGGCTGCTTGAAGCGCGCCAGCCGCGCCTGGACCAGCGTCCTGAGTTCCTGGACGAGCAGTTCGTCGTCGCCTTTCCAGCCGTCGCCGCGCACGATCACGGCACAGACGCTCTCGCCCCACTTGGGCGAAGGCTGCCCGATCACGCCGACCTCGCGCACTCCCGCGTGTCCGCTCAGCACATCCTCGACTTCAGCCGGGTACACGTTCTCGCCGCCCGAGATCACCATGTCCTTCGAGCGGTCCTTGATGTAGATGAAACCCTCGGCGTCGACTTCGGCGATGTCGCCCGTGTGGAACCAGCCCTCGCGGATCGCTTCCTGCGTCGCCTCGGGACGATTCCAGTAGCCGGTGATCAGGTGCGGGCCGCGCGTGACCACCTCGCCCGGAATGCCGGGCGGCACGGGATTGCCGGCCTTGTCGACCACCCGCACGTCGATGCCGAAATACGGCATGCCGGTGGAGCCGACCTTGGTGCGGGCGTGCTCTGGCGACATCAGGCAGATGCCGCCGTGCGTCTCGGTGAGGCCGTACACCTGCAGGATCTCGACGCCCATGGCCAGGTAGGACTCGATCAGAGTGACCGGCACGGGTGCCGCGCCGCAGATCACCCAGCGCAACGCGGGGCGCGCAGCGGTGGCACGCTTCGGGTGCTGGTACATGAACGCGAGCATGGCCGGCACTGCGAAGAAACCCGTGATCCTCTCGGCATCGACGAGGTCCCACATGACGCCCGGGTCGAACTGCTTCAGCAGCACCGTCGTCATGCCGCGGTACACGGCCGACATCGCGAGCCCCAGGCCGCCGATGTGGAACAGCGGCGCAACGATGATGTTGCGCTCGCCATGGCGCAGGTCGGAGGTCGCGAGCATGCTGGCGAGCCACGCGATATTCGCCGCATGCGACATCAGCGCGCCCTTCGGCCGGCCGGTTGTGCCGCTCGTGTACATCATGTAGAGCGGGTCGGTGCCGGTCGCGCCTATGGGAGGCTCGGCGACGGCAGCGTCCGCGACGGCGGCGGCGTAGTCGCCCTGGTCGGCGGCCAGCCAGCGGATGTTCGGGAACTGCTGGCGCAGGGGGTCCACCAGGGCCGTCTGCTCGGCGGCGTAAAGGACTGCGACGGCCCCCGCATCCATGATCTGGTACGACAGTTCCGGCACCGACAGGCGCCAGTTGAGCGCGACGAAGACGAAGCCGGCCTTGGCGCACGCGTAGAAGGATTCCATGTACTCCGACTGGTTCGGCATCAGGCAGGCGATGCGCTCGCCCGGCCTGAAATCCATGCCGAGCAGCGTGTTTGCGGTCTGGTTGGCGCGCTCGTTGAGCTGACGGAAGTCGCAGCGCGCGCCCGTTGCGGTGTCGACGATGGCTTCCGCGCGTGGCCCGATCTTCGCCCGCTCCGTCAGGACCTGTCCCGAATTCAGCAGCATGCCCCGTCTCCCCCGCCGGCAAGGCCCGTATTGGGCCCGGCAGCAAAACTAGCCGCCTCTGGACAAGAACACCAGTTTCCTTTGTGATCGTCGCCTCCTGCGAGGTGAATCCCATGGATGTCTATCGTTCCGCCTGGCTCGACGACGAGCTGGACCTCTTTCGCGATGCCGTTCGCCGCTTCGTCCAGATGGAGATCGTTCCGAACGACGCACGGTGGCGCGAGCAGCACCATGTCGATCGCGAGATCTGGAACAAGGCTGGCGAGGTCGGCCTGCTGTGCACCGACATTCCGGCGGACTACGGCGGCGTCGGCGGCGACGTGCGCCACGAGGCGATCGTGGCCGAGGAGATGGGGCGCCACGGCATCACGAGCCTCGGCAACGTCGTGCACAGCATCGTGGCGCACTACGTGCTGAACCACGGTACCGAGGCGCAGAAGCAGGACTGGCTGCCGCGCATGGCCACTGGCGAACTCGTGGGCGCCATCGCCATGACCGAGCCGGGCGCGGGCTCCGACCTGCAGGCGATCCGGACGCGCGCGGTGCGCGAGGGCGACGAGTACGTCATCAACGGCTCGAAGACGTTCATCTCGAACGGCTTCCACGCGGGACTGGTCGGCGTCGCGGTCAAGACGGATCCGACGCAGGGCTCGCGCGGAATCTCGATCCTGATGGTCGAGACGAAGGACAGGCAGGGCTATCGCGTGGGGCGCGTGCTCGACAAGATCGGCCAGAACGGCTGGGACACGGCCGAGCTGTTCTTCGACGACTGCCGCGTGCCTGCATCGTGCCTGCTCGGCACCGCGGAGGGGCAGGGCTTCATCCAGATGATGCGCGACCTCCCGTACGAGCGCGCGCTGCTCGCGATTGGCGGCCTCGGCGCGATGGAGTACGCGCTCAAGCTCACGGCCGACTACACGCGCAGCCGCAAGGTGTTCGGCAAGCCGCTGCTCGAACTGCAGAACACGCGCTTCAAGCTGGCCGAGGTCAAGACCGGCGTGCACGTCGCGCGGGTCTTCATCGACGACTGCATCGTGAAACTCAAGGAAGGCAAGCTCGACACCGTGACGGCGTCGATGGCCAAGTACTGGGTGACGGAAATGCAGAACAAGGTCATGGACGAGTGCCTGCAGCTCTTCGGCGGCTATGGCTACACGCGCGAGTATCCGATCTCGCAGCTGTACGTCGATTCGCGGGTGCAGCGCATCTACGGCGGCGCGAACGAGATCATGAAGGAGATCATCGCGCGGTCGATCTGACGGGCCCGCGATTCTCGCGGTGCAGCAATGCGCGGGGTTTGGCGGTGCCCGGTTTGGGTATATCCTCGGCGGGACGCACGTCCTGCGCATCCCGTCTGCATCGTCCCTGGGGTCAATCGCATGCTCAAGCTGAACGTGAATGGCAAGGCGGTCGAGGCGGATGTCGATCCGCAGACGCCGCTGTTGTGGGTCCTGCGCGATACGCTGGGAATGACCGGCACCAAGTACGGCTGCGGCGTTGCCCTGTGCGGCGCGTGCACGGTGCACGTGAACGGTCAACCGGTCCGGTCGTGCATGACGCCGGTCGGCGACGTGGGCGACCAGCCGGTCACGACGATCGAAGGGCTGTCGGCCGATCGCAGTCACCCGGTGCAGCGGGCATGGCTCGAACTCGACGTCCCACAATGCGGCTATTGCCAGTCCGGGCAGATCATGTCGGCCGTGGCATTGCTGGCGCAGAACCCTGCACCCAGCGACGAGCAGATCAGTACGGCGATGGCCGGCAACATCTGCCGTTGCGGCACCTATCCGCGCATCCGCGCAGCCATCCACCGCGCGGCCCAGCTGAAGGGTGGCGGCTGAACGCCGCTGCGACGACGAGGACACCACCATGAGCTTCAACCAGGACTCGAACGGCGCACCTCGGGGCGACGCGACCTTCACGGTATCCCGCCGCACGTTGCTGAAGACGGCGGCCTACGGCGCCGGCGCATTCGTGCTGGCACTGCATCTGCCAGGTTGCTCGAAGAAGGCGCCGCACGTGGCGTCGGCCGAGCCGCTCGCGCCGAACGCCTGGCTGACGATCGCGCCCGACGACTCGATCACGTTCCTCTGCGACAAGTCCGAAATGGGCCAGGGCGTCTACACGGCACTGCCGATGATGGTTGCCGAGGAACTCGGCGTGGATGTCGGCCGCATCAAGGTCGAGTTCGCGCCGCCCGGCGACGCCTTCATCAACAACCTGATCGGTGGCCAGGTCACTGGCGGCAGCACCAGCGTGCGCGACGCGTGGCCGAAGCTGCGCAAGGCCGGCGCGCAGGCGCGCGAGATGCTCGTGGCGGCTGCGGCGACCGAATGGGGCGTGGCGGCGGCGGATTGCCGCGTCGACAACGGCACGGTCGTCGCGCCGGACGGCAAGAGCCTCACGTTCGGCGCGCTTGCCGGGGCCGCGTCGAAGCTGCCGGTGCCTGCCGAGGTGAAGCTGAAGGACGCCTCGGCGTTCGCCGTCATCGGCAAGGCGCGGCAGCGACTCGATACGCCGATGAAGGTCGACGGCTCGGCGCAGTACGGCATCGACGTCCGTCTGCCGGGCATGCTGTACGCCGCGCTCGCGCAACCGCCGGTGCTCGGCGGCAAGGCGAAGAGCTTTGATGCAGCCGCGGCGAAAGCGATGCCGGGCGTGCGCGACGTGGTCATGACATCGTCCGGCGTGGCCGTCGTCGCGGACTCGTGGTGGCAGGCTAAACAGGCCCGCGACGCGTTGACGATCGACTGGGACGCGGGTGCCAACGCGAAACTGGACGATGCGGCCATTCGCAGCGGGCTGAAGGCGGCCTCGGCGCAGGCCGGCATCGCCGCCCGCTCCGAGGGAGATGCCGAAGCCGCATTGAAATCGGCGGCGCGCGTGGTCAGGGCCGAATACGAGCTGCCGTTGCTGGCGCACGCGACGCTCGAGCCGCAGAACTGCACCGCCGACATGAAGGCCGACGGCTGCGATCTGTACGTGCCGACGCAGGTACAGGGCATCGCGCTCGCGGTCGCTGCGAAGGCGGCAGGGCTGCCGCCGGAGAAGGTGCGTGTGCACACGACGTTCCTCGGCGGCGGGTTCGGCCGCCGGTTGGAGGTCGATTTCATCCCGGCGGCGGTAGAGGTGTCGAAGGCGATCGGCAAGCCCGTCAAGCTGCTCTGGACGCGCGAGGACGACACGACGCACGACGCGTATCGCCCGCCGGCCTACGACACGTGCGCCGGCGGATTCGATGCCGCCGGCAAGCTCGTCGCGTGGAAACTGCATCTGACCGGGCCCTCGATCACCGAGCGCGTATTTCCGGGCGCGGTGCCCGCGGGCGCGGCCGACCCGTTTGCGGTCGAAGCGGCTGCCAACTATCCGTACGACGTGCCGAACGTGCAGGTCAACTACGTGCGGCACGAGATCGGCATCAACGTCGGCTACTGGCGGTCGGTGAGCCACGCGCTCAACTGCTTCGTCGCCGAGAGCTTCATGGACGAACTGGCCCTGGCCGCCAAGAAGGACCCGGTTGAGTTCCGGATGGCGCTGCTCGACAAGCAGCCGCG
>JAOUGW010000249.1 GCA_029865465.1 Gammaproteobacteria bacterium
GGTGACGGACCCGGCGGACGCAGCGCTTGCGGAGGTGATCCTGCGGTCGGAAGGACGATAACCGGAGACGTGGAGTGGTCGCATGAGGGTGGGAATCGGTTACGACGTGCATGCCTACGGGGATGGAGATCACGTGACGCTTGGCGGCGTGCGCATTCCACATTCCCGTGGTGTGATCGCGCATTCGGACGGCGACGTGGTCCTGCACGCGCTGTGTGATGCGCTGCTCGGAGCCATGGCCCTCGGCGACATCGGCGAGCATTTCCCCGACAGCGATCCGCGCTGGAAAGGCGCCGACAGCCGGCGCTTCCTGCGGCATTGCGGCAAGCTCATGCAGCAACGCGGCTGGCACATCGTCAACGCCGACCTGACGATCCTCGCGCAGGAGCCACGCGTCGGGCCTTACCGTGCGCTCATGCGACAGAACATCGCGGACGACCTCGGGGTACGGATCGACTGCATCAACGTCAAGGCCACGACCACGGAGGAACTCGGCGCGCTGGGGCGTGGCGAAGGGCTCGCCTGCCAGGCGATCGCGCTGCTCGCGTACGACGATGGCGCGCACCAGAACGGACACGACGGGCATTGATCGATCCGGCTGCCGTTGCCGCTCCGGGCGTTGCGCCTCGCGCGCACGGTCCGCCTCCTGCCACGGGCGCCATCCGCCGCGAGCCGGAAGACTTCGTCGTCGACGAGATCCTCGGCTTCGAGCCGGAGGGAGCCGGCAATCACGGATTGCTGGTCGTCGCGAAGCGCGGCGCCAACACGGGCTGGGTCGCGGCGCAGCTCGCGCGACATGCCGGCGTGGCCGTGCGCGATGTCGGGTTCAGCGGGCACAAGGATCGCCATGCGCTGACGACCCAGGCGTACTCGCTGCCGTTGCCGGCGCCGTTCGACGTGGCCCAGTGCCTGGAATGGCAAGGCGAGGGGTATGCCGTCCGCGCGGCGTACCGGCACGGCCGGAAGCTTCGCCCGGGCTCGCACCGCGCGAATCGGTTCGAACTGCGGATCCGCGACCTGCGCGGCGACCGCGATCCGATCGAAGCGTGTCTTGCGGCGATCCGCGAGCACGGTGTTCCGAACTATTTCGGCCCGCAGCGGTTCGGGCGCGAAGGCAGCAACCTGCACAGAGCGATCGCGTGGGCGCGGGGCGATGTTGCGCCGCGCGAGCGCTCGCAGCGCAGTTTCGCGCTGTCCGCCGCCCGCAGCTACCTGTTCAACGCGGTCCTCGCGTCACGCGTGGCGCGTGGCGACTGGAACCGACTGCTGCCGGGCGAGGTTGTCATGCTCGACGGTCGTCGCAGCTTCTTCATCGCGGAGCCGGATGATCCGGCGCTCGAGGCGCGTCGCGTCGCGATGGATGTGCATCCCAGCGGCCCGCTGCCGGGCCACGGCGATTCTCCGGCTACTGGCGTCGCGCGCGCAGTCGAGGACGGTGTGATCGCGCCACACGCGCAACTCGCGGCGTTGCTCGCAGGCGAGCGCATCGATCACGAGCGGCGCAGCCTGCGGCTGCCCGTGCGTGAATTCGACTGGGCCTTCCGCGACGACGACACGCTGGAGCTGAGGTTCGTGCTGCCGCGGGGCACATTTGCCACAGCCGTGCTGCATGAAGTGCTGGCCGACGCCTGGGATGCGGGCGAAGGCGGCGAGGAGTGAGCCGTGCCTCACTTGCGGCCAGCCAGCAGGACGTGAACCGCACCGGAGCCACCGTCCGCGGGCCGTGCGGTTACGAACGCCGCGACATTCTCGACCTTGCGCAGCCAGTGGTGGACGACCAGCTTCAGCACCGGGCCACCGTTTCCCGAGCGCAGCCCCTTGCCATGAATCACGCGCACGCAGCGCAGGCCGCGGTGCACGCAATCGTTCAGGAACTGCCGCAGGGCCTCCTGCGCCGCGTGCCGGTGCAGGCCATGCAGGTCGATCTCGGCTTCGACCGCGAACCTGCCGCGCCTCAATTTGCGAAACGCCTCATCGCGCACGTGCGGGCGGCGAAAAGTCAGCTCGCCGTCGGTCTCGAGCACCGCAGGATCGGCTGCCATCGCATGGCTTTCGTGCAGCAGGTCGTGGCGATCGGCACGCGTAAGCCTGGCGACCGCCCTTGGGCGTGGCCGTGCCGGGGCGGCGGGACGCATGGGCAGCGGACGCACGCCGGCCATCGCACGCCGGAAGGCGTTCGGGTCGTCGTCACCCGGCGGCGGGGTTCGCGTCGTCATGCCGTGGCAGTTCGCTTCCGAGGCAGGCAGGGATTCCAGTATAGTTGCGCCGCGTTCGTGGCCCACCCCGCCGCTGCTGGGGCCCTGATAACGATACGGTCCCACGACACATGAGAATCCTGGTCAGCAACGACGATGGGTACCGCGCCGAGGGCCTGCAACGCCTCGTCGATGCGTTGCTGCCGCTTGCCCAGGTCACGGTGGTGGCGCCGGAGCGCAATCGCAGTGGCGCCAGCAACTCCTTGACGCTCGACGTCCCGCTGCGGGTGGTCGAATACGGTCCCCGGCGCCATTTCGTGAACGGCACCCCCACGGACTGCGTCCACCTGGCCATTTCGGGCCTGTTCGCCGACGAGATCGATCACGACATGGTGGTATCGGGCATCAACGACGGCGCCAACCTGGGCGACGACGTCCTCTATTCCGGCACCGTGGCCGCGGCCGTCGAAGGACGCTTCCTCGGTCTGCCCGCGATCGCCATTTCGCTGGTCGAACGTGGCGGCCGGCATTTCGCGACGGCCGCGCGCGTGGCAAGTGAATTGCTGATGCGCTTGCAGCGCTCGCCGCTCCATTCGTCGATGATCCTCAACGTCAACGTACCGGACCTGCCGTACGAGAGGCTGCGCGGCCTCAAGTCCACGCGCCTAGGGCACCGGCATCGATCGGCGCCGGTCGTGCGTGCATCGGACCCGCGCGGGCGTCCGGTCTACTGGGTGGGGCCGGCCGGCGAAGGTGCGGACGCCGGCGCAGGCACCGACTTCCATGCCGTCGCCAGCGGTTACGTCTCCGTCACGCCATTGCAGGTCGACCTGACGCGCCATGCGGCGCTCGACGAGATCGGTGAGTGGCTCAGGGGGCGCGCGGAATGAGCCGCGGATGAAGCGCACGTGAAAGAACAGAGCAGGGTCAGCGGCATCGGCATGACGTCGGCGCGCACGCGCGAGCGGCTCATCGCGCGCTTGCGCGAGCAGGGCATCACCGACAACGGGGTGCTCGAACGCATCCGCAGCGTGCCGCGGCACATGTTCGTGGACGAAGCACTGGCGAGCCGCGCCTACGAGGACACCGCGCTGCCGATCGGGCATGGCCAGACGATCTCGCAACCCTACATCGTGGCGCGCATGACGCAGTCGCTGCTCGCAGCCGGCAAGCCGCGCAAGGTGCTCGAAGTCGGCACGGGTTGCGGCTACCAGTCTGCCGTGCTCGCGCCGCTGGTCGCGACGCTCTACAGCGTCGAGCGCATCGCGGCGTTGCAGGTCAAGGCGCGGCAGATCCTGCGCGATCTGCGCATCGCGAACGTGTACATGAAGCACGGCGACGGCTTCGAGGGCTGGGCCGCCTACGCGCCGTTCGACGGCATCGTCGTCGCTGCCGCTTCGTACGCCGTGCCGCCGGCGCTGCTGGAGCAACTGGCCGATGGCGGCCGGCTCGTGATCCCGGTCGGCAACGACCGCGAGCAGCAACTGCTGCGCATCACCCGCCGCGGCGAGCGTTACGAGCGCGAGGTGCTCGGGCCGGTGACATTCGTGCCGCTGCTGCAGGGCCTCGCCTGAAGCGGTGCCCGGGGCCGGCTCAGACGATCAGCGCGGCTGCAACGCTCCTGCCTTCGGTCACCAGCACGTTGTACGTGCGGCACGCGGCGGATGTGTCCATGACCTCCACGCCGATCCGCTGATCGTGCAGGATGCGCAGTACCTGCACATCCGGAAACTGCTGCCTGGCGCCGGTGCCCAGCAGCACGACCGCGGGTGCCAGGCCGAGCAGGGGCTCGAGGTCGGCCGCCGTCAGCCCCTGCGCCGTCGTGGGTCGCCAGGGTGCGATGATCGTTGTCGCCGTGACGATCAGGCTCGTGGAATGCATGCGTTCGCCGATGCGCAACTGTCCCGGGCCGTAGCTGCGCACCAGGTTGGTGCCGGCCGGGTTTTCGAGCTGGAGTTTCATGCCCTTACGATACTGCATGCGTCGCGCGGGTTCACGGCAGCACGCGCTGCCGACGGGAGGCGTCGCTTGACGGCGGCTGCGCGCGTGCGCGTTGCGCTGCCCTGGCTGCAGGCGGCGCTGGCCGAGGCGTCGGCGAACGACGCGCTGCCGGCCATGGACGCGCTGCGCTGGCTCGGCGGGCGAGGGCGGCTGGTGTGTGGTGAACCACGCGCGTGGCGCGAGTGGCTGCTCGAGCCCGTCGGCGGGGCGGATCTCCTGGCGCGCTGGCCCGCCGGCCCCGCACTCGCACTGGAAAACGGGCTGACCGCGGCGGGACCCGGGTCCTGGTGTCTGGCGCAACCGGTGCACCTGGCGGCCGGCCTCGATCACCTGCGGCTCGCGCCGCTC
>JAOUGW010000250.1 GCA_029865465.1 Gammaproteobacteria bacterium
CCTTGATGGCGCAGATGCAGGCCACGGCATTGCGTCATGGGTTGACGGCGGACGACGCCATCGCATTGCTCGCGGCCTTGCGCAACGTCGTGCGGATCGCGGGCGGTCCGGTCCTCGACCGCGTGCAGGCGTCGCACGTCCTGCGCGTAGCCACGACCGGCGACTACGCTCCGTTCAGCCTCGAGACCCATGGGCGGCTGTCGGGTGCGGACATCGCGCTCGCGCGCGGCCTGGCCGCCCATCTTGGTGCCGAGCCCGTGTTCGTGCGCACCAGCTGGCCCGGTCTCGCCAACGACCTGCGAGCGGGACGGTTCGACGTCGCACTGAGCGGCATCGGCTACACCGAGGAGCGCGCGGCGCTGGGTCTCTACTCGGCCGCCTACCATGAAGGCGGCAAGACTCTGCTTGCGCGCTGCGCCGACCGCGAACGGTTCGATACCCCTGCCGGACTCGATCGCCCTGGCGTCCGCGTGATCGTGAATCCGGGCGGGACCAACGAGCGCTACGTGCGCGAGCACGTGCACCGGGCGCAGATCGTCGTGCATCCGGACAACCGCGGCGTGTTCGCGGAAATTGCGGCGGGCCGGGCCGACGTGATGGTCACCGACGACGTCGAAGCCGAACTGCAGGCTCGCCGCCGGCCAGGCGAGTTGTGCCGCACGTACCCAGGCACGTTGACTCGGAGCGAAAAGCGGATTCTGATGGCGCGCGACCCTGCACTGCAGGCGGTCGTGAACGGGTGGCTGGCCGAGGCGATTGCCGCCGGCGAATCCACGCGTGAACTCGAACTGGCCATGCAGGCTTATGTGGCAGGGGCTGAAGCCCGCTGAACGAATCGAACGAGTGCAACACCGATGAACGAAACAGGTGCCCGGATGCGGATACGATTGATGCGATCGATTGCGCTGCTCGCGTGCTGCCTCGCGGCGACGGCCAATGCCGAGGCGCCTGCCGACGTGCGTGACGATGCGCGCGTCATTCTCGAAAGGATCATCTCCATCCCGAGCTCCGCGGGCCTGGGCCAGGTGCCGGCAGTCGCGCAGTACCTGGCGGATCGCTTCCGGGCAGCCGGTTTCCCGGAGGACGACATACACATCCTGCCGTCGGGCGAAACCGCCTCACTCGTGGTGCGTTATCGCGGGAACGGCAAGGGCGGCAAGCCGATCCTGCTGCTCGGGCACATGGACGTCGTCACGGCGAAGCCCGAGGACTGGGAGCGCGATCCGTTCAAGCTGATCGAGGAGAACGGCTATTTCTTCGGTCGCGGCGCGCAGGACATGAAAGCGGACATCGCCCTGATCGCCGCGACGTTCCTGCGCTTGAAAGCCGAGAAGTTCGTCCCGCGGCGCGATCTCATCATCGCGTTCTCCGGCGACGAGGAGACGACGATGGCGACGACTAAGGAACTCGCGACGAAGTATCGCGAGCTGACGGACGCCGAGTTCGCCCTGAACGGCGATGGCGGCGGTGGCTCGCTCGACAGCGGCACGGGCAAGCCGCAGTACTACAAGTTGCAGGGCGCGGAAAAGTCCTACGCCAGCTTCACCCTCACCGCGCACAACCCGGGCGGTCACAGTTCGCAACCGCGCCCCGACAATGCCATCTATGAACTCGCCGACGCGCTCAAGGCAGTGCAGGGATATTCATTCCCGGTCATGTGGAACGACTGGACCGTCGGCAGCTTCAAGGCGGCCGCTGCCTCCGCCCCCGGCGAACTCGGGCAGGCCATGGCAAAGTTCGCGGCGAATCCCGGCGATCCGGAGGCGGCGGCGGTACTGGCCAGGGTGCCTTCGATGGTTGGCCGCACCCGCACCACCTGCGTGGCGACGATGCTCACCGGCGGGCACGCCGACAACGCGCTGCCGCAGTCGGCGACGGCAACCGTCAATTGCCGCATCTTCCCGGGCACCCCCGTTGCGGAGGTGCGTGACACGCTCCAGCAACTGGCTGGTGACAAGATCGAAGTGAAAGTGCACGGCGACTCCTACGAGGGCCCGCCGTCCCCGTTGCGCGACGATGTCACCGCCGCCGTGACCAGGGCGGTCCGCGCGAGCTATCCGGGGGTCCCGGTCGTGCCCGACATGGCGCCGTACTACACCGACGGGTCGACCTTCCGTGGTGCAGGCATTCCAACGTACGGGGTCAGCAGCCTGTTCATGAAACCCACGGACGAATTCGCGCACGGATTGAACGAGCGTGTTCCGGTGGCGGCGTTTTATGCAGGGTTGACTCACTGGTACGTGCTTCTCACTACGCTCGCTGGCGCGAAATAGCGGTTTCAGGCATACTGCGTCCACAGTTTGCCGCCGCGCAGTCCGGTCTGCGCACGAGGTTCTTCAGCGCTTCCCTCCCCGGGAATGCCTATGCGGCCCCTCCTGCAGACTGATCGAAGTCTGCATTTCGCTGCTCGATTCATCAAAGTTACGGCGCCAGTCCGGTGCCCGCACGTGCTCGCACGCGCAGGTTTGGCGCCCGGAAAAGTCATTCAATGTCATTCGAAAATTTCGGCCTCCAGGCCGAACTCGTGCGTGCGGTCCAGGAAATGGGCTACACGCAGCCAACCCCCATCCAGTTGCGCGGCATTCCCGCTGTGCTCGAAGGTCGTGACCTGCTGGCCGCCGCCCAGACGGGCACCGGCAAGACGGCCGCCTTCGCGCTGCCGCTGCTGCAGAAGCTGCACGAGGACCAGCCGAACCCGCGTGGTTCGCGTGCGCCGCGTGCACTCGTGCTGGTGCCGACGCGTGAGCTCGCGGCACAGGTCCAGCAGTCGATCGCCGATCTCGGCACCCACCTGCGTCAGCAGTCGGCGCTGATCTTCGGCGGCGTCAGCCCGCGCCCGCAGATCGACCTGCTGCGCCGCGGCGTCGACATCGTCGTCGCCACGCCGGGTCGCCTGCTCGATCACGCGAACGAACGCAACATCGACCTGCGCAGCGTGCGTTACCTCGTCCTCGACGAGGCCGACCGCATGCTCGACATGGGGTTCATCCGCGACATCCGCCGGGTGCTCGCGATGCTGCCGCCGAACCGCCAGAACCTGCTGTTCTCGGCGACGTTCTCGGAGGACATCCGCGGGCTCGCGAACGGCCTGCTGCGCAATCCGCTCACGATCGAAGTCGCGCCGCGCAATGCGCCGACCGAGCTGGTCGACCACCGCGTGCACCTGGTCTCGCAGGGCGAGAAGCGCGCCGTGCTGAGCCACCTGCTCAAGTCCGGCCCGAACGCGCAGACGCTCGTCTTCACCCGCACCAAGCACGGCGCCAATCGCCTTGCCGAGCAGTTGACGCACGACGGCCTGCAGTGCGCTGCGATCCACGGCAACAAGTCGCAGAGCGCACGCACCCGCGCGCTGGACGACTTCAAGGAATACAAGGTGCAGGTGCTGGTCGCGACCGACATCGCGGCACGCGGCCTCGACATCACCGAGCTGCCGCAGGTCGTCAACTACGAGCTGCCGCACGTGCCGGAAGACTACGTGCACCGCATCGGCCGCACGGGACGCGCTGGTTCCACGGGCCAGGCGCTGTCGCTGGTCTCGGACGACGAGCGTGATCGCCTGCGGGCGATCGAGCGCGTGCTCGGCCGCAAGATCAACGTGCTGCCGCTCGACCGCACGCAGATTCCGCGCCCGTCGGGTGAAGGCAAGACGCGCGAACCGCGTCACGTCGACCCGCGTGCGCAGCAGCAGCGGCATGCCAAGCCGCAGGGCCAGGGTCAGCGTCAGCACCAGGGCCACTCAGGCGGCCAGGCGCAGGGCGGCGGGCAGGCTCATGGACGTCCGGCCGGCGGCGGCGTGCGCCGTCCCAAGCCAAGAGGATTCCGCTCGCAGGCGTAACGATGAGGCCCGGCACAGTCCGGGCCTCGACTTTTCTGTGCGCGCTATGCAGCCTGCCTGAACTCGTACGCGTCCATCGACAGCGCCGCGCCTTCCATGCCGGCGTAGATCCGCTGCGACTTTGCTTTGGCTCCCGCTGCGCCGAGCGCAACGTACAACGGCAGGAAGTGCTCCTCGGTCGGGTGCGCACGCGCGGCTTCAGGCGCCAGTTCGCGGTAGGCGAGCAGCGCCGTCTCGTCGTCGGTCGCCAGGCGGCTCTCCAGCCACTGGGAGAATGCCGACACGTACGGCAGCGGCTGCGACGCGTCGCGGCTCATCATCCAGTCACGCAGGTTGTGCGTCACGTGCCCGGAGCCGACCAGGAGCACGCCGCGCTCCGTGAGCGGCTGCAGTGCGCGCCCCATCTGCAGGTGATGCGGCGTGCCGAGCCCCGGCTGCACCGACAACTGCACGACGGGCACGTCGACTGCCGGGTACATCCAGCGCAGCGGCACCCACGCACCGTGGTCGATGCCGCGGCAGCCGTTGATCGATGACGTGATCCCTGCGTCGCGCAGCAGCGTCGCTGCCTCGTTGGCGAGTGTGGGCGAGCCCGACGCGTCGTAGCGCAACTGGTACAGCGGTTCGGGAAACCCGCCGAAGTCATGGATCGTCCTGAGCTGGGTGCCGCCCGTCAGCATGGGCAGCGACGTTTCCCAG
>JAOUGW010000251.1 GCA_029865465.1 Gammaproteobacteria bacterium
AGCCATGCCGACTGGCAAGCGGCGGATGTCCATGAAGCGGAACGCCTCGTTCGAAACGTCGGCCGTGGTGAGTCGAGCGAGCAGTTCGCGGGCCCGGGGACCGGCAATGGCGAGCCCCGCCAAGGCGTTCGTCCTGGATTCAAGTTCGACGCTGCCATCCGCAGGCAGGTGCTGCGCAAACCACCGCTGATGGTATTCCTCGGCCGCACCGGAACCGATGATCAGGTATCGCGCGGCGCCAAGGTTGGCGAGTGTGAAGTCCCCGATCAACCGGCCGTCCTCCTTGAGCATCGGCGCCAGCACCATGCGCCCCGGTCGCGGCAGCCGGCATGCAAGCAGGTGATCCAGCCAGTGCTCGGCGCCGGGTCCGCTGACCGAGTACTTGGCAAAACCGGTGGTCTCCAGCAGCCCGACGCCATTGCGCACGGCGCGCACTTCGTCAGCGACGGTGTCGAAATCGGTGGATCTGTGCCAGCTGAACCGGTCCTGCATGCCGGCTGGCGCGAACCACATCGGCACTTCCAGGCCCGCCACTGCACCGAACTGCGCGCCGAGCGAGCGCAGCCGCTCGTAGATCGGCGACGTTCGCAGCGGCCGGCCGGCCGGCAGCTCTTCGTTGGGAAAGCGGATGGAGAAGCGTCGCGAATAGTTCTCGCGCACCTTCGCGTTCGTATAGGCCTTGCTCGCCCAGTCTCCGAAGCGGGCCACGTCCATGGCCCATACGTCGAATCCCGGGTCGCCGTTCAGGATCCACTGCGCCAGCGCAAGTCCGACGCCACCTCCCTGGCTGAACCCCGCCATCACGCCGCAGGCGCACCAGTATCCGCGCAGTCCGCGCACCGGGCCGATGAGCGGGTTGCCGTCGGGCGCGAACGTGAACGGACCATTGACGATCTTGCGGATGCCGGCGTTGGCGAAGGCCGGGAAGTGCCTGAAGCCGACTTCGAGCGAGGGCAGGATGCGGTCGATGTCGGGTTGCAGCAGCTCGTGCCCGAAATCCCACGGCGTGGCATGTTCAGACCACGGCTTGCCGGCACGCTCGTAGGTGCCCATGAGCATCCCGCCGCGTTCCTGGCGCAGGTACAGTTCGCCGTCGAAGTCCACTGCGTGCAGCACCTCCTTGCCGGTCGCGGCATTGATGGCGGCGACTTCAGGCATGTCCTCGGTGATGAGGTACATGTGCTCCATGGCGAGGACCGGGTGTTCCCGGCCCACCATGTGGCCGACTTCACGCGCCCAGAGTCCGCCGGCATTGACCACGTGTTCGGCGCGGATCTCGCCTTTGTTCGTGATCACGCGCCAGGACTTGTCGGCGCACTGCACGAGTTCCTCGACCTTCGTGTGGCGCTCGATGCGTGCGCCGAGTTTCCGCGCCGCCCTGGCGTACGCATGGGTGGTCCCGGAAGGATCGAGATGCCCGTCCACGACTGTCTCGAGCGCTCCCACGAAGCACGCCGGGTCGAGCAGCGGCATGAGTTCATGGGCGCGTTCGGGCGTGATGATCTTCGACTCGATGCCGAGATAGCGGCCCTTGGCAGCGAGCCCCTTCAGCCACTCGAAACGGGCCTCCGTGGCGGCGAGCATGACCCCGCCGGTCAGGTGCAGGCCAGTCGGCTGCTCAGAGATGTCTTCGATCTCCCGATAGAGATCGATCGTGTATTTCTGCAGCTTGGCGACGTTCGGGTCGCCATTGATGGTGTGCATGCCGCCGGCGGCGTGCCAGGTGGAGCCGGAGGTCAGCTCATCGCGCTCGAGCAGGACGGCGCCGCGACAACCGAACCTGGCGAGATGATAGAGGACCGAGCAGCCGACGACGCCGCCGCCGATGACGACCACCTGGGCGTGTGTTTGCATCTGGATCAGGATTCCTGCCTGGAGCGGGTGATGGACGGTCGATGGAGCTGGCCGGTCAGGGTTCGCCAGCCCCGATTTGCTCGCGACGGCGCGCCACGTAGGCCTCGAGTTCCTCGCGCGCGGCGGGGTCGATCGGAGGCTGCTCGTACTCCTGCAGTGCGCGCTGCCAGATCTCCGTGGATCGCTGCGTTGCGTCCCGTGCACCTGCAAGTTCCCAGTTCTCGAAGTTCTGCCAGTTCGATACCAGCGGCTGGTAGAAGGCGTGCTCATAACGTTCCATGGTGTGAGCGTCGCCGAAGAAGTGGCCGCCCGTTGGCACGCGCCTGATTGCCTCGAATCCCAGCGACGCCTCGTCCACGACCGGCGGTTCGAGGAACTCCATCATCATCTGCAGCATCTCGACGTCGAGGATGAATTTCTCGAACGACGCCGTGAGGCCGCCTTCCTGCCAGCCTGCCGCGTGATAGACGAGGTTGCCGCCACCGAGGACGGCGCCCCACAGGCTCATCTGCGTTTCATACGCGCCCTGCGCGTCGGCCACGTTCGAAGCGCTTGCGTTCGACGTGCGGTAGGGCAGGCGATAGCGTCGCGCGAGTTGCCCGCTGGCCACGTTGGCCTTGGCATTTTCGGGCGTGCCGAACGCGGGAGCGCCGGAGCGCATGTCCACGTTCGAGGTGAACGCGCCATACATCACGGGCGTCCCCGGACGTACGGCCTGCGCGAGGACCACGCCGAACAGCGCCTCGGCATTCTGCTGTGCCAGCGCGGCGGCGAGCGTCACGGGAGCCATGGCGCCCATCAGCGTGAACGGTGTGATGACGACGGGCTGCCCGTGCTCCGCCATGGCCATGAGGCCGTCAGCCATCGCCTCGTCGAAGCGTCGTGGACTGTTGACGGAAATGATCGTGATCACGCCGGGACTCGCCACCATGGCTTCGATCGGCATTCCCCGTGCGATAGCCATCATTGCAATGCCGTCGCGGGCTCGGCCTGCTCCGATGGCGGTGCAGTGGTAGGCGCGGTCGGACAGCAGCAGGTTCGCCAGGTAGCAATCGAGGTGTCGCGTGCCGGCGGGCAGCTCGACCGGGGCACAGACCTGGTTGCCGAGCACATGGACGGCATTGAAGTACTGGGCCAGGCGGATGAAGTCGCAGTAGTCGGCATGGTTGCCGGCGCGCCGTCCACGCACGAAGTCATGCACGTTCGGCGGGCCCGCGACGAGACCGAAGACCAGGTGATCGCCGCCGAGTGTCACGCTGCGCGACGGATTGCGCGGCGTGAGCGTGAACGAAGCAGGTGTCGTGGACAGGGCCCGCTCCACGGTCGCTGCGTCGAGCCGCACGTTGCCGGTCGCCTCATCCGTCTCCGCGCCACAGGCGCGCAGCAGCGCGCGTGCGCGGGGCGACATGAGCTCGATGCCGAGCTCGCTGAGGACTCGCAGCGACGTGCGATGGATTGCCTCGACCTGGTCGGCCGAGAGCATGTCGAGCGGCGGATAAGGATTCCTGACGTCTCGCCACGGCAGTTGCGGCAGCGAGCCGCCCGCGGACCGTCGCATCCTGCCACCTTCGCGTCGTCGTCTGGTATCTGCAGTCATTCCGGTCACTCTGCTGCTCAGGCGCTAGAAGGGGGCCAGCCGGTCGATGGCGCGCACCGTGGCGTCGGCGTCGTCCGAGCGGGCCTTTTCGTCCTTGGGAACCTCGGCGACCCTGGCGGCACGGATCGCCACGACGCGTCCCGGGAACAGGATCACTTCGTTGTCGCCGAAGCCCGACATCGTCGGCAGGTAACGCAGCTGGTGCGAGCGGCTGCCCACGTAAGGAGTGAAGTGGAAACCCATTTTGTAGAGTCTGGCAGGTGGACTGCCGGGCCGAGCGTCTGCTGCGGGAAACGAGTCGTCGCCCTGCTTGTCGATGGCTCCGCGCGCGGCGAGCAGGTCCCTGGTCAATTCACGATGGAGCAGTTGCTTGCCGCCGTGACGGCCTTCGTCTTCGAACAGCAGTGCAATCTTCGCGAGGTCGTCGAGCGTCGGGTAGTAACCCGCGTTGAACCAGACCGGCCCATCGCGACCGCCGGGTTCGCGCGTGCGCACTGCCGGCGCGTGCGCGATCCCGATGGGTTCGAAGACCTCTTCTTGCAGCATCTTCCATGCATCGGCGTCCGGACCCCGGACCGATTTCAGGAAGCGATCGACCGCGATGCCGAGCAGGTAATGATCCTGGTCCCGGTACCGCATCACGGTGCCGGGTTCCCATGGATACGGACGCAGGTTGGCGTTGATCTGTGCCAGCTTGTCGGCGTGCGAGTGCGCCGTGTACCAGGCGTCGTAGTTGCCGTCGAGGTAGCCGTCGCCGTCGTCGTTCGGATGCGTCTTGAAGGTGCCCGTCCCGCCGAATCCGGTGGCCATGTTCGCGGCGTCGATGAAACGAATGCGGTTCCACTTCGGATCGAGGCCGGGAACGTAGTCGCCGATGCGCAGGCCCAGTACATAAGGTCCATAGACTTCGGCCAGACGCAGCAATGCCAGGGGCGGGGCGACGGCCTTCATCACCGAGCGGACCCCGAAGCGCATCTCGAGCGGGTAGGGATAGCTGCCGTAGGCAGTGGGGGAGGCTTCGTAGTAGAGCGTGCCATCGCGCACTAGCCCGAGGGCGACCTGCCATTTCGGC
>JAOUGW010000036.1 GCA_029865465.1 Gammaproteobacteria bacterium
GCCTCGTATATCGACGGGCGCGGCGGTGCCGATACCCTGACGGGTGGCGCTGCCGGCGACATCTTCATCGGCGGCACGGGCAACAGCGCCGACATCCTGACAGGCGCTGCCGGGAATGACCTGCTGATCGGCGGCGACGGCAACGACACGCTATCAGGTGGTGCCGGCAATGATGTACTGCGAGGCGGGACCGGCAACACTGATTTCATGGATGGTGGCGCTGGTAACGAGGACATGCTCGACTTCTCGGATGGGACGTCGGCGGTTACGTTCACACTCGTCCAGAGCGCTGGCTCGACCAGCATCGCCAACGGTACCGGCGGTCTGGGCAACAACGACACTTACAGCAACATGGAAGGCGTGATCGGCACGAGCCTAGGCGACAACCTGACCGGCAGTGCTGCGAACGACATCATCCGCGGCGGCGCCGGCAACGACACGCTCAATGGTGCGGCGGGCACGATGGACCTGATCGACTTCTCGGACGGCACGGCGGGTCTGACCTTCACGTTGGTCAACAACGGCGCCGGCACCGTCTTCAATGCCAGCGCAGCCGGGCTGGGCACGGACACGTACTCGGCCTTTGAGGGCGTGATTGGCACGGCCTACGCCGACACGCTCACGGGTTCGGCCTCGGTCGATCAACTGCGCGGTGGCGGAGGCAATGACATCCTGGATGGCGCCGGGGGGAATGACATCCTCGTCGGTGGCGCCGGTGCGGACTTGCTGACGGGCGGAACCGGCAGCGATACCTTCGTGTACCGCAGCGGCGACGCGTCCGCGGTCGATACGATCACCGATTTCACCGCGGGCGCGGGCGGCGATGTGCTGGACATCTCGGACCTGCTTACCGGCACGTTCGCCGGCAACGAGTCGTCCTATCTCAGCCTGCGCGAGAGCGGCGGCAATACGATCGTGAGCATCGATCGCGATGGCGCCGGTTCGTCCTTCGGGTTCCAGGATTTCGTGGTCATGCAGGGTGTGGTCGGACTCAATCTCGGCACGTTGGTGACGAACGGCAATATCGACGGGACGCCGTAACGGGTCCACGGTCCGGGGTTGCAGGAAACTGCACCCCGGCCGGATTGAGCCGGGGTGGGGGAGCGACTGCCGCAACGGCGTATCCGGGCAGTTCCAGCGGTCAGGTCACGCCGCGTCCACGGCGGACTGGATCGCTTGCCGGCGATCACCCATGCCTGTATATAGTCACAGTAACTGTGATTATATACAGTATTCGGGTTCGCGATTCACGCCACCGTCCACATACCAGGCTCTCCCGTTCCTGCATGCGCCACCCCCGCAGTCGGTCGTTGGGCTCGCTCGAGCTGTTTCCACACCCGGCGACAGCATCCCGGCCGCGGACGAAGCCAGAACCGGTCGACTTGGTGCAACTCCACGCGCCGGGTGCCGAACCAGTCGTTCGATCCAGCCGTCGTGCTGAATTCTGGCTCGCCATCCACCTGCCGTGCGTCGTGCTGGATTCGCTGCGCGAGGCAGTCGCAAAGTTGCCGGGGCAGCCGTCGGTAGCGGTCGTCGACCTCGAACGCGACGGCAAGGTGGTTTGCGCTTGCGATGAGCGCGCAGCGGCCGCCGGCGTGACACCCGGCATGGCGCTCAATTCCGCGCTGGCGTTGCTGCCCGGCCTGCAGACCCTGTCGCGCAACCTGCAGCGCGAACGCGCCTTGCTCGAAGCCGCCGCGCAACTCGGCTTGGGCTTCACGCCGCGCGTGAGCCTCGAGTCGCCCGATGCGGTGCTGCTCGAAGTGCGCGGCAGCCTGCGGCTCTTCGGCGGTGCGCGCGCCTTGTGCGAGCAGGTGCGTGAAGAACTGCAGTCTGCCGGCATCACGGGGCGGCTGGCGCTCACGCCGACACCGCTCGCCTCGCTGTGGTTCGCGCGGGCAGGGCAGGAGGTGGCGTTGCGCTGTGCCGGCCAACTTCCCGGTCGACTGGCGCCGTTGCCGCTCGCCGTGACGCGCTGGCCCGAGCGCAGCCTGCAACTGCTGGTCACGATGGGCGTGCGCAATCTCGGCGATTGCCTGCGCCTGCCACGCGACGGTTTCGCGCGGCGGTTCGAGCCGCGACTGCTCACCATGCTCGATCGCGCCACCGGGCGCCTGCCCGATCCGCGCTCCGCGTTTCGCGCACGTGAGCGATTTGCCGCCCGGCGCGATCTCGAGCCTGAACTGGCGGACACGCAACGTCTCGAGGTCGTGTGCTTGCCGCTGCTCGATGAGCTCTGCGCGTTTCTGCGTCAGCGTGGCCGCGGCGTGCAGTCGATCGACTGGCGGTTCGTGCATCGCACGGCACCTGTCACCCGCCTGCGCCTGCGCTTCGTCGAGCCGGTGGGCGAAGCCGGGCGCATTGCACATGTTTTCCGGGAACGCCTGGCACGCCTGGAACTGCCGGGGCCGGTGCGGACCGTGCGCCTCGCGAGCGGCCCGCTGGCCGAACTCCCTGTGGCGTCCACTGAGCTTTTCGCCGCCGACCGCCGTGAGTCGGGAGCCACCGTTCCGCAACTGGTCGAGCGCTTGCGTGCACGGCTCGGCGTCGAGGCGGTGCACGGGTTGTGCCTCGTGCCGGAGCATCGTCCCGAATCCACCTGGCGGACTACCGAACCCGGTACCAGTCAGCGGCGCTCGAGTCCGGCGGTTGTTGCGCTGTCGAAGCCGGCGGACGCGACCACCGTCACCTGGAGGGGTGCCTTGCGACCGCTGTGGCTGCTGGAGGAGCCGCAGCCACTGGCGGGAGATGACCGCCCGCGCTACCAGGGCACGCTCGAACTCGAGGAAGGTCCCGAGTGCATCGAGTCGGGCTGGTGGGACGGCAAGGACATCGCGCGCGACTACTACAGCGCCCGCAACGCCTCGGGGGCGCGTTTCTGGGTGTTTCGTGAGCGTCGCCGGCGAGGCGAGCAGGCGGCCGGCGGGTGGTTCCTGCACGGAGTGTTCGGCTGAGCCGGCAGTGCGCTCGTGAGTTACGCCGAGCTGCATTGCCTGAGCAATTTCAGTTTCCTGCGCGGTGCATCGCACCCCGAGGAACTCGTCGAGCGCGCGGAGCAGCTCGGCTACAGCGCGCTTGCGATCACCGACGAGTGCTCGGTCGCCGGGGTCGTGCGCGCACACACTGCGGCTCGTGGCCGGGCGCTCAAGCTCATCATCGGTACCGAGCTGCAGCTGGCAGACGGCCTGCGCTGCGTGCTGCTCGCGACCAGCCGTCGTGGGTACGCGCGGCTGTGCCGGTTGATCACTCGCGGTCGGCGTACGGCGGAGAAGGGCGCATACCGGCTCTCGCGCGAGGATTTCGCCCGTCCGGACGTTTCCGCGGCCACGTCGTCCGCTGCCGCAGCCGCACTCGACCTGCGCGACTGCCTGGCGCTCTGGCTCCCCGCTGCGCATCCCGATCCCGCTGAGGCCCGCTGGCTCGCCGCCGTCTTTCCTGGCCGCCTCTGGATCACCGTGGAACTGCTCACCACCGGCCGCGATCGCCGCCGGTTAGCGACGCTGCAGGCGCTTGGCAGTGAACTCGGCCTGCCGCTCGTCGCAGCGGGCGACGTGCACATGCATACGCGCAGCCGCCGCGCGCTGCAGGACGTGCTCACCGCCACCCGCATCGGCGCCCCGGTCGATCGCGCGGGGTTTGCGCTTTTCCCGAACGGCGAGCGTCACCTGCGCCCGCTCGCGCGTCTCGCCGAGGTCTATCCCCCGGACCTGCTCGCAGCGTCGCTCGACATCGCCGGGCGGTGCGCGTTCTCGCTCGACGAACTGCGCTACGAGTATCCGCGCGAGATCGTGCCGGAGGGTTACACGCCAGCCACGTGGTTGCGGCGCCTCACGGAAGAGGGCGCCAGTCACCGCTGGCCGGAAGGCGTGCCTGCCCCGGCACGACAGGCGATCGAGCATGAACTCGCGCTGATCGCCGAGCTCGAGTACGAGCCGTACTTCCTCACCGTGCACGACATCGTGCGGTTCGCACGCTCGCGGCACATTCTCTGCCAGGGTCGCGGCTCGGCAGCGAACTCGGCAGTGTGCTTCTGCCTCGGCATCACCGAAGTCGATCCTGCGCGCATGTCGCTGCTGTTCGAGCGCTTCATCTCCAGGGAGCGCAACGAGCCGCCGGACATCGACGTCGACTTCGAGCACGAGCGCCGTGAGGAGGTCATCCAGTACATCTACGCGAAGTACGGCCGCGAGCGGGCCGCGCTGACTGCGACGGTCATCAGTTACCGGCCGCGCAGCGCGTTGCGCGACGTGGCGAAGGCGATGGGTCTCGATCCATTGCAGGTCGCTGCACTCGCGCGTTCGATGCAGTGGTGGGACGGCTCGCGCATCGACGAAACCCGTGTGCGTGAAGCGGGCCTCGATCCGGCCAGCCCGGTGCTGTCGAAGGTCCTGGCCCTCGCGCGGACCGTGCTCGGGTTTCCGCGCCACCTCTCGCAGCACGTCGGCGGGTTCGTCATCGCGCGCGACCTGCTCGAGGAACTCGTTCCCATCGAGAACGCCGCGATGCCCGACCGCACCGTGATCCAGTGGGACAAGGACGATCTCGACGCGCTCGGGCTGCTCAAGGTCGACGTGCTCGGGCTCGGCATGCTGGCCGCGATCCGCCGCGCGTTCGACCTCGTGCACGGCTTCCGCGGCCAGCGCTGGACACTCGCGACCGTGCCCGCCGAAGACCCGGTGGTCTACGACATGATCGGGCACGCCGACACCGTGGGCGTGTTCCAGATCGAGTCGCGCGCGCAGATGGCGATGCTGCCGCGACTGCGGCCGCGCTCGTACTACGACCTCGTCATCGAAGTCGCGATCATCCGGCCGGGTCCCATCCAGGGCGACATGGTGCATCCCTACCTGCGCCGGCGCTCGGGCGAGGAGGCGGTCACGTACCCGAGCGCAGAGGTGGAAGGCGTGCTGAAGCGCACGCTCGGCGTGCCGATTTTCCAGGAGCAGGTGATGCAGCTCGCGATCGTCGCCGCGGGATTCACGCCGGGCGAAGCGGACCAGTTGCGGCGCGCGATGGCGGCGTGGAAGCGCAAGGGCGGGCTGGGCCACTTCGAAGAGCGGCTGATCCACGGCATGCGCGAGCGCGGGTACGCCGAGGAGTTCGCGCGGCGCATCTTCCAGCAGATCCTCGGTTTCGGCGAGTACGGTTTCCCCGAGTCGCACGCGGCCAGCTTCGCCCTGCTGGTGTACGTCTCGGCGTGGCTCAAGCGGCATGAGCCTGCCGCGTTCGCGGCTGCACTCATCAACAGCCAGCCGATGGGCTTTTATGCGCCCTCACAGATCGTGCAGGACGCACAGCGTCACGGCGTCGAGGTACGCCCGGTCGACGTCCGCACGAGCGAGTGGGACTGCACCCTGGAGCACCATGCCGACGATTCGCCCGCTCCCGCGCTGCGGCTCGGCCTGCGGCTGGTGCAGGGGCTGGCGCAGGAGGCGGCGCAGCGACTGGTCGATGCCCGCGTGCGCAGGCGGGGCCTGGCATTCGAGAGCGCACAGCAACTGGCGGAGCAGGCCGGCCTCGATCGTCGTTCGATGGGGTGCCTCGCGGCGGCAGGCGCGCTGGCGGGCCTCGGCGGGCACCGTTACCGCGCGGCCTGGCAAGTCGCCGGCCTCGAGGGCTCGCTGCCCATCCTGCCCGAGGTGCGCATCGCCGAAGGCCTTCCGCTGTTGCGTGCGCCACGCGAAGGCGAGGACATCGTGGCCGACTACGCGCACACGGGCCTCACGTTGCGGCGCCACCCGATCGCGGTGCTGCGCGGGCAACTCGCTGCCCGCGGTTTCGTCGATTCCGCGCAGCTGCGCTCGTTGACGAACGGCACGAACGTGCGGACCGCGGGCCTCGTCATCACGCGGCAGCGGCCGGGCAGCGCCGAAGGCGTCACGTTCGTGACGCTCGAGGACGAGCATGGCTCGATCAACCTGATCGTCTGGCGCGCCGTGGCCGAGCGGCAACGCCGGGCGTTGATCGGGTCACGCCTGATGGGCGTGGCCGGCAAGCTGCAGCTGGAAGGAGAGGTGATGCACGTGATCGCGCATCGGCTGGTCGACCTGAGCCGCTGGCTCGGCCGGTTACGTTCGGCGTCGCGCGATTTTCACTGACCCTTGCGCGACCGCGGGCGGTCGCCCACGTCGTAGTCGTCGAAGTCGCTCAGCAGCTCCGACGTGCGCTTCTGTTCCATCATGCGTTCGAGCTTGCGCCACGCGGGTTCCGCGCCTTTCGGCGCGCCGCGCTTGCGCTTGTCGAGGTCTTGGATGAGGCGATCGACATCGAGGGCTTCATCACCCCCTGCGACTTCCTCGGCGTCCTCGTCCTCGAACTCGTCCGCTGATTCCGGCTTCTCGTTCATCGAAAAACCCAGTGGGCAAGGTGCGCGGTTTTATACTTCGGTCGCGGCGAGTCGCGCAAGGCGATATTCCACCGCCAGCAGCCGAAGTCATCAATGCAATAAGCTCGCCATGCGGCGCCGGTATTGAGCGACCAGCGGGTCCTGCGCGCCCAGCACCTCGAACGCCTGCGTCAGGGCCCGCCGCCCGGCGTCGTCGCCGAACTTCCTGTCGCGTCGCATCAGTTCCAGCCACTCCGCCAGGGCCGTCCCGTAGTCGCCCGCCAGCGCGTGGTGCGCCGCCAGCGCGTGCCGTGCCGCCGCGTCGGTCGGGTCCGCTGCCAGGGCCGCGCGCAGCGACATCACGTCCGGCCGGGCATTGGCGGCCTGGACGAACGCGAGGCGCGCCCGGAGTGCCCCCAATTGCGGGTGGTCGGCCTGGACCGCCGCCAGTGCCTCGATCGCCGCCGCCGCGCCCTCGGCCTCCCTCTGCTCCAGCAGTCGCGCAGCGAGGTCCTCTGGCCGGTCAGGCGACGTGGACGCGGCGTCCGGCCCGGCCACTGCGCCCGCTGGGGACACGTACCGGTCGAGCAGGGCCTTGATGGCCGGTTCGGGCTGCAGTCCCACGAACTGGTCGACCACCTCGCCCTGGTGAATGAGCACGACCGTCGGGATGCTCCGAACCTGGAAATGAGATGCCAGCTGGGGCTGTTCCTCGGTATTGACCTTGGCCAGGATGAAGCGGCCCTCGTAATCGTCCGCAATGCGGTCGAGCAAAGGCATCAGCGTGCGGCATGGACCGCACCAGGGAGCCCAGAAATCCACTAGGACGGGCTTCGTGTTCGAGGCCTCCACGACGTCGGTCATGAAGTTTTCGGCGGTGGCGACGATCTTCTGCGCGGCTTCAGGCATCGGGGGCCTCCGGATTCGATGGACGGGAAGTCTTGGCGCGCCGCGGGACCGATGCAAGCTCGTTTCCGCGGGAGCCGTCGCAATTCGCGACTCACGGGCCGGGCGGCTATACTCGCGCCCTTTTTGCCACCTGGAACCCGCCAAGGAGCCTTCGATGTCGACGATCCGTGTCTCCCAGCTTTGCATTGCCCTCGCACTCTGCGGCGCCGCCACGCCCGCCCTGGCCGACTGGACCGGCAAAGGCGACGTCGGCGCGTCGTTCGCGACCGGCAACAGCGAGAACCAGGCCGCGAGTGCCAATCTCGAATTGAAGAACAAGGTCGACAAGTGGCAGCACACGTTCGGCTTTGCCGGCAACTACGGCAGCGACGGCAGCAGCACCACGGCGCAGCGCTGGGAACTGCGCGGGCAGACCCAGTACGAACTGAACGAACGCGCATACGCTTTCGGCGCGGGCCGCTACGAAGATGACCGCTTCAGCCAGTACGATTACCAGGCCTCGCTCGCGGGCGGTCTCGGCTACAAGATCATCGACACCGAGCGCACGAAGTTCTGGGTGCAGGGCGGTCCCGGCTACCGCTATGCCGAAATCCGGGACACCGGCGAGTCCGAGGACGGCGTCATCTTCCGCGGCGACATCGGTTTCGAGCACCAGCTGACCGAGACCACCAAGATCGTCGACCGTTTCCTCGTGGAAACCGGTTCGGACAACACCTACATGCAGAACGACCTTGGCCTCGAGATCACGATCTCGGGAGCGCTCGGGCTGCGCGTGGGTTACCAGGTGCGTCACAACTCCGACGTCCTGCCTGGCATCGAAAACACCGATACGCTGACCACGATCGGTCTGCTCTACGAGACGAAGTAACCGTCCCGTAACGCAGTGCAACACGTCCCGCGGCTGGCGAAGCCCCGCGGGACGACAGCGTTTTTGGATAGAATCGGGGATCATTTCTGCAGGCGAATCCCCCATGTCTGGTTCGAATCGCGCAACGCCCTCGTCGCGCTTCCTGTTTCCCGATGTCCAGGACTTCCTGACCCCGGTCGGTCAGGCGATCAACGGCGATTTCCTCGGTGACGAGGAGGCGCTGGTCCGTTCGCTGGCGGACATGGCCCGCCTCGATCCGGCGCAGCACGACGAGGTGCAGGCCACGGCGCGCAAGCTCGTCGAGGCGGTGCGCAGGGCGCCTGCCGCCAGGACCGGGCTCGACGCATTTCTGCGGCAGTACGACCTGTCGTCGCAGGAAGGCGTGATCCTCATGTGCCTCGCCGAGGCGTTGCTCCGCATCCCCGACGACGAGACAGCCGATCGCCTGATCGCCGACAAGCTGCGCGCCGGTGACTGGGCCAGCCACCTCGGCGACAGCCAGTCCCTGTTCGTCAATGCGTCGACCTGGGGACTGATGCTCACGGGCCGCATCGTACGGCTCGATCCGAACGACGTTGCCGCGCCGGAAGGCGTGATGAGCCGCGTCGTCGGCCGCATGGGTGAACCCGTGGTGCGCACGGCGATGCGCCAGGCGATGCGCATCATGGGCCACCAGTTCGTGATGGGCCGCACCATGAAGGAGGCGCTCGACAACTCGCTGAGTGGCGCCAACCGTCGGTACCGCTACACGTTCGACATGCTCGGCGAGGCGGCGCTGACCACGGCCGACGCCACCCGGTACTTCGATGCCTACCGCACGGCCATCGGCGCGCTGGCGGCCCGCGTCAACGAATACCCGGACTTCGAGTCGCGCCCGAGCATCTCCGTGAAGCTCTCCGCGATGCATCCGCGCTTCGAGCGCTCGCACCGGCAACGCGTTCATCGTGAACTCACGCCGCGGCTGGTGGAACTGTGCCGCCTGGCGCGCGATGCGGGCATCGCGCTGACGCTCGATACGGAAGAGTCCGAGCGGCTCGAACTGACGATGGAACTGCTGGCGGCCGTCTGCCGCGATCCGTCCCTCGCCGGCTGGAACGGCTTCGGTATCGCCGTGCAGACCTATCAGAAGCGCGCGCTGCCGATGCTGAAGTACGTCGTCAGCCTCGCGCAAGAGACCAGGCGCATCCTGCACGTGCGCCTGGTGAAGGGCGCCTACTGGGACGCCGAGATCAAGCGTGGCCAGGAACGCGGCCTGCCGGGCTACCCGCTGTACACGCGCAAGCCCAATACCGACGTGTCTTACCTCGCATGCGCGCGTTACACGTTTGAACAGGGCAAGGGCGTGCTGTACCCGCAGTTCGCCACGCACAACGCGCACACCGTCGCGGCTGTTGCCAGCATGGCCCGGAAGGCCGGGTTCGAATTCGAGTTCCAGCGCCTGCACGGCATGGGGGAAGAACTCTATACGCATGTCACGGATCCGAGCGGCCTCGGCATTCCGTGCCGCGTGTACGCTCCGGTCGGCGAGCACGAGGACCTGCTGCCGTACCTCGTGCGCCGGCTGCTTGAGAACGGTTCGAACACGTCGTTCGTCAACCGCATCGTCAACGAGAACGAACCGATCGACGCGATCATCGCCGACCCGGTGCGCACGGTCGACGGTTTCGACCAGGTCGCGCATCCGCGCATTCCGCAACCGCTCGACATCTACCAGCCGGAACGCAGGAACTCGCTGGGCGTGCATCTCGCGAACGGCGCGGTGTGCAAGGCGATGGCAGATCGCATGGAACACGTGTCGCGTCGTGCCTGGGTGGCGTCACCCCTCGTCGGTGGCGACGAGCAGGGCGGGTCGACCGATACCCTGCGCAATCCTGCGAATCATGCCGACGTCGTCGGCAGCGTGACGAATGCGACGACGGACCATGTGCGCAAGGCGATCGACATCGCGGTGCAGGCGCAGCCGGCCTGGGACGCCGCGCCCGCAGGCGTGCGCGGCGACGCACTCGACAAGGCAGCCGACCTCTTCGAAGAGAGCACGGCCGAACTCGTCGCGATGTGCGTGCGGGAGGCGGGCAAGTCGGTGCCGGACGGCATCGCCGAAGTGCGCGAGGCCGTCGACTTCCTGCGTTACTACGCGGCCCGCGCCCGGCACGAGTTCGCGGGCCCGCAGCGTCTGCCGGGGCCGACCGGCGAGAGCAACGAGCTGAGCCTGCACGGACGCGGTGTGTTCACCTGCATCAGCCCCTGGAATTTCCCGCTCGCGATCTTCGCGGGGCAGGTCGCCGCCGCGCTGGCGGCGGGCAATGCCGTGCTGGCGAAGCCGGCCGAGCAGACGCCGCTCGTGGCGGCGCACGCCGTGCGCCTCATGCTGCAGGCGGGCGTGCCAGCCGACGTGCTGCATTTCCTGCCGGGCGATGGTGCCAGCGTGGGTGCCGCCGCGGTGGCAGATCCGCGCATTGCGGGGGTCGCTTTCACGGGCTCCACCGAGACTGCGCGGATCATCAATCGCACGCTCGCCGGCCGCAACGGACCGATCGGCACGCTGATCGCGGAGACCGGGGGCCAGAACGCGATGATCGTCGACAGCTCGGCGCTGCCGGAGCAGGTGGTCATCGATGCGGTCCAGTCGGCGTTCAACAGCGCGGGACAGCGCTGCTCGGCGTTGCGCGTGCTGTGCGTGCAGGAAGACATCGCGCCGAAAGTGAAGCGGCTGCTGGCCGGCTACATGGAGGAACTGGTGGTCGGCGATCCCGCGTACCTCGAGACGGACGTCGGCCCGGTCATCGACGAAGCGGCGCGCGCCACGCTCGAAGCGCACGCGCACCAGGTCATGCAGGCGGCTGCGTGGCATCACCGCATCGAGCTGCCGGACGCGACGCGGGCCGGCACGTTCGTCGCGCCGCTGGCGGTCGAGATCGCGTCGCTGTCGGTGCTCGAGCGCGAGTGGTTCGGTCCGATCATGCACCTCGTGACCTACAAGGCGCGCGACCTCGAGGCGCTCGTGGATGCGATCAACGCGACCGGCTTCGGTCTCACCTTCGGCATTCACAGCCGCATCGACGGCACCGTGCGCCGGGTGGCGAGCCGGGTGGCAGCGGGCAATGTCTACGTCAACCGCAACATCATCGGTGCGGTCGTGGGCACGCAGCCGTTTGGCGGCTCGGGCCTGTCGGGCACGGGACCCAAAGCCGGCGGGCCGTTCTACCTCCACCGCTACGCGCACGAGCGTACATTGACGATCAATACCTCGGCGGTGGGCGGCAACGCTTCGCTGCTGGCGATGGAATGAGCGGGCCTGCCCGCGAAAGGAGTGCATGAACCTCAGCGTCCTCGACATCTTCAAGGTCGGCGTCGGCCCGTCGAGTTCTCATACCATGGGGCCGATGAACGCCGCCTGCGCGTTCGCGCACGACCTCGACTCGAGGTCGCTGCTGGGACGCGTCGACAAGGTCGCGGTGCAGGTCTATGGCTCGCTGGCCCTCACCGGTCGGGGGCACTGCACCGATCGCGCGATACTGCTCGGGCTCGAAGGCAACCAGCCGGCCACGATCGATCCGGCCGCGATGGAGCCCTCGCTCGAGCGCATCCGCGGTACCGGCCGCATCCTGATCGCGGGCAAGCACGAGATTGCCTTCGACGAGCCGCTCGACCTGCTGTTTCACCGCGACCAGACCCTGCCGCAGCATCCCAACGGCATGCGTTTCACTGCGCTCGACGCGGCGGGCAACGTGCTGCATCGCGAGGAGTTCTTCTCCACCGGAGGCGGGTTCATCGTGCGCGCCTGCGATTTCGGCAAGGCCTACGAAGGCGGACCGCAGGTCGACGTGCCGCATGCGTTTGCCTCGGGCCAGGAGTTGCTCGAGCTGGCGCGCCAGCGCGGGCTCGAACTGCACGAGCTGATGCTCGAGAACGAGCGGGCCTTCCGGCCCGATGCCGAGACGCGCGCGGCGCTGCTCAACCTCTGGTCGATCATGGATGGCTGCATCCAGCGCGGGTTCGAAGCCAGCGGGCTCCTGCCGGGGGTGCTCAAGGTACGGCGGCGTGCCTCACGGCTGCAGCGCGTGCTGCTGGAGCAGTCGGCACAGCATCGCCCGCTCGAGGCCATCGAGTGGGTCAATGCGTACGCGCTGTCAGTGAACGAGGAGAACGCCGCCGGCGGGCGTGTCGTCACGGCCCCCACGAATGGCGCCGCGGGCATCGTGCCGGCGGTGCTGGCGTACTACCGCAAGTTCGAGCAGGGCGCGAGCGAAAACGGCATCGTGCGCTTCCTGCTGGTGGCTGGGGCCATCGGCATGCTGTACAAGCGCAATGCCTCGATTTCGGGCGCCGAAATGGGCTGCCAGGGTGAGGTCGGCGTGGCCTGTTCGATGGCCGCCGCGGGGCTCGTCGCGGCGCTCAACGGCACCAACGAGCAGGTGGAGAACGCAGCGGAAATCGGCATGGAGCACAACCTGGGGCTGACCTGCGACCCGATTGCCGGCCTGGTGCAGATTCCCTGCATCGAGCGCAACGCGATGGGCGCGGTAAAGGCGATCAATGCGGCCCGGCTGTCGATGCGCGGCGACGGCACGCACAAGGTGTCGCTCGACCAGGTGATCAACACCATGCGCCAGACCGGGCACGACATGTCGACGATCTACAAGGAAACCAGTCAGGGCGGCCTGGCGGTCAATGTCCCGGAATGCTGAGTTAACGGTACCGCGGAGGCGCGATGCAGCCAGTCGATTCGGTGGTCGTGATTACCGGCGCGTTCGGCACACTGGGCTCGGCAGTCGCGCGCGCCTTTGGCCAGGCCGGAGCCAGGCTCGCACTGGTCGACGTGTTGCAGCCGTCCGCCGAGCTGCAGAGGGATTTCGGCGGTGCGGGGCACATGCTGCTCGGCGGCGCCGATCTCGCGGAAGTCGAGCCGACGCGCAAGGCGATGGCCGCGATTGCGATGCGCTTCGGCGGCATCGACGTGCTGGTCAACGTGGCCGGCGGCTTCCGCTGGGAAAAAATCCAGGACGGCGACGTCGGCACCTGGGACTCGCTCTACTCGATGAACCTGCGCACGGCCGTCGTCGCGTCGAAGTGCGCGCTCCCGGCCATGCTCGAGCGCGGCGGCGGCCGCATCGTCAACATCGGCGCCGGTGCGGCGGGCAAGGCGGTGCTGGGGATGGGCGCCTATGCGGCATCCAAGGCGGGTGTGCAGCGCTTCACCGAGGCGCTGGCCGAGGAACTGAAGGATCGCAACATCACGGTCAACGCGATCCTGCCGGGCATCATCGACACGCCGCGCAACCGGCTCGACATGCCCAAGGCGGACTTCACCCGGTGGGTGAGCCCCGAGTCGATCGCGAAAGTGATCCTGTTCCTGGCATCTGCCGAGGCCGCGGCGGTGACCGGTGCCGCCATCCCCGTGTCCGGGCGCGGCTGACGCCGCAGCCCGCTACGCGAGGTTGCGCGGGTAGTCGAACACGGCCTCGTGGCCGCTTTCCCAACTGAGCTGCGACCAGTCATCCACCGCGAAGCACGCAGTGAAGACTCCGCACGTCGGCAGCGTGTCGATGCGATCGCCCGCCGAAAGCCGGTTGGCGCAGTCCGTGATGCCCGGGTTGTGCCCGAACACCATCACGTGTCTTGCATCGCCGCCGAGTTCCTGGACGACCTCGAGGATCCGCTTCGGATCGGCGAGGTACAGGCGCTCGTCCTGCGCAATCCGGTCGGCAGGCACTTTCAGTTCGCGGGCCATGATGCTGGCCGTCGACAGCGCGCGCACGGCGGGGCTCGACAGGATCAGGTCGGGTTTCAGCTTGCGCGAGCGGAGTCGCCGCGCCATTTCCGGCGCGTCCTGCTGGCCGCGGCGGTTGAGCACACGGTCCCAGTCCTGTTGCCCGGACAGGCCCATGTCCGACTTCGCGTGCCGGACCAGCGTCAGTCGGCGCATCGCCGAGGTGTCCTGGCCGTCCGCTTCAATCTCGCGCTCCTGGTGCTTGCCCTTCCTGGCACCGCTCATTCGCCGGCAACCTCGACGTAGCCGTCCGCGACGCGCGTCGCGTAGCTCCTGACCGGTTCGTAGGCGGGGGGCGTCAACGCCCTGCCGGTGCGCAGGCAGAAGCGGGCGCCGTGGCGTGGGCAAATGACCTGGTGATCCTCGACTGCGCCGCCGGCGAGGCCGCCACCGTCGTGCGTGCAGACGTCGTCGATCGCAAAGAACTCGCCGCCGATGTTGTAGACGACGACGAAGGCGTCGCCGACCTCTGCCGACGCGTAATCACCCGGCATGATCTCCGTGGCGGGTGCGACGCGAATCCACGCACTCATGTATGGAGCCCGTGGGCTGCATCGGCCGTGACTGCAGGCGGACATCCGTTCCACAACATGATTCGCCGGGACGCCGTAAACCCATCCCTGGGGGCTCTGCGCTCGGCGTCCATGCCTCGCACAGCCCGGCGAATCAGTTCTGGCCCGAATGTCCAGGCCGTCAACTGGCCGATGCGACGTCGGCTCACATCATCCCCGTCTGCAACCGCGCCGCCTCGGACATCATCGACTGGTCCCAGGGCGGGTCAAACACGAGTTCGACGTCGACATGCTTAACCGTCGGGATGACCTCGACCTTTTCCTTGACGTCGGCGACCAGCACGTCGCCCATGCCGCAACCGGGCGCAGTCAGCGTCATCTTGATCGAAAGCACGCGGCCATCGCCGTCGGGAGTGACTTCGCACTCGTAGACCAGGCCAAGGTCCACGATGTTGATCGGAATCTCCGGATCGTAGCAGCCCTTCATCTGCTGCCAGGCAACCTGCTTCACGTCGTCGTCGCTCGCATTCGGGGGCAACTCAGGCGTCTCCGCCGGCTCCTTGCCGAGCGCGTCTGCGTCCTTGCCCGCGATGCGGAAGAGGTTGCCCTCGACGTAGACGGTGAAGCTGCCGCCGAGGGCCTGCGTGATGTAGCCCTGCTGGCCCTGGCGCAGCTTCACGTTGACGCCCGCAGGAACGATCACCGCGTCCACGTCGCGGGTGAAGTTCACGGGCTCGTTGTCGGCTCGGTACAAGGCGGGCTCCTGTCGGTCGATCGAGAGCTATTCGGTCGAAACCTGTTCCTGCTGGTGCAACGCCGCGTCGAGCGTGTGCCAGCAGAGGCTCGCGCACTTCACGCGGGCCGGGAATTCACGCACGCCGGAGAGCGCGCCGAGCTTGCCCAGGGCGGTCACGTCGATGGCGTCGTCGTCGCGTGTAAGCAGCTGGTGCATCTGCGAGAACAGCGCTTCGGCCTCCGCAATGGTCTTGCCCTTGACGCTCTCCGTGAGCAGCGAGGCCGAGGCGACCGAGATCGCGCAGCCGCTGCCGTTGAACGACAGGTCGCTGATGCGGTCGCCGTCGAGCTTCACGAACACCGTCAGCTTGTCGCCACACAGCGGGTTGAAGCCGTCGGCGCGCCGATCCGCGTCCGGGATTTCGCGGAAATTGCGCGGATGCCGGTTGTGGTCGACGATGACGTCGCGGTACAGGTCCTTGAGGTCCATCAGCCGAGCATCTCCCGCGCGCCGTGCAGGGCCGCGACCAGCCGGTCGATCTCGGCACGCGTGTTGTAGAAGGCGAACGACGCTCGCGCCGTCGCGGGCAGGCCGAAAAACTCCATGACCGGCATCGCGCAGTGGTGGCCGGTGCGGATCGCGACGCCCTCGTGGTCGAGGATCGTGCCCAGGTCGTGCGGATGCACGTGGTCGATCGTGAACGAGACGACAGCCGCCTTGTCGGGCGCGGTGCCCACGAAGCGCAGGCCGGGAACGGTTGCGAGCCGTTCGTTCGCGTAGACGAGCAATGCATGCTCGGCGGCCGCGATGCGCTCCATGCCGAGCGATTCGAGGTAATCGATGGCGGCACCGAGACCGATCGCGCCGGCGATGTCCGGCGTTCCGGCCTCGAACTTGTAGGGCAGGCCGTTGTAGACGGTCTTTTCGAAAGACACCGCCAGGATCATGTCGCCGCCGCCCTGCCAGGGTGGCATCGCGTTCAGCAGCGATTCGCGTCCATAGAGCACGCCGATCCCGGTCGGACCGCACATCTTGTGGCCGGAAAAGGCATAGAAATCGCAATCGAGCGCCTGCACGTCCACGCTCATGTGCGGAACGGCCTGCGCGCCGTCGAGCAGCACGGGCACGCCGCGCTCCCTGGCCGCTGCGATGAATCGGTGCACCGGGACCACCGTACCGAGTGCATTCGAGACGTGGGCCAGCGCAACCAGCTTCGTGCGCGGGGACAGCAGGGCAGCGAACGCATCGAAATCCACTTCGCCCGACTGCGTGATCGGCGCGACCTTGAGCGTGGCGCCCGTCTGCTGGCAGAGCATCTGCCAGGGCACGATGTTCGCGTGGTGCTCGAGCCACGACACCAGGATCTCGTCGCCCGGACCGAACCGCGGCCGGCCATACGATTGCGCGACGAGGTTGATCGCCTCGGTGGTGCCGCGCACGAATATCACTTCCTGCGCCGACTTCGCGTTGATGAAGCGACGGACCTTGGCGCGCGCCCCCTCGAACAGGTCGGTCGCCTCCTGGCTCAGCGTGTGCACGCCACGGTGCACGTTGGCGTGGGAGTTCTCGTAGTAATGCGAGATGGCATCGATGACGGCGCGCGGGCGCTGGCTCGAGGCGGCGTTGTCGAGGTACGAGAGCGGCAGGCCGCGGATGGTGCGCGCGAGCACCGGGAAATCACTGCGGATGGCCGCGATGTCGAGCGCGGCCGGAGCATCGGCCGCGGCATGGACGGCGCTCACGCGGCCACCTCCAGCAGGCGCACGAGGCGCCGGTCGAGCTCGTCATGCACGTGGCTCGCCAGGGCGGGCTCGTCGACGCGCGCCAGCACCGCGCCGGCAAACGCCCGCGTCAGGGCACTGCGCGCTGCGGGTTCGCTGAGCCCACGCGAGCGCAGGTAGAAGAGGGCGTTCGGATCCAGCTGGCCCGTGGTCGTGCCGTGGCTGCACTGCACGTCGTCGGCGTAGATCTCGAGGTCGGGCTTGGTGTCGATCTCGGCGCCCGGCGTCAGCAGCAGGTTGCGGTTGACCTGGCGCGCGTTGGACTTCTGCGCGCCCTGGTGCACGATCGCCTTGCCGTTGAACACGCCGCGACCCTTGTTCGCGGCAATGCCGCGGTAATCCTGGAGACTCGTGGTTCCGACAGCATGATGCCCGACGTGGATGTGCGAATCGAGGTGACGCGAGCCGTCCGCGAGGAAAACGCCCGTGATTTCGGTGGCCGCCGCGCGGCCATCCAGGCTGACGTTCGTGTCGAGACGCGCCAGCGCGGCGCCGAGCTGCGAGTCCCGCATCACGAACGTGGCGTCTTCGCCGACGCGGGTTTCGATCCGTTCGATGTGGAAAGCACGCTCGCCCTGCCGCTGCAGTCGATACAGAGTGAGGTGCGCTCCCGCGCCGAGCTCGATGTCGAGCACGGCGTTGGTGAAATGTTCGTGCGCGCCATCGTCGACGTGGTCGATCAGCAGGCGTGCACGGCTGCCAGCCGCCATGCGCACGGCGACGCGGGGGCTCGCGAGCGTCGGCTCCGCGCCCGTCGTAAGCAACGTGAGTTGCAGGATGTCGTCGCTCTGCTGGCCGGCCGTCGTGGACAGCAGCAGCGGGCCGATGGTCAATGCGGCATTCAGCGCTGCAAAGCGTTCAGTGCCACCGCCGGGCAGCGGGCGCAGCAACTGTTCCTCCGACGAGACCGTCAGCGTGCCGAGCGTGAACCCACCGAGTGACGCCGGGATGCCGTCCACCGGCGAGCCGTTTGCAAGTACCAGCCGCTGCGTGACGAACGCAGCCGGCACATCGACTGGCGTCGTCGTCGGAGTGGCCGGTGCGAACCGGCGCGATTCGAGACGGCGCAGGCTCGTGTACTTCCAGGCCTCTTCCCGCGCGCCGGGGAATCCCAGCTCCGCAAAGCGCGCCATCGCTGCAGCGCGACGCGTGGCAGCCCCACCCAGCACGGGCTGCAGCCGCTCGAACGCTTCGCGGTAGTGCACGGTGGCCGGGGAAGGGGCAATGGCGCTCATGCCGCGCTCGCCTCCTGCTTCACCCAGTCGTAGCCGCGCTGCTCGAGCTCGAGCGCGAGCGACTTGTCGCCGGTGCGCAGGATGCGGCCGTCCGAGAGCACGT
>JAOUGW010000037.1 GCA_029865465.1 Gammaproteobacteria bacterium
TTCAGCCGCGCGCGCTTCTTGCAATCCGACTTGATCACGGTCCACGGCGAATCGGCGGTATCGGTGTAGAAGAACATCGATTCCTTGGCCGTCGTGTACTCATCCCATTTGTCGAGCGAGGCCAGGTCGATCGGGCTGAGCTTCCAGTGCTTGAGCGGGTGCGACCTGCGCTCCTTGAACCGGCGGCGCTGCTCCTTCCGGCTGACTGAAAACCAGAACTTGATCACGTGGATGCCGCTGCGCACCAGGTTGCGCTCGAACTCGGGGCATTGCCGCATGAACTCGGCGTACTCGCCGTCAGTGCAGAACCCCATGACCCGCTCGACGCCCGCCCGGTTGTACCAGGAGCGGTCGAACAGGACGATTTCGCCGGCGGTCGGCAGCTGGGAGACGTAGCGCTGGAAATACCACTGCCCGCGCTCGACGTCGCTCGGCTTCTCGAGCGCGACGACGCGGGCGCCGCGGGGGTTCAGGTGCTCCATGAAGCGCTTGATCGTGCCGCCCTTGCCGGCGGCGTCACGCCCCTCGAAGAGGATCACGACCCTGGCGCCGGTCTCCTTGACCCACGCCTGCAGTTTCAGCAACTCGACCTGCAGGCGGTACTTGTGCTGCTCGTAGGTCTTGCGCGACATCAGGTTGCGGTACGGATAGCCGCCGTCGCGCCACCCCTCGGAGAGCTCCGAGTCCTCGGTGGCGCGACGCAGTGCGCGTGCCTCGTCGCCACGACGCAGCAACAGCTTGCGTAGCGCATCAACGTCGTCCGGGGACGCTCCATCGAGAATCGCCTCCAGCGACTCGCTGGCCGAGGCCGGGCTCTGCTGCAGCATCCGTTGCATGATGTCGCCGACGGCAAACGCCTTCGACTCGTGCGCCGCGTCGACGGCCTCACTGACGGAGAATCGCTCGATGCCATCCGCGGTCAGTCGCGGTGCGATGTCGCCCTTGGCGGCAGTGCGCGCCGCCGTCCGGGACGACCTGCCCGATCCCGGGCGCGGCGCGTCAGTGCGGGGCTTGCGTCGGGTGGAAGTCGGCTTCTTGGCGTTCATGAGGGTGGGCTGGCAGGGAAGCAATGGCCGTGGATCGTGGCCTTCTAGACTAAACCGCGAGGCCCCTTGCTGCCAACGTGAAATCCGCTGCAGCGGGCCGGCAGCGGACTGCACGCGATCAGAGCGGGGCGAACTGAGCCGTGAAGTGGCGCAGCTGCGCCGGCTGCTGCTCGATCCGGAATCCGCGCAGCTGCTCGCGCTGCGTGACTATCTCCGCAAAGACCTCGACGACGTAGTCGGCATGCGACTGCGTGTACACGCGGCGCGGCATCGCCAGGCGCACCAGCTCGGCTTCGGCCGGAACCTCGGTCCCGTCGGGCCTGAGCCCGAACATCACGGTGCCGATCTCGCACGCCCGGATGCCACCACGCTCGTACAGGGCGACGGCAAGCGCCTGGCCCGGATACTGCAGCGGGGGGATGTGCGGCAGGAATTGCCTCGCGTCGACGAACACCGCGTGCCCGCCGACCGGCTGCACGATCGGGATGCCCAGCGCCATGAGCTTCTCGCCGATGTATTCGTTGGTGCGCACGCGATAGCGCAGGTATTGCTCGTCGACGATCTCGCGCAGCCCGACGGCGATCGCGTCGAGGTCGCGGCCGGCCAGGCCGCCGTAGGTGGGGAACCCCTCGGTCAGGATGAGCCGGTTGCGCGCTGCCGCCGCGAGCGCGTCGTCGTTCAGGGCGAGCCAGCCGCCGATGTTGGCGAACGCGTCCTTCTTGGCGCTCATGGTCATGCCGTCCGCAGCGGCAAACACGTCGCGCACGATGTCGGTGACCGGCCGTGACGACTGGCCCGCTTCGCGGCACTTGATGAACCACGCGTTCTCGGCAAAGCGACAGGCGTCGATGAACAGCGGCTTGCCGTGACGGTGCGCCACCTCGGCGACGGCCCGGACGTTCTCCAGGCTGACGGGCTGGCCGCCGCCCGCATTGTTGGTGAGGGTCAGCATCACGAGCGGCACGCGCTCCGCCGACCTGGCGAGCAGGGCCTCGAGCCGCGCGACGTCCATATTGCCCTTGAAGGGATGCCGGTTGGCCGGGTCGTGCGCTTCGGCAATGACGAGGTCCACCGCTTCGGCGCCAGTAGCCTCGATGTTGCCGCGCGTCGTGTCGAAGTGCGTATTCGATGGCACGATCCTGCGGGGCCCGCCGATGATCGAGAACAGGATCGCTTCCGCCGCGCGCCCCTGGTGTGTCGGGATGATGTGGCGGTACGGCATCAACTCGCGCACCGCGGACTCGAAGCGATAATAGGACGGCGAGCCGGCGTAGGACTCGTCCCCGCGCATGACGGCGGCCCACTGCTCCGCGCTCATGGCGCTGGTGCCGGAATCGGTCAGCAGGTCGATGATCACGTCGTCGGCGTGGATCGCGAACAGGTTCCAGTGCGCGCGGCGCAGCAGCTCGACGCGCTCGTCCCGCGTCGTGAGCCGGATCGGCTCGACGGTCTTGATGCGAAAGGGCTCGATGATCGTCTTCATGGGTGTCCCGGCTGTCGGGCTAGCCTAGGACCTTGGCCACCGGCACGGCCTCCGTGGATTCCGCACCGGGCCGCCGCAGCGCCTCAGGGATTCGCCTCCCGCCGCAACCACCAGACCCCTTTCACGTCCGCGCGCCATTGCGGCAGCAACGCGAGCAGCCAGAGCTCCTCGGCGCTCGCAAGAACGCTGGCGATGGCGGCCAGCCACAGCAGCCAGTCCCAATGGCCGAACAGGAACAGGACCCCGATGTAGACGCTGAGCAGGACACCGGCAATCTTCGACAACACGGTGTGAAAGCTGGAGAGCCGGCGGTAGCGCAGCCAGGCGAGCACGTTCTCGAGCATCCAGCCCGCCACCACCGCGCCGATCAGCCAGCGATGAGCCGCGATTACGTCGCGCTGAAACGCGATCAACCCGGCAAGGCCGGCGCACCAGATGAGCGAATCCCCGAGCGAATCGAGTCGTGCACCGAGTTTGGACTGCAGCCCGAAACCGCGGGCAATCCATCCGTCCGCGGCATCGGTCAGGAGTGCCGGCACCAGCACCCAAGTGTAGATCGTCTGCTGTCCCGCCGCCGCCAGCAGCACGAGCACCGGCGCACACGCGACCCGAACCAGGCTCAGGGCATTGGGCACGTGCCGCCAGGTGGCCGGTTCCACAGGATCGGCGCAGGTCATGCGGCGAGTTTCGGCCGGAAAGCGCCGCTCGAAATCGGGGACAACCGCAAGCGGCCCCAGTAATATCGCGCGCGTCCCCCTCTTCCCCGACCGAGGCACCGTTCATGCGACTGATTCCCACCTGCGCCATGCTCATCCTCGGCTCGACGCTCGCCGCGTCGGTGCCGGCCGCCGAGACAGCCATGGACGAAGCCGCGCGCATGCAGTACGCGCTGGGGTATCAACTCGGCCGCGACCTGGCCGCCATCGAGCCGCGCCCGCAGGACATCCTGAAGGGCATCGAAGACGGCCGCTCCGGCGGCAAGGCGAAGCTGTCGCAGGACGAGATGAGCGCCGCGCTCGCCGGTCTGCAACAGAAAGTCACCGCACAGCGCGAGAAGGAACAGGCAGCGGCCAGCGAGAAGGCGGCTGCCGCCGGCAAGGCCTACCTTGCCGCGAATGCAACGAAACCCGGCGTGACGACGACGGCCAGCGGCCTGCAGTACCAGGTCCTCACGGCGGGTACAGGCAGGACGCCGGCCATCGGCGACACGGTCACCGTGCATTACAAGGGCACGCTCGTCGACGGTACCGAGTTCGACAGCTCCTACAAGCGCGGCCAGCCAGCCTCGTTCCCCGTCGCGGGCGTGATCCCGGGGTGGACCGAGGCGCTGCAGTTGATGAAGGTCGGCACCAAGGCCCAACTCGTCATCCCGCCGGAACTCGCGTACGGGTCGAACGGTCCGCTCGCGAACCAGGTGTTGCTGTTCGACGTAGAACTGCTCGGAGCGATGGCCACCCCTGTCGAGGAAAAGGCCAAGTAAGACACGACCTGCGATGCCGGTCGCGGAAGGCAACGGGCTCCGGTTCGATTACGAATCGTTCGGCGCGCAGGACGCACCGGCGATTCTTCTGATCCAGGGCCTCGGCATGCCCGCCGCGATGTGGCCCGACGTCTTCGTCGCAACCCTGGTGGCCGAAGGCTACCGGGTCGTGACGTTCGACAACCGTGATTGCGGCGGCTCGTCACGGCTCGTGGATGCCGGCGTGCCGAACATAGCCAGGTCGATGACACGAGCGCTGCTGCGCCGACCAGTCGCTGCGCCTTACAACCTCGACGACATGGCAGAGGACACGCGGGTCGTCCTCGATGCGGCGGGTATCGAGCGTGCGCACGTGGTCGGCGTCTCGATGGGAGGCATGATCGCGCAGGTCTTCGCGGCGACGCGTCCGCAGCGAGTCCGCACGCTGACGTCGATCATGTCCACGACAGGCAATCCGCGGCCCGGCATCGCGCTCGGCAAGGCCCGGGCGCTGCGCGCGTTGCTGAAGCGGCCGCCGGGCAACCCGACCATCGAACAGGCGGTCGACCATCTGCTGTTCGTGTTCGGCGTCATCGGCAGCCCGGGTTTCGAGCAACATGCCGCACAGCTGCGCCCGCACTTCGAGCGTGTCGCACGCCGCGGGCTGTATCCGGCCGGCACGTCACGGCAGCTGGCGGCGATCCTCGCGTCGGGCGACCGGCGCGAAATGCTGCAAGGAATCACCGCGCCCACCCTGGTGATCCACGGAGCGGACGACCCGCTGGTGCGCATTGCCGGCGGACGCGACACTGCCGCGAACATTCACGGTGCGCGACTCAAGATCATTCCCGGGATGGGCCACGACTTCCCGCCGGCGCTCATGGCCGGCATCGCCGTGATGATCGCGGAGCACTGCCGCTCAGGCCACGGCTGATTCGCCCTGCGCCATCGATGCGAGCCTGCCGCGAAAGCTTGCCGCGGGCTCCGGATACAGCTGCGACAGCACCTCGGCGAGCAGCTTGAGAATGACCGGATCGAGGCCGGCATTCGTCGCGTTCTCCAGTCGCATGCCTGTCCAGAGGGCCTCGCGTTCCGCGGCACTCCGTGCGAGCACGGCGGAGACGACTGCCTGCCATCGCGGCACCGGATCACTCGCCGCGAATTCGCCGCGACCGCGGCCAAAATGCGCGACCGCGAGGTAGCGAATGATCGCCGCACCGAGTCGCGCCTCCAGGAACTCGTGTGACCAGCGCACGGTGCCGCCTGCAAGCCCGCGTTCCTCGTTGTAACGTTGCGTGAGCTTGCGCGCCCCGAGCGCGCCGGCGATGCCGCCGAGAATCGCCCCCGCTCCGAACGTCAGCCCGCCGGCGGCGACGTCCGCCGCCAGGCCGCCGAGCGCACCGCTGACGAGGCCGCCCCACAGGCTGGCCTTGTCGGCATCCGGGGCACGCCGGGTTTCGAACCCCGTCGTGACCTGGCGCAGGATGTCTTCGCTGGCCGTACCCGTGAGGCCGTGCAGCGTGACCAGTCCGGCGGTGCATTCACGCACGGACTCATCGAGACGATCGAGCATGGCCTCGCGGGCGCGAGACTCCTCGACGCCGAGCGCGTCGGTCGCACCGCCCTGCAACGCGCGGCTGACCTTGTCCGCGAGCGTTGCGTCCGGCAGTCGCACCGTGTCGCGCGCGAGCCCGTGTAATTGCCGTGCAATGACTGCAGCACTGCGGCGGAGCACATCGAGGTCGCGCACGCGCCAGGCCTCGGCGATCCGTTCGAACGCAGGCCGCTGCCGTTCGTCCAGGCAATCTGCAATGGCATCCAGCAGCGCGTGCTCCTGCAGCCAGCAACGCGCGAAGGCATCGAAGGTCATGATCCGGCGCGTGCGTGTGGCATCGTGCCGCTGCAGCACTGCGCTCCACGCCTCGGTCAGCTGCCGTTCGTGCGCAGCGTCGAGGCGCGTGCCGACTTGATTCAGCAGGACCAGCGTCGGCTTGCCGAGCCAGTCGAGGATGTGCAGTTCCGGCTCGACGTATCCGGCGGTGGCCGGTTCTTCCGTCGCATTGACGACGTACAGCACGACGTCCGCCGACTCGCGCGCCGCGCGCAGCGCCTGCTGGCTGCACCAGAAGGCGCGGTCGGTGTAGCGGTCCCACACCTGCGACAGGAACCAGCCGAGCGGCTGGCCACTCGCCGCCAGCCGCCGCTGCAGCCGCACGCTGTCGCCAAACCCTGGCGTGTCCCACAGCACCAGTTCATCGCCTGCCGGGCTGCGCATCAGGACGTGCGATTCGGCGACCTCGGTGACGTGGGCACGGTCCATGACGGCGCCGATGTCACGCCGCAGCAGCGTGCGCGCCAGCGTCGTCTTGCCGACGTTCGTGTGCGACAGCAATGCGAGACTGACGGTCATCGCGGAATCGTTCATGCGATCGGACTGCGACAACTGCGCCGCACCTGGTCGACGATCGCCTGCGACACCTCGCTCCCCGTCGGGATCGAACCGAGATCGAGCATGCACGCTTCGAACCCATGCGCACGGACGAAGTCGCGCCAGGCCGAGCGGCGCTGCTCGATCCGGGCCGCGAGCGAAGCATCACTGCCAAGATGAGCGAGGTAGGGCGCTTCGTCGACGAGCACGAGCCAGCGCGAGCCGGCCCTGGACCGCGACCAGCGATCCCGCGCTTGCTGCAGGATCCGTCCGTGGTTCTCGACCTCGGGCGTGGCGGCGAGGCTGAAGAGCAGGATTTCCAGGTCGCTCGCGGCGCCGCTGGCCGGCGCGGTGAACGCATCTTCGTTGCCGTACGCAACGGCAGGCGCAAATTCGATGCGGGTGTCCGGTCCGAATGCTGCATGCAGCACGTGTTGCACGCCCTGTTCTGAAGGAGCAGCAGGCTGGTAGGCGAAGCACGTCAGCCGCGCCGTCTGCGCGGGCAGGGCGGCCTCACTGGCACCGAGGATGCGTCGCGCATAGGGCAGCAAGGATTCCGGCGCCGCCAGCCGGTCACTGGCACGCGCCAGGCGCAGCGTTGCCGTGAGCGCCAACAGCAAGCGCGGCACGACGACGTAAAGTATGGCCGTGGCGGCCATGAGGTGAATCCACGGCGCCGCCGGACCGCCGCCCTGGCCGTCGCGCCAGTGCAGCGATGCCACCGCGGTGTCATCCGCGGGCAGTTGAACGCCGGTGAGTACGGAGGCCGGACCGTAGATCAGTCCGAGCAGTGCCCGAACCTGCGCTGTCCCGAGGAACGTGCTCTCCCAGCCCGCGCGGTACTCCAGCGCAATGCCGCGCACGTAAAAGCCAGCGATCAGGCCGAGCGCGACAGCCGCCGAGCCGAGGTGGAACAGGCGCTTGCCCTGCCACACCAGCAGCGGCTGCGCGATGGGCCACCATTCCTCGGAGAAACGACGCAGCGCCGCCGACAGCGGCCGGTGATAGAACGACGCCTGCTTGACCAGCTTCGCCGCACGCTGCCAGGTCCAGCGGGCCGGCCACAATGACCAGGCCGGCAACAGCGACCGGGTCGTGACGGAAGCTGGAGGTCGGCGGCGCAGTGAGGCCAGCGTCAGCGCGGCATAGACGACCAGGTTCCACAGCACCAGGCCGAGCAACGGGAACGCCAGGATCTCGATCCGCACGCGGCTGTCGACGAGCGACAGCGCGAGACCGAGGGCGAACGCGGCCAGCAACACGAGGCCGCCGACGCCCGCGAGCTGCGATTCGAGGTCGACCGTGCGGGTGACGACGGGATGACGCTCCGCGAGCCGGGTCCGCAGCAAGCCGGCTCGCGTCGCCAGCACGCGCCAGGCATACACCGCGGGGTCGCTGTCGTCTTTCGGGTGCAGACGCAGCGCGTCCCGCGTCGCTGCCTCGCGCTCGGCGAGCGGCAGGACCGAGCCGTCGGAATCCTGCTCTTCGACGTTCTTGACGAGCAGGATTGCTCGCAGGGAATTCGCGTTCATTCGGCTCAAACCACGGTTTCCTGCGGATTTTTTTCCCAGTGGCCAGTCTAGCAAGACCTCGGTGCCGCAATGGCCGTGGTATTTTGCGCGGCCGAGGAGTCCCGCCGTGTTCCGTCGCTTCGAAAACCTGGTCGAAACCTACCCCGACACCGAGCCGGCCACCCCGCCGCGCTCGTTCTTTGCCTTCCTGTGGCAGTCCACCGCGGGCCTGCGGCCGTACATCCTGCTGATGACACTCTGCACCGCCGTCATCGGCGCGTTCGAGGCCATGCTGTTCGCGATGCTCGGGCAGCTCGTCGACTGGCTGGCGCAGGTCGAACCCTCCCAGCTCTGGGCCACGGAGCGTCGAAACTTCCTGCTGTTGATCGGGGTCCTGGCCGCCAGCCCGCTGGTCGTCGGACTGTTCGCCCTGCTCAAGTACCAGGTGCTGTTCGCGAACTTCCCGATGCGACTGCGCTGGAACTTCCACCGCCTGATGCTCGGCCAGAGCATGAGCTTCTACCAGGACGAATTCGCGGGCCGGGTCGCGACCAAGGTGATGCAGACGGCGCTCGCCGTGCGCGACGCCTGGCTGACCGCCACTGACATCCTTGCGTTCATCGTCATTTACTTCGTGACCATGCTCGCGATCGTGGGCACGTTCGATCTGCGCATGCTTGCGCCGTTCCTCGGCTGGCTCGTCCTCTACTCCCTGGCCCTCGTCTATTTCGTGCCGCGCCTGGGCAAGGTCGCTGCGGCACAGGCCGACGCTCGCTCACTGATGACCGGGCGCGTGACCGATGCGTACACGAACATCGCGACGGTGAAGCTGTTCTCGCACGCCAGCCGCGAGGCCGGCTTTGCCCGCGCCTCGATGCAGGAATTCATGAAGACAGCCTACGCGCAGGGCCGCCTGGTGAGCGGGTTCGAGATCACCAACCACACACTCAGCATGGTGCTGATCGCGTCCACCGCCGGCGTGGCGCTGTGGCTGTGGGTACAGGGTGAAGTGGGCGTGGGCGCGGTCGCCGCGGCGAGCGCGATGGCACTGCGCTTGAACGGCATTGCGCACTGGATCATGTGGGAAGTCGCCTCGCTGTTCGAGCACGTCGGCACTGTCGAGGACGGCATGCGTACCCTGTCGCGCGCGCACACCGTCGTGGACGAGCCCGATGCCAGGCCGCTCCGCGTCACCCGGGGCGAGATCCGTTTCGATCACGTCACGTTCGCCTACGGCGGCAAGCGCGCCGTCGTGGACGACCTGTGCCTGCACATTCGCCCGGGCGAGAAGATCGGCCTGGTCGGGCGCTCTGGCGCCGGCAAGAGCACCATCGTCAACCTGCTGCTGCGCTTCTACGACGTCGAGCAGGGCGCGATCCTGATCGACGGCCAGGACATTGCGCACGTCACGCAGGACAGCCTGCGCGCCCAGATCGGCATGGTCACCCAGGACACGTCGCTGCTGCACCGTTCGGTGCGGGACAACATCGTCTATGGCCGACCCGACGCCGGTGACGACACCATGATCGCGGCCGCCCGGCGCGCAGAGGCGCACGAGTTCATCGCGGGCCTGTCGGACGTCAAGGGCCGGCGCGGTTATGACGCGCACGTCGGCGAGCGCGGCGTGAAGCTGAGCGGCGGCCAGCGCCAGCGCATCGCCATTGCACGGGTCATGCTCAAGGACGCGCCAATCCTGCTGCTCGACGAGGCGACGAGCGCGCTCGACAGCGAAGTGGAAGCCGCGATCCAGCAGAGTCTCTACCGCCTGATGGAAGGCAAGACCGTCGTGGCCATCGCCCATCGCCTCTCCACGATCGCGGCCATGGACCGGCTCGTGGTCATGGACCGGGGCCACATCGTCGAGGAAGGCGATCACCGCACGCTGCTCGAGCACGGCGGACTCTATGCACGCCTGTGGGCGCATCAGAGCGGCGGCTTCCTCGGCGAAGACGCAGACGACGACGAATTCAACGCCACGCCGCGCACTGCTGCGGCGGGCTGACACTCGCCTGGTCTTGGGAGGTCACATGCACAGGATCCTGTTCGCATTCATCGCGGGGTGGCTCGTGACGTTCCAGCCTGACCTTGCGGTCAGCGCAGAGAACCCCGCGGCCAGCGGCGACAACATCACCGCCATCGTCAAGGACTTCGATGCGTTCAACCGTGCGCAAGATCCGATACGAGCGGCCCAGCGCGGCGACCAGGAAGCCGCGCGCGTCTGGCCCGACAATTCACCACGGGCCATGACTGCGCGCAAAGCTGCGTACCAGGATTTCCGGCGCCGGCTGCAATCCCTTCCCGCCAACGGCCTGACCGACGAGGACGAGCTGAACCGCGCACTGCTCGACGACCGCGTGAACCTCGCGCTCGACGGCTTTGCCTTCGACGAAGAGCGCGTGCCCTTCATCAGCGGCGACGGTTTCTATACGACGGCGGACTACGCTGCGCTCAACACGCCGCTCGACGACGAGGCGGCGGCCACTGCGTGGATCGCGCGTCTCGAGGCGCTTCCGGCGTACTACGAGCGCGAGAAGGAGAACATGCGCCGCGGCATCCGCACGGGCATGACGCAGCCGCAGCGGACGGTCGAGCGGGCCATTGCGGACGTGCGCGGCCAGATCGCCCTGGCGGACGACAAGACGCCGCTGCTCGCGCCATTCCGCAACATGCCAAGGTCGTTTCCCGCGGACAGGCGCGCTGCGCTCGAAGCGCATGCCCGCGAAGTACTGCAGGCGAAGGTGCGGCCCGCCCAGCAGTCGCTGCTGCAGTTCCTCGAGGAGGAGTATCTGCCGGCGGCACGACCGGACATCGGTATCGGCAGCGTGCCGCAGGGCAAGGCGTACTACGCGTACCTCGCGCGCCGGCACACTTCGACTTCGATGACACCTGCCGAGATCCATGCGCTCGGCGAGCGTGAGGTCCAGCGCATCCGGGCACGCATGGACCAGACCATCGCCCAGACGGGATTCAAGGGGACGTTCCGGGAATTTCTCGCGTCGGTGCGCAAGGATCCCCGGTTCTACGTCGGCGCGGCTGAATATGGCGAGAAATGCAGTGAGGTCGCGAAGCGCGCGGACTTCGCGATGCCGAAGTACTTCGGCAAGCTGCCGCGCCTCTCGTACGGCGTGCTGCCGATGCCCGCCGGTCTCGAGAGCAGCGCCAACGGTTACCTGTCCGGCACCCCCGAGCAGGGCGTCGCGGGCATGGTGGTCTACAAGCCCTGGATGGCGGAAAAGATGCCGACATTCGGCATCCCAGCCTGGGTGCTGCACGAAGGCGTGCCCGGTCACCACCACCAGATCTCGCTGAGCCAGGAACTCAAGGACTTACCTGAGTTCCGGCGCTCCGACGACGTGACCGCCTACGTCGAAGGCTGGGGACTGTATTCCGAGTTCCTCGGGGAGGAAATGGGGATCTATCGCGACCCGTACGAACAATTCGGCCGGCTCTCGCTCGAAATCTGGCGCGCGTGCCGGCTCGTGGTCGACACTGGCATGCACGTGATGGGCTGGTCGCGTGAGCGCGCGATGGCCTGTCTGCAGGAAAACAGCGCGCTCGCACCGACGGAAATCGAGTTCGAAGTCGACCGCTACATCGCGTGGCCTGGCCAGGCGCTCGCGTACAAGATCGGCGAACTCAAGATCATTGGACTGCGCCAGCGGGCAGCGGCCAAGCTGGGCCCGAAATTCAACCTGCGCGAGTTTCACGACCTGGTGCTGGGTGCCGGGCCGATGCCGCTCGACCTGCTCGAAGCCCGCGTCGACCGGTGGATCGAGGCGCGGACGGCTCGCTGAGGCCGCCTCGGGCGCAAGCGCGGCCGGAGCCGCGGCGTCAACGTTCGAACTCGACCGTGACGTGCACGAGTTCCTCGTGCACGGCGAGCGCGGCGCGCACTTCGTCGGCGTGCATCGGTTGCGCGTGCGCCAGGTGCACGATGCAGGCGTACTTCCCCCGCCCCACCCGCCACACGTGCAGGTCGCGCAATTGCGGCGTGCCGGGCAGCGCAGCGATCACCTCGCGCACTTCCTGCACCACCGGCGAATCCATTTCGGCATCGAGCAACACGCGGCCCGTGTCGCGCAGCAGCCCGATCGCCCAGCGCCCGACCAGCACGGTGCCGACGAGCCCCATGACCGGATCGAGCCACGTCGCGCCGAAATACTTGCCGCCGGCCAGTGCGACGATCGCCAGCACGGACGTCGCGGCATCGGCCACGACGTGGAGGTATGCCGAGCGCAGGTTCAGGTCGTGATGGTGCGCGTGGCCGTCGTTGCCGCCGCCGTGCGCACGATGATCGTGCCCGTGGTGCCGATGACCGGAATCGTGCCCGGTCGACAGCAGCCAGGCCGACAGCACGTTGACCCCGAGCCCGAGGATGGCGACCGCAATGGCCTCGTCGAAACGGATCGGCGCCGGGTTGAAAAGCCGCGACACCGACTCGATCCCCATGTAGGCGGCCACGCCGACCAGGAACACGGCGCTGGTGTACCCGCCGAGCACCTCGATCTTCCAGGTGCCGAACGAGAAGCGCGGATCGTGGGCGTGGCGCCGGGCGAGGTAGTACGCGCCCGCCGAGACGCCGAGCGCCAGGGCGTGCGAACTCATGTGCCAGCCGTCGGCCAGCAGCGCCATCGACCCGAGCAAGGTGCCCGCGACGATCTCGACGACCATCATCGCGAGCGTGAGCCACATCACCTGGCGCGTGCGACGCTCGGCCACGGGATTGCTCGTGTCGAAAACGTGGACGTGGGCGTCGTGGCGGCCGGTCGGTGACATGCTGGAACCTGTGTGGTCGCGCCTCGCCCACGGCGGCGCTGCGCAGCGCCGCATTATGCCGCCTTTCCGCCAGGAGCCGGCCTCAGCCGGAGATGCTGCCCTTGAGCGCCCTCGCGATCGTCCACTTGGCGAGCTGGGCCATGTGCACCTCGTCCGGACCGTCGGCCAGCCGCACGAAGCGCCCGTAACCGAAGGCCGCGGGAATCGGCGTGTCCTGGCACAGCCCCATGCCGCCATGCGCCTGCATGGCGCGATCGCAGACGTCCTGGCACATGCGGGGCGCGACGATCTTGATCATCGAAATGAGGTCGGCCGCACCCCGGTTGCCCTCGCGATCCATCTTGTCCGCTGCGGCGAGCGTGAGCAGGCGGGCCTGTTCGATCTCGCAGCGTGAACGCGCGATCGCTTCGCGCAGGCTGCCCTGTTCGCTCAGCTTGCGGCCGAACGCCACGCGCGAGTCCGCGCGCCGGCACATCAGTTCGAGCGCCCGCTGCGCCGCTCCGATCAGGCGCATGCAGTGATGAATACGGCCGGGTCCGAGCCGGCCCTGCGCAATCTCGAAGCCGCGGCCTTCGCCGAGCAGCAGGTTCGACGCCGGCACGCGCACGCCCTCGAGCGCGACTTCACCGTGGCCGCTCGGCGAGTGCACTTCGCCAAACACCTTGAGCGGGCGGACGAGGCGCACGCCCGGCGCACGCCGCGGCACCAGGATCATGGACTGCTGCGAGTGCTTCGGGCCGTCGAAGCTGGTCTTGCCCATGACGATCAGGATTTCGCACTCGGGGTGATAAATGTTGCTCGACCACCATTTGCGGCCCGTGACCACGTAGTCGTCGCCGTCGCGGACGATCGAGCACTCGATGTTGGTCGCATCGGAGGACGCCACCGCGGGCTCCGTCATCAGGAACGCCGAGCGGATGCGGCCCTCCAGCAACGGGGTGAGCCACTGTGCCTGCTGCTCCGCGTTGCCGTAACGCGCGAGCACTTCCATGTTGCCGGTGTCCGGGGCGCCGCAATTGAAGATCGTCGAGGCCCAGTCGACGCGCCCCATGAGTTCGGCGAGCGGGGCGTATTCGAGGTTGGTGAGTCCCGGGCTCCACGGCTGGTATTCGTGCGGCAGAAACAGGTTCCAGAGCCCGGCTTCGCGCGCCCTGGCCTTGAGCCCTTCGACCATCGGCGGCACGATCCAGCGCCTGGCCGGATCCTGCACGAACTCCTCGTATTCGGCCTCGGCCGGAAAGATGTGCGTCTGCATGAAGTCGTCGACACGGCGCATCAGCTCGCGCGTGCGGGGGCTGTATTCGAAATCCATGACGGGTGCTCCTGGCCAGGTCCGGCCGCCAGTGTAGGCCTGCCATGGTATTTCCCTAGTGCAATCTTTTAATGAATAATCATTCATATCATGCATCTCTCGCGGATCGACCTGAACCTGCTCGTGGTGTTCGACACCGTCCTCACGGAAGGCAGCATCACGGCAGCAGGCCGCAAGCTGAACCTGTCGCAGCCGGCCGTGAGCCACGCGCTCGCGCGCCTGCGCGAGGTCTTCGGCGAACCTTTGTTCGAGCGGCAGGGACGAGGGATCGCACCGACCCCACTCGCCCGCTCGATCGCTGGACCGGTGCGGGATGCGCTCGGCGCAATGGAGCGCACGTTCAGCCAGGCCACGGGGTTCGAGCCGCTGACGGCCGAGCGGCACTTCCGGATCGGGCTGCGCGAGGCGCTTGAACCCAGCGTACTGCCCGAGCTGAGCCAGGCGATCTGCGCCGCGGGACCGCGTCTCAGCCTCGCATCCGCGAGGCACGACCGCACTCGTCTCGAAGCGGATCTGGCCACAGGCGAATTCGACGTCGCGCTCGACGTGCTGTTGCCGGTGGCCGACCGCGTGCCGCACGAACGTGTGCTCACCGATCGCCTGGTGGTGATCGCAAACAAGGACCATCCACGGTTGCGACGCCTGAAGCGCAAAGGCTGGAACCTGGACGCCTACCTCGAACTCGAGCACGTGCAGGTGTCATCGCGCCGGCGTGGTCCCTCGCTGGAGGACGTTGCCTTGCAGGCGCTCGGCAGGTCGCGGCGCGTACGGCTGCGCTGCCAGAGTCACGCCGCCGCGTGTCGTGCCGCCGCCAGCACCGACCTGGTCGCGACGTTGCCCGAAACGTATGCGCGCCACGTCCTCGAACGCGACACGAACCAGGTCGTGGGGCTGCCGCTCGATGGCATCAATCTCGAGACGTACATGTACTGGCCGGCGAATGCGGAACGGGATGCAGCCAACCGCTGGCTGCGTGACCAGGTACGGACCGCGCTGCACCGGCGTCGCTGACAGGTCAAGCGCACTGGCGGGTGCGTGGTCGGACCCTTCTCCGAGCTTGGAAAGGCAGACACGCGCTCGGAGAAGGGTCCGACCACGCATCCGCCGCAGGCACCGCCTCACGCTCTGACGCACGCTCTGACTCAGTGCTGCCGACCAGATACCGAGATGAAGCCATCATTAGTTGATAAAGGCGATTTACGCATCTCGGGCTGGCTACCCGGCTGCGGGCGCAGGTGAGAGGGCAGCGGCTTCGGGGTCCTGTCCCGAGCGCGTGTCTGCCTTTCCAAGCTCGGGACAGGACCCCGCAGTCGCTGCCCGGGCAATTTCCGCCGCCGCGACCCCAGGAACTTCCTGGAGGGTAAGTGTCATCCGTACAAGCTCAGGCTCGTCGGTGTCCGAGCGCGTCGCGAAGCCGAGCGACCGTGAGAGGTCGATCATGCGGGTGTTCTCACGCAGCGTGATGCCGGTCATCACCTTGATCCGCCGGTCCCGCGCGACATCGATCAAGCGCTGGAACAGCTGCCGGGCCACGCCCTTGCCTTGCCACGCGTCGCTCACGACGATCGCGAACTCGCACGTCTCTTCGTCCGGCAGCGTGATGTACCGGGCGACGCCGATCTGCTGCTCGGCGCCGTCCGGCAGGCGCAAGACCACGATCAGGGCCAACTCGCGGTCGTAATCAATCTGCGTGAACTTCGACAGCATTGCCGGCGATAGGTCCTGCAGGCCGAACATGAAGCGCAGGAACCGCGACTGTTCTGAAAGCTGGTGGACGAAGTCCCGTTCGAGTTCGGCGTCCTCCGGACGGATCGCACGAATCGTCGCCCGCTGCCCGTCCGGCAATTCGAGCGGGAAATCCAGCGCGCTCGGATACGGGTGGATCGCCATGTGGCGATAGAGCAGCTGCGGTTGCGGCACTGGCATCACGCCGATGCGCGCGTCGACGGCAACGGCACCTTTGGCAGTCACGATCACCGGGTTGATATCGATCGCACCGACGTCGGGCAGTTCGCACACGATCTCAGACACACGCAGCAGCATGTCTTCGATGGCTTCCTGCGCGGCGGCCGGCGCCCCGCGCAGCGGCTGCAGCGCCAGGCTGGCACGAGTGCGGCGGATCAGGTCCCGCGCCAGGTACGGGTTGAGCGGTGGCAGTGCCACCGCGCGGTCACGGATCACCTCGACCATCGTGCCGCCGAGCCCGAAGCTGATCGCCGGGCCGAACACCGGGTCGCGCACTGCGCCGATCATGAGCTCGCACCCGTGGCGTTCGACGTACATCGGCTCGATCAGCACGCCTTCGAGCCGCGCGGCCGGCCGGGCGATGGCGACATCGCGCAGCATGCCCTCGTAGCCTTCGCGCGCGCTGCGGGCGTCGGTGCAGCCGAGACGTACGCCACCGGCGTCGGTCTTGTGCGCAATGTCGGGCGAGAGAATCTTCATCGCGACCGGGAAGCCGATCGCCGCTGCCACCTGCGCGGCCTCGGGCGCGGAGTACGCCGGGCGACTGCGGACGATCGGGATGCCGAATGCTGCCAGCAGTTCCTTCGAATCCGCCGGGTTGAGCCACTCGTTGCCTGCCGCGCGCGCCGTGTCGAGCAAGCGTTGCGCCGTGGCGCGGTCGGGTGTCGAGGCTGGCCCGAGCGGCGCCGGGACCTGCAGCAACTGCTCCTGGTTGGTGGTGAAGAGCGCGAGCGCGGCAATGGCGTCGACCGCAGCTTCGGGCGTCGAGAAGGTCGGAACCCGGTTCTCGGCGAAGCGTTGGCGCGCCGTCGTCACCGCCTCGCCTCCCATCCAGCACGTGAAGACCGGCTTGCGTTGGGCTCTGGCTACCGTGATCAGTCTGGTCGCGAACAGGTCCGCATTGGTGAGCGCGAATGGCGTCAGGATCGCGAGCAGCGCGTCGACCTCACCGTCCTGCAGGCACGCCTGCGCCGCCTGCGCGTAGACCTGCGCTGTGGCGTCGCCGCGCACATAGACGGGATTGCCACCCGCAGTACTGGGCGGAAGCAGCGCATGCAGCTGCGCGAGTGTCGCGTCGTCCAGCCGGGCCACCGTCAGCCACCGGTCAACGGCGCGGTCTGCAGCGAGCTGCCCGGGCCCGCCCGCGTTGGTCACGATGGCCAGTCTGCGCCCGTGCATCCGTACGCCGGCACCGAGTGTACTGGCAGCACTGAACAGCTGGCTGAGATCGCGGATGCGCAGCACGCCGGCCCGACGCATCGCCGCGTCGAAGACATCGTCGCCACCCACCAGCGAGCCCGTGTGGAAGGCGAGGCTGCCGCGGCCCTCGAGGGAATGCCCCGCTTTCATGACGACGACGGGCTTGACGCGCGCAGCGGCCTGCAGCGCACTCATGAAGCGACGCGCATCGCCGACGCCCTCGAGGTACAGCATGATCCCGTCGGTGGCCGCATCGCGCGCGAGGAAATCGAGCACGTCGCCGAAGCCGATGTCAGCGCCGACGCCGGTGGAGATCACCGTCGAGAATCCGACGTGCCGGGAGCGCGCCCAGTCGAGCGTTGCCGCGCACAGCGCGCTCGACTGCGACACGAGCGCGAGACGGCCGGGACTGGGGGGCGCCGCGCCACAGGAGGCGTTGAACCCGATTTCGGTCCGGATCACACCGAAGCTGTTCGGTCCAAGCAAGCGCAGGCCGTACCGGCGCGCGGCCTGCAGCATCGACTTTTCGAAGGCCGCGCCTGCCTCGCCGCCTTCGCGAAAACCTGCCGACACGATGACGGCACCGCGGACGCCGCTCTCCCCGCAGTCCTCGAGCACGGTGGGCAGGGTATGCGGCGGGGTTGCGATGATCGCGACGTCCACCGTCTGCGGCAGTGAACGCACGTCAGGATAGGACGGCGCATCGCCGATGGTCGCGTGCCGCGGGTTGACGTGAAAAACGGGGCCGCGAAAGCCACCTTCGCGCAGGTTCCGGCACAGGACTTCGCCGATCGAACCGGGCGTATCGCTCGCGCCGACTACGGCAACGGATGCGGGGCGCAACATGGCCTCGATACGCTTCGCAGTCATGGTTCGAGTGTACTCTGGGGGCCGGGGAGAACTCGCAAATGCTAGCCTCAGATCTTTGCGCGATCATTGCGGGTCACCGCAACCGGAGCCGCCCATGGCCGTCGCTTTCGTGACTCATCCCCATTGTCGCCTGCATAGCATGGGCGACGATCATCCGGAAC
>JAOUGW010000038.1 GCA_029865465.1 Gammaproteobacteria bacterium
TGGCAGGTTTGACGACTACATGAATTGGCTCAGCACCACCTGGAAAGCTCAGAACGAGGCCGCCAAGAAGGCCGGCGATCTGGTCAGCTACCAGGTGATCAGGGCCGAACCGCGCGGACCGGATGACCCGGACCTGTTCCTCGTTCTCACCTACAAGAACTGGGCTGCCCTTGACGGCGCGCTCGCCAAGGCGGATGCGATCTCCAAGCAAGTCGAAGGTTCCGTGGCCGCGGCCAACAAGGCGCAGTTCGAACGTGCCGCGATTCGGCGCGTTCTTGGCTCGTCGACGATGCAGGTGCTGGACCTGAAGTAGTCCGGTACAAGTCGCATTCAAAGCAGGAAGCCGGGCCGCAACAGCCTGTGTAAAAACTCTGGCAGTCCGGGGGCCTGATGAAGACAATGCCCGCAACGCAAGTTGCGGGCATTTTCATTATGGCCTTCGTGCGCGGTGACAGTCGGGATCAGGGGGCGCTATTTCCGATATCGCTCGATGAGTTGGTGCCGCAGGACCACCTATGCCGGGTCATCGATGCGTTCGTCGGGTCGCTCGACCTCGTGCAGTTGGGGTTCAGCAAGGCCCAGCCGGCGGCCACGGGCCGCCCGGCCTACGATCCGGCCGACCTGTTGAAGCTGTACCTGTACGGCTACCTGCAGCAGGTCCGTTCCTCGCGGCGACTGGAACGCGAGTGCCAGCGCAACGTCGAGTTGATGTGGCTGCTCAACCGGTTGGCCCCGGATCACAAGACGATAGCCGAGTTCCGCCGCCACGAAGGCGCTGCGTTGCGGGCCGTGGCGGCGGCGTTCGTGCGCTTTTGCCGCGGCCAGGGGTTAATCCGCGGTGAGTGGCTGGCGATCGATGGCTCGAAGTTCGAGGCGGTGGCGAGCCGTAAGGCGGTGCTGAGTCGGGAGCGGTTGCTGCGGGAGCAAGCGGCGCTCGACCGGCGGGTCGCCGAGTACCTCGAGCGACTCGATGCTGCGGACGCCGAGGAAGGCGAGACGGCGATCGACGCCGGTGCGGTGCGCGAGGCGCTCGAAGTGCTGCGACGCCCCGGCAGGCGCAGACAGCGCAGGGCCTGAGCCGTCTCGAGGCGCTCGGCGCCACGCACTGGGTCGAGAGCGAGCCCGATGCCAAGCTGATGAAGGGGCATGGTCCGGCCTACAACGTGCAGACCGTGGTCGATGCCGAGCATGCGCTGATCGTGACGCACGAGGTCACGGCGGCAGCCACGGACAACACCTCGCTGCAGCCGATGGCGGAAGCGGCCCGCGATGCACTCGAGCAGCCGACTCTCAACGTCGTGGCCGACGCGGGCTACTCCAACGGCGCACAGGCCGAGGCGCTGGAAGCGCAGGGCATCGTGGCGCACGTGCCCGCCAACCGGGCGGTCAACAACCAGGGCGATGGCTCGCTGTTCGATCGGCGCTGCTTCAGCTACGACGAGGCCACGGACACCATGCGCTGTCCGGCGGGCCAGACGCTGCGGCGCAAGCAACTACTGCGGCACAAGCATCAGATCATCTACGCCGCCGAAATCGGCGCCTGCGGCACTTGTGTCCTGCAGGCCCGCTGCACGGCCAGTCCGCGGCGCTTCGTCGCGCGGCATCTGCACGAGGCGGCGCTGCAACGAATGCACGCACGCGCGACGCCCGAGCTGATGCGGTTGCGGCGATGTGTCGTCGAGCACCCCTTTGCCAACCTGAAGTACCGGATCTTTGAGAAGCCGCGGTTCCTGTTACGTGGCCGACGGGGCGCAGGCACCGAGATGAGCCTGGCGACACTGGTGTGGAACCTGAAACGGGCAATGGCGGTGCTCGGGAGCGCCGCCCTGGTCGAGCGACTGGCCCGGGCCTGAGATCCGCGCTCGCCGGAACCGTCCGGACCCCGAAAAAAGAACGCCCCGCAGAGCGGGGCGTCCTTGTGACCCTGGCCTCAACGTCCTTTTTGACACGGACTGGCAAGCCCGGCTTCTTCTTTTCGACGGGTGTCGGCCATCCCCGCTGCCGCACTCAACGCGGCAGCGCATACGTGCCGGCGGCGTGCGCAACCGGCTTATCGCTGCTGGCCGAGTAGAGCCACGCGTCGCCGACCGCGAGCGAGCGGGTCGGTGCCGAGCCTGCCAAGGCCCCGCGGGTCAGGAACTCACGGTGCCCTGGTTCCCCGGCTCGACCGGTATCAGCCGGTCGCAGGAGCAGGAGCGGTGGCGGGAGCCGCCGCATCGAGCTTGAGCTTCCAGAGCCTGGCGAGGTCGGTCAGTGCCGGTGCCTTGACCGCGTCGAACGCGGCGCGGGCTTCGGTCAACTTGCCGAGGCGGGTATTGGCGATGCCCGCCAGCATGTTCGCGTCGTCGGCATCGGCCACGCCGCCCTTCGCGAGCCCCTTCTGGATCGCGTCGACTGCATTGGCGTAGTCGCCCGTGCTGAAGTACAGCTTGCCGATAGCGACCATCTGGGTGCCGGTCTTCGCCGCCGCGAGCTGCGCCGCCGCAGTGCCGACGTCCTTGGCGTCGGCGGTCGCGCCAGTGCGGGCACGCTCGAGGTCCGCCTGTGCGCGCCTCTTCGAATCGCCCTGGAGCAGGTTCGCCGCCAGGCCACGCTCGAGAATCTGCTTGGCTTCGTTCGGGAAACCGCCGTTGAGGAGCGTACTGCCCATTTCGGCGTACTCCTCGCCCTTGTCGAGCGTGTTGGTGTCGTTCATCAGGCGGTAGAGAGAGCGCAGGCCACGGTCGTCCTTGGTGCGGTAGAGCTGCGCATTGAGCAGGTCTTCCCAGTACTTCGGCGCCGGGTAATGGCGTACCAGGCCTTCGAGCGAACGCATGATGCCGGGTTCGTCCTTGAGCTCGTAGTTCGCCCGCAGGGCGAGCAGCAGGGCCGCTTCGGCCGGCTTCGGGCTCGAGGCGATGAGTTGTTCTGCCGCAGTCTTGGCACCCGTGAAGTCGTTCGACAGGTAGCGGGCCTGCGCGAGCGACAGTGCGATTTCCGCATCGTTCGGGTTGAGCTTCAGGTACTCCGTACCGTTGGTGATCGCCTTGTCGTACTGCTTGTTCTGCAGGTTCATCTGCGTAAGTGCGCGCAGCCGCTGCGGCTTGTCGGCTTCCGAGACCATGCCCGAGGCGAGCGAGCGCTCGAGGATCTCGGCGGACTTCACGTAGTCCTTCTTCTGCAGGTAGATGTACCACCCGAGCTCGTCGACCATGAAAGCGTCGTAAGGCGTCTTGGGCTCGACGGCCTGCGCCGCCTGGATCTGGGCCAGGGCTTCGTCCCAGTTCTTCGCGGTCATGGCGTTCTGGGCCGCCACGAGCGGCTTCTGCACGGCCGGGCTGAGTTTCTGCTTGGCAGCCGGCTTTTCCTTCTCGGCCGCGACGGCCACCGAAACGGGCAGCAGCGAGCCGCCGGCCACGCCGACGAGCCCGGCCGCAGCAAGGGCAGCCATCAACACGAGGTTCGCTTTCTTCATCATCGGCCTCTCGGGGCTGTGGGTCATGGTGTCGCGCATTGTAGCGCCGACAGTCCGGACAGGTAGCGTCTGGCCGTCTCCAGGCTCACGACCTCGGCGTACTTGGCCTGCAGGTCGAACAGGTTGGCTTCGTGGGGCGCCGGGTGCCGGTCGCCGACCGCATCGCGCACCACCCAGGGAATGAAGCCGTGCTGGCAGGCGTCGAGCGCGGTGGCCCGGATGCAGCCGCTGGTGCTGACCCCTGCGATCAGCAGGGTGTCCACGCCCAGGGCCGTGAGCGTGGACGCCAGGGTGGTGCCGAAAAAGGCGCTGGCGTACTGCTTGGTGATCACGGTCTCGCCAGCAGCCGGCTCCAGTGCCGGATCGAACCGGGAGAATTCGGGGTCGGCACCGTCCGCAAAACAGCCCAGGGCCGGAAGCTTGCGAAAAAAGACGCCGCCGTCACGACCACCCGCCTGGAAACGCACGTTGGTGTGCAGTACGGGGATGCCGGCATCGCGCGCGGCTCGTAACAGCACCGCACAGGCGTCGCGAGTGGTCTCGACGCCCGCGTAGAGCGGCGAGCCCGGTTTGAGGTAAGCCATGACGAAGTCGACGACGATCAGCGCGGGCCGCCGGCCAGGCTGCAGTGCGTGGCCGAAGCCGCTGCCGGCGTAGTTTTCGTCGAGGCTCGCCATCGGGCGTCAGATTACCTTGCGGGACTTCAGGTCGGCGTAGCGTTCGGCCGTCAACCCGAGCAGTTGCAGGAAGACCTCGTCATTATGCTGCCCGAGGTCGGGACTCGGGGAGCGAACGCTGCCGGGCGTTTCCGACAGTTTTGGCGCGACGTTCTGCATGCGCAGGTCGCCGAAGTCCGGGTGCGGCACGGTCACGATGGCCTCGCGCGCCTTGAAGTGCGGGTCGTCGAGCATCTCGGGGGCGCGGTAGATCAGGCCGGCGGGGACGCCGTGCTCGTCCATCAGCGCCAGGACGTCGTGCGTGGTGAACCGCTGGGTCCAGGCTTCGACCAGCGCGTCGAGCTCGCGCTGGTTGGCCCCGCGGGCGCTGTGCGTGGCATACCGCGGCTCGGTCGCGAGACCCGGCTGTCCCATGGCGGCGGCAAGGCGCGCAAAAACCGTGTCCTGGTTGGCCGCGATCAGGACCAGGCCGTCCTGCGTCTTGTAGACGTTGGAGGGTGCCACGTTCGGCAGGATCGCGCCCGTGCGCTCGCGGATGAAGCCGGCCTTGTCATATTCGGTGACCAGCGACTCCATCATGTTCAGCACGGCCTCGTAGATCGCCGAATCGATGACCTGGCCGCGGCCCGTCATGTGCCGGTGGTGCAGCGCCGTGAGCGCGCCGATGCAGGCGAACGTCGCGGCGAGCGAGTCGCCGATCGAGATACCCATGCGGGACGGGGGTGTGGTGGGGTCGCCGACCACGTAGCGCAGGCCGCCCATCGCCTCGCCGATGGCACCGAAGCCGGCCTGGCGCGAATACGGTCCGGTCTGGCCGAAGCCGGAGACGCGGATCATGATCAACTTCGCGTTGATGGCCGAGAGCTCCGGCCAGCCGAGGCCCCATTTCTCCATGGTGCCGGGGCGGAAGTTCTCGAGCAGGAAGTCCGATTCCGCCACCAGCGACTTCAGGATCTCCTGGCCTTCGGGCTGGCGCAGGTCGAGCGTGATCGCCTTCTTGTTGCGGGCTACGACGGGCCACCACAGCGACTTGCCGTGCGCCTTCTCGCGACCCCAGACCCGCATCGGGTCGCCCTGGCCCGGCGGTTCGACCTTGATCACCTCGGCGCCGAAGTCGCCGAGCAGCTGGCCGCAGAAGGGACCGGCGAGCAGGGTGCCGAGTTCGATCACGCGCAGCCCGGCGAGCGGGCCTGGGGCTGGACCAGTCATGGAGTCACCATCGGGGCCACCTTGGGGATCGCCTTGTATTCGCTGGGCATGGTTCTTAACCTTGGCCGTGCACGCCCGGATCAAATGTTATATTAATATACATTAGATATGTTTTAGCCGCGACCGGAAGCCCGCCATGAGCACGCACGTCGACGTCGTCGAAGTCGGTCCCCGCGATGGGTTGCAGAGCGAGCCCGGGGTCTTCCCGACGGCGGCCAAGATCGAGTTCATTCGTCGTGCGCTCGCGGCCGGGCTGCGCCGCGTCGAGGTTGCGAGTTTCGTCAACCCGAAGAAAGTGCCGCAGATGGCTGACGCCGAAGCAGTGCTGCAGGCACTTGGTGCGCCTCCCTCGGGCGCCCACTTCATCGGCCTCGTGCTGAACCGCAAGGGTTATGAGCGGGCGGTCGCGGCCGGGTGCAACGAGATCGGCATGGCGGTGGTCGCGAGCGACACGTTCAATCGTCGCAACCAGGGGGTGTCGACCGACGAATCCATCGCGGCCTGGCTCGACATCGCGCGTGCGGCGGAACAGGCGGGCGTCCGTGCCCAGGTGACGGTCTCGGCCGCGTTCGGTTGTCCCTTCGAGGGTGAAATCGCGGTGGCGCGAGTCGTCGAAGTCGCCAGGCGCGTCGCCGAGGCAAGGCCGTTCGAGATTGCGCTGGCCGACACCATCGGCGTCGGCGTCCCCACGCAGGTCACCGAGATCGTCTCGCGGGTGCGCGAGGCAGTGCCCGGCATTCCGCTGCGTTGCCACTTCCACAATACCCGCAACACCGGCTTTGCCAACGCGTTCGCCGCGTTGCAGGCGGGCGTGCGCACGCTCGACGCCAGCCTCGGCGGGATCGGTGGCTGTCCCTTCGCGCCGGCAGCCACGGGCAACATCGCGACCGAGGACCTGCTTTACCAGCTGCATCGCGCCGGTTACACGACCGGCGTTTCGCTCGATGCCGCGATCGAGACCGGCAAGTGGCTGCAGGAGCAGCTCGGGCGCAGCGTGCCCGGCATGCTGGTGAAGGCGGGCGGATTCCCGCGGCCGTCGACCGCGGCGGCCTGACGACCACGAACACAACAGGGTGACTGCATGACTTACCGACTCGGCGTCGACGTGGGCGGGACTTTCACCGACCTGCTGCTGGTGAACGAAACGACGGGCCAGACGTGGAAGGCCAAGGTGTCCTCGACACCGCACGACCAGTCGGAGGGGGTGCTGCGCGGCATCGAGCGCGTCTGCGGGCTCGCGGCGATCTCCGCCGAAGCGATCGACCACGTCATGCACGGCACGACCGTCGCGACCAACACGGTGCTCACCGGCACCGGTGCGCGCGTCGGCCTCGTCACCACCAGGGGCTATCGGCAAGTGCTGCAGATCGCGCGCAGCTACGTGCCGGGCGGCCTCGGCGGCTGGGTCATCTACAACAAGTCGCTGCCGATGGCGCCGCTCGCGCTGACGATCGAAGCCGACGAGCGCATCGGCTCCAAGGGCGACGTCGTCGCTGCGCTGAACGAAGCGAAGCTGCGCGACGATCTGCGCGCCCTCGGCGCCAGGAACATCGAGGCGCTCACGGTCTCGCTGATCAACGCGTTCGCCAACGACACGCACGAGCGCCGCATCAAGGAAATCGCGCAGGAAGTCCTGCCGGGCATCCCGGTGTCGCTGTCGTCGGAGGTCGTGCCCGAGATGCAGGAGTACGAGCGCACCGTCACCACGGTCGCCAACTCGTACGTGCGTCCGCGCGTGCAGAAATACGTGCACAACCTGAAGACCAAGCTCAGCGCCAGGACCCGGAGCGTGAAGCTGCACATCCTGCGTTCCGACGGCGGCCTCGCGTCGGCGAAGTCGGCCGAGGATTTCCCGGTCAACCTGCTGATGTCCGGACCGGCGGGCGGCGTGACTGGCGCCCTGTGGGGTGCGGTCCAGGCGGGCTTTCCGAACCTGCTCACGGTGGACGTGGGCGGCACGTCGACCGACGTCGCGCTGATCATGAACGGCCAGCCGCGGCTGCGGCGTGAGACCACGGTGGGCGACGTCACGGTGCGCGCCTCGTCCGTGGATATCCGCACGGTAGGCGCGGGCGGCGGCTCGATCGCTCACGTGCCTGAACTCACCGGCGCGCTACGCGTGGGTCCGCAGTCGGCCGGCGCCGATCCCGGCCCGGCCGCGTACGGCAAGGGCGGCACCGAGCCCACGGTGACCGACGCGAACGTCGTGCTCGGCTATCTTCCCGCAATGCAGAAGCTGGGCGGCGACATGGCGCTCGACCGCAAGCTCGCGCAGCAGTCGGTCGAAAAGATCGGCAAGGCGCTCGGCAAGAATGCCAAGGATGCCGCGCTCGGCATCTACAACATCGTCAACGAGAACATGGTCGGTGCGCTGCGACTCGTCTCGGTCGAGCAGGGGCACGATCCGCGCGATTACGCGCTGATCGCGTTCGGTGGGGCCGGACCGTTGCATGCCAATGCGCTGTCGATCCTGCTGGGCTCCTGGCCGTCGATCATTCCACCGGGCCCCGGCGTGCTGTGCGCGCTGGGTGACGCAACCACCGCGGTCCGCGACGAATCCTCGCGCACCTACATCCGCAAGTTCTCCGAAACCAGCAAGGACGACATCGCCAGGCAGCTGCAGGCGCTGGCGACCGATGCGGCGAAATCACTGGCCGGCGAGAAGGTTGCAGCGCAGGACATGGAGTTCGGCTACCAGGTGGACGTGCGCTACCACGGCCAGGGGCTGCGCCTCACCGTGGACGTGGACCTCAAGCGTCTCGAAAAGGAAGGACTCGACGCGATTCGTCAGCCATTCGACGAGGAGCACACGCGGCTGTTCACGTTCGCGCTGCCGCTCGAGCACGAGTTCGTCGCCTTGCGCGCCGTGGTGCAGGGCAAGGGCATCAACATCAAGCGCCAGGTCATCGCGCGGGGCGGCGCGTCGCCGGCCGCCGCGGCCGTCGGCAAGCAGCAGGCGTACATGGCCGGCAAGGATTGCGTGGCGACGGTATACGACCGCGCGAAGCTCAAGGCCGGCAATCGCATCGCCGGTCCCGCGATCGTGATGGAGATGGACTCGACCTCGGTGATCCTGCCGCGGCACCACGGCAAGGTGGATGCCCACGGCAACATCCTGATCTACCCGGACGCCTACAAGGCGTCGAAAGCGAAGACGGGCGCAGCGAGGCCGAAGGCGGCTCCCGTGAAAGCCAGGCTGGCGGCCCGCAAGAAAGCCGCCCGCAAGGCCAAGTAGCCGCGCCACCGCCGCCACACTTCCGGAGATACGCACATGCCCGCCAGGATCATCCAGCGCAACAAGAAGCCGATGAAGAAGGTGAAGGTCGATTCGGTCACCATCGACATCATCGAGAGCGCCCTGCGCAACGCACGTTTCGAAATGGACACGGTGCTGTTCCGCACGGCCATGTCACCCGGCATCCGCGAGCAGCACGACGAGTTCCCGCTCATCGCCAATCTCGACGGCAAGATGGTCGTCGGCCAGTTCGGCTCGTTCATCCACGGCTTCCTGCAGGGGTACGACGGCACCGTGGAGGAGGGCGATGTCTTCCTGACCAACGACCCGTACTCGGTCAACGGCGCGATCAGCCACCAGAACGACTGGCTCATGCTGATGCCGGTGTTCAAGGACGGCCGCATCATCGCGTGGTCCGCCATGTTCGGTCACATGACCGACGTCGGCGGCAAGGTGCCCGGCTCGCTGCCCACCGATGCGCGCACGATCTTCGAAGAAGGGGTTTCGATCCCGCCGATCAAGATCATCAAGGCCGGGGTGATGCAGGACGACCTGCTCAAGGTGATCCTGCACAACTGCCGCCTGCCCACCTGGAACTTCTCGGACTTCAACGCCATCGCCGCGGCGCTGCGCACCGCGGCCATCCGCTGCGTCGAGATCTCGACGCGCTTCGGCGACGACGTGTTCTATTCGGCGATGGACGCCATGCTCGAGCGCAACAAGCGCGCCATGCGCCAGCTCATCCACCAGACGGTCCCGGAGAAGAAGCAGTACTTCGAGGACTACATCTGCGACGACGGCCTCAACATGGGGCCCTACAAGATCGCGTGCACGATGTGGCGCGAAGGGGACAAGTGCATCTTCGACTTCGCGGGCACCGACCCGCAGTCGATCTCGTCGATCAACTTCCTGTTGAACGAGGAGATGTTCAAGATGTTCGCGGGCGTCTACATGATCATGGTTTTCGACCCGCAGATCCTGTTCAACGACGGCTTCTACGACCTGATGGAGGTCCGCATTCCGCCGGGCACGTTGCTCAAGCCGCTGAAGCCCGCCGCGCTCTCGTGCCGCACGCACGCGCTCGGCCGCATCTTCGACATCCTCGGCGGACTGCTCGGGCAGGGCAACCCGGCGTTCATGTGCGCGGCGGGTTTCTCGGACAGCCCGCATTTCATGTACTCGGGATACAGGAAGACCGGCGAGTGGTACCAGTTGTACCAGATCACGTTCGGCGGCATCCCGGGCAAGCCCTTCGGCGATGGGCCGGACGGGCACTCGCTGTGGCCCTCGTTCACCAACGTGCCGAACGAGTTCCTCGAGAGCTACTTCCCGCTGCGCATCGACATCTACGAGACCATTCCTGACACCGGCGGCGCGGGCAAGAACCGGGGCGGCAACGGCCTGCGCATCGGTTACCGCTTCCTCGAACCTGGCGAGATCTCGATCCACGACGATCGCTGGCTCACCTATCCGTGGGGCGTCAACGGCGGCCTGCCTGGCGCGCGGAGCAAGAAGACCCTGGTGCGTGCCGATGGCACCGAGGAGCTGCTGCCGTCCAAGATCGACCGGGTCAAGGTCAATGAAGGCGACCTGCTGCTCTCCGATACGTGGGGCGGCGGCGGCTGCGGCGATCCGTTCGAGCGCGAGATCGAGAAGGTGGTGTTCGACGTCCAGGCGGGTCTCGTGACGCCGCATGGGGCACGCAACTACGGTGTCGTCATCAGTGCCGACCTGACTGCGGACGTGGCGGCAACGGAAAAGCTGCGCGCGAAGCTCAAGGCGGAGCGCGGGCCGGCGCCGCTGTTCGACCGCGGCTTCACGTCGATCGAGTCGCTCAAGGCGCGCTGCAAGGCCGAGACCGGTCACGATGCCCCGCAGCAGCCACGGTTCTCCGAGCGCGTGCTCAAGTCGGCCGGGGTCGCCAGGAAGAAGACGAAGGTCGCCTGAAATGGCGGGCGACGCAGCCGACACCTACACGACGGTCGGCTACAGCTCGCCGAGCTTCAGTGCCGGGCTCCGCCCGGCCGTGCTGGTGGTCGACTTCCAGCTGGCGTTCACCGATCCGCGCTGGCCGCTCGGCGGCTTGCCGCTGATTCACGCCGCGCGTGACCGCACGGCTGACCTGCTCGGGCTCGCGCGCGAGCGGGACGTGCCCGTGGCGGCCTGCTACACGGCGTATGGCAGCCTGGCCGACATGCCGTTCTGGAAGGTGAAGCCGGTCCGGGACGACTTCTTCTACGGCGATCCGTGCACGGAGATGGATCCGAAGATCCACGACGCGCGCAACTTCACCTACTGCAAGAATGCGCCGTCGATGTTCTTCCAGACGCCGCTGATCACGTTCCTGGTCAAGCAGCGGGTCGACACGGTGATCGTCACCGGGTGCACTACGAGCGGCTGTGTGCGCGCCACGATCGTCGATGCGTTCTCGTACGGTTTCCGCGTGCTGGTGCCGGACGAATGCTGTGGCGATGCGGAGGAGGGTCCGCACCGGGCGAACCTGGCCGACGTCGGTCGACGTTATGCCGACGTGACGACCATGGCCGAGGTGGTGAAATACTTGGAAGCGCTCAGCTCGTAGGCGCTCGACCCGGCCTGTCCTGCCGCGCTTGGAAAGGCAGACACGCGCGCGCCAGGACAGGCCGAGTCGAGCGCCTGCCATCACCGTCCTCCGTATCCATTCCGAGTGCACGAAACCATGAGGCGCTGCCAGAGGAGCGGTTGATCCGGGACCTTCCCGCGAGCGCGTGTCTGCCTTTCCAAGCTCGGGGGAAGGTCCCGGATCGACCGCCTGTAGCGAGCGCCTGTCTGCCTTTCCAAGCTCGGGGGAAGGTCCCGGAACAACCGCCGGTAGCGCGCGCCTCCCTTGCGAGGACAGCCTCAGACGTGCGGCGGTTCCACTTCGTCGACCAGCACGGTGACGGCGACATCCGCCGTGACGTTGCCGATGGTGCGGAAGATGTCCGGCAGGATCTCCACCGCGACGAGGATGCCCAGCACGTCGACCGGCAGGCCCAGCGCCGCGCAGATCGGCGCCACGCTCGCAATGAAGGACACCTGGCCGGGCAGGCCGACGGAGCCGACGCTGACGGCGAAGGCGACGAAGATCGCGCCGATCATCTGCAGCAAGTGCGGCTCGAGGCCATACATCGCCGCGATGAAGAAGCAGACGGCGAGGTTGCCGAGCGGACTCGTGTAGCGGAAGACCGCGACCGCCAGCGGCAGCACGAGGCTTGAGATCCGCGGCGCCACGCCCAGTCTCTCCCGCACGCACTCGATCATCGCCGGCAGCGTCGCCAGCGAACTCTGCGTGCTGGCCGCGACCACCTGCACGGGTGCGACCTCCCTGGCGAAGACGCCGACACGCACGCGTCCGCGAGCCGCGACGACGATGTAAATGAACAGCGTGGCGATCGCGATCACGGCGGCGACCGTCGCCGCGTACTGCACCAGCAGGCCCGCAGCGTCGAAACCCGCCCGGCGGCCCACGCCCAGTGCCAGGGCGAAGACGCCGACTGGCGCCACCAGCAGCACCCAGTGCACCATCACCACCATCGCTTCCGCCATGGCCCCGAAGAATCCCGTCAGCGCGTTCCTTTGCGGTGCGGGCAGTTTCGTCGCGGCGAAGCCGAACAGGAGCGCGAACACCACCAGCGCCAGGATGGCGTTGTCCGCCGCTGCCGCGACGATGTTCGGCGGCAGCAGTTGCTGCAGCCAGTCCGTCCAGCGGACGCTGGTCACCGCACCCGCGCTCCCCTGGCTCGCGCCGGCAATGAAGGCGTCGGCGGTCGCGCGGTCGACCGGCCACAGCGCGAGCAGGCCCTGCGTCAGCAGGACCGCCAGCGTACCTGCAACGAACAGCAGGAACGTGAACCAGCCGATGGCACGGGACGCCAGCCGTCCGGTCGCCATCGCGTCCGAGACGCTCGCAACGGCCGCCACCAGCATCGAGAACACGAGCGGTCCGACCGTCATGCGCAGTGCGTTGAGCCAGAGCGTGCCGATCGCCTCGATGCCGCGCGCGCTCGAGTGCGCGAGCTCGCCGCCGGCGTGATCGATCCATGCGCCGAGGCTGATGCCGAGCGCCAGCGCGCCGAGGACGATCCAGTGCCGTCGCTGACCCACGCGGCGCGCTTCAGTTGGCCGCGAGCCAGTCGAACAGGGTCCGGGCGAAACGCACCTTCTGCTCCTTGCCGGCGACTACGTGCGCCACATCGTCCCACAGGATGCCCTTCGCGCCGCGGATTCCCTGCTCGAGCGGCAGTGTATTGCGCGGTGACGTCACGACGTCCTTCCCCGCATGGATGATCAGCGTGGCGCAGGTGATCTGGCGCAGCCGGTCTTTCGAGTCGAAGGCGACGCAAGCGTCGATCAGCCGCGAGTGCGCTGCGTAACGGCCGTTGAGTTCCTTCCAGCCGCCGGACGGCCCGAGCAGGCGCTCCTTGTGCGCGTTGTAGTACTCGGCGTCGAAGGAGAGCAGGGTGACCGCCTGCTGGAACCGCAGGAACCCGAGTTCGCGGTGGATCCAGCGGAACATCTCGAGCTGGTCACGCAGGAAGTCGTCGACCTCGCACCAGGCGCCCATGTTGAGCATGCTGCGGGCTAGGTCCGGACGGCGGATCGCGATTTCCTGGCAGACGCAGGCGCCCATGCCGACGAGGCCCATCAGGTGCACGTCGCGGAGGCCGAGGTGGTCGAGCAGGCCGATCGCGTCGTTGGCGTGCAGTTCCATCGTGGAGGGAACGCCGAGGTCGTCGCCCGATTCGCGGATGCCCCGGTAATCGAACAGGATCACCTGGTAGCGCTCGGTGAGCCCGCGCGCCAGGTGGTGGTGGTTGTCGTGGCAGAAGGTGCCCCATCCTCCCATGCACAGCACCGGGTCGCCCTTGCCCAGCACTTCGTAATACATGTCGTGTCCGTTGATGCGGGCGTGGGGCATGCGCGTCACTCTGGCGGGGGCGGCCCGGAACGGGACTGCAGGGATCATTCCATAGCGCTCGGGGACTGGTAAAGTGGCGCACCATTTTCCGGACGCGCACCTGGGGGACGTCGGTGACCTACGCTGCCATCACGGGCTGGGGCAAGTGCCTGCCGCCCAATGTCCTGACCAACGCCGACCTGGCGACCTTCCTCGACACCAACGACGAGTGGATCACGTCGCGCACGGGCATCAGCGAACGGCGCATCTCGCACGTGTCGCTCGAGGAGATGGCGTACGTCAGCTCGATGCGGGCACTGGCAGCGGCGGGCCTCGATCCCGCCGACGTCGAACTGATCGTCGTCGGCACGTGCAGCTTCGACGACCAGGTGCCGAACCAGGCTTCGGGCCTGCAGGTGCGGCTGGGCGCGAAACGCGCTGCCTCGTACGACGTGAACACGGCGTGCACCAGCTTCCTGTACGCGCTCAGCACCGCCAATGCGTTGATCCGCACCGGCGTCGTCAGGAACGCGGTGGTGGTCGGCGGCGAGCTGATCTCGGCTTTCATGGACTGGCACAACCGCGGCGTCTGTGTGCTGTTCGGCGACGGCTGCGCCGCCGTCGTGCTCGAAGCCACGGACAAGGTCGAAGGGCTGCTCGGCGAAAAGCTCGGCTGCGACAGCGACGCGCGCAATACGCTGGTGGTCGAGGGCATGGGCGGTCGCTACTGCAACAAGGGCCTGCCGTACGGCCAGACCTCGTGGACGTTCGAGGGCCCGGAAATCTTCAAGCGCGCGGTGCTCGGCATGTCCGGTGCCTGCGCGGACGTGCTCGCCGCCCAGGGTTACAAGGTCGACGACGTCGACGTCGTGATTCCGCACCAGGCCAACCTGCGCATCATGGACGCGGTCGCCAAGCGCGTCGGCGCACCGGCCGATCGCATGTTCGTCAACGTGCAGAAGTACGGCAACATGTCCGCCGCGACCGTCGCGGTCGCGCTGGTCGAAGCCATCGAAGAAGGCCGTGTTCAACCCGGCAGTCTGCTGCTGCTTCCGGCATTCGGTGCGGGCCTCACCTGGTGCGCGCATCTCATACGCTGGGGCCAGCGCACGACGCCGCTCGGCACGACGGACATCGAGCTGCCACCGAGCGACCGCACTGCGCTCGAAATCGTGCAGGGCTACCTGAAGAAGGCGGGCTGAGTTCGCGCGCGACCGGCGATGCCGGAAGGCCGCTGCCAACCATGCTGCCAGCCCGCAAGGCCCTGCTCCAGATCCACCTCTGCGTGGTGATCTGGGGCTTCACGGCCATTCTCGGCAAGCTGATCACGCTGCCCGCGTTCGCGCTGGTATGGTGGCGCATGTTCCTGGTCGTGGTGGCTCTCGTGTTCATTCCCGCCTTCTGGCGCGGACTGCGTCGCATGAGCCTGAGGTCGATCGGCATCTTCACCGGCATCGGCGTCGTGGTCGCATTGCACTGGGTGAGCTTCTACGGCGCGATCAAGCTGGCGAACGCCTCGGTTGCGGCGACGTGCATGGGCGTCGCACCGATCATCATGTCGGTGGTCGAGCCATGGATTACCAACAAGCGTTTCGACCCGCGCGAGCTGCTGATCGGGATCGCGGCGATTCCCGGGGTGATGCTCGTCGTGGGTGGAACACCGCTCGACATGCGCATGGGTATCGCTGCCGGCGTCTTGTCGGCCTTGCTCGTGGCGGTGTTCGGCTCCCTCAACAAGCGCTACGTCGATCTTGGTGAACCGATGGCCGTTACGGGGCTCGAACTGGCCGCGGGGACTGCGTTCCTGACGCTGCTGGCCGTGCTGTTCGGGGGCAGCGCGACCCGCCTGCCATTGCCGGACGCGCACGATGCCATGCTCCTGGTCATTCTCTCCATGGCCTGCACCTTGTTCCCATTCGCGCTGTCGCTGGTAGCGCTGCGCAACCTGAGCGCGTTCAGTACCCAGCTCGCCGTCAGCCTCGAGCCGGTGTACGCCGTGTTCCTGGCGATGCTGCTGCTGGGTGAGCAGCGTGAACTCGGACTGCAGTTCTATGCGGGACTGGTGATCATTCTCGGCAGCGTGCTGGTCCACGTTCTGCTGAAGCGCACGTGAACCGTCGCGCGTTGTCTTCCTGCTGACCAGGTGGCGTGCAGCGTAGCGCCTGATTTGACGCAGTGCGGGCAGTACTGCAGAGTCTCCCACCATGCCGGAGCAGTCAGCGCGTCTCGATGGGCCAGGCAGACTGTCTGGCAGGGCAAGCCTGCGGCACGCAGCGGCGTGAACCGGGTGTACAGCCACAAAGGTATCGGCATGATGATCAGGACGAGAATGACCGCGGCAGCGATGCTTGCCCTGGCGTCCCTGATGGCTTCGGCTGCTGCTGCGCCCGGTTCGGTCGAAGCCCGGCTTGAAGCGCTCGAGACTCGCCAGAGCCTGCTCGAAAAGCAGCTGGCGGAGCGCGACGCCCGCATTCGCGAGCTGGAATCGCAGGTCGGTGTTCCGGCTGCGGCGGCCGGCACACCGGCTGCCGTCGTTGCCGACTCGGCCTCTCCGGTCGTGGGCAGCGCGTCCAGCGACGATCAGCAATGGGGACGCTACGAAGGAGGCAAGGGCGTGGTCCTTGCCCGTTCCGACCTCGGTGAAGTCGACTTCAGCGTGTTCTCGTACGTGCGCTACATCAACCAGAACGCCCTCGAGGACAGCTACACCGATTCCTTCGGCCGCACGCGCGATCTGCGCCTGCGCCAGGACGTACAGCTGCAGAAGGTCAACCTGAGCTTCAAGGGCTGGCTGTTCGATCCGGATTTCCGTTACCTGTTCTACACCTGGACGGCCAACACCAGCCAGGGACAGGGGGCGCAGGTGGTCGTCGCCGGCAACCTGAGCTACCACTTCAATGACGCGTTCAGCCTCGCGGGCGGCATCGGGGCGCTGCCGAGCACCCGCTCCACCAACTACTCGTTCCCGAACTGGCTGCGTGTCGACAACCGCACGATCTCCGACGAATTCTTCCGCGGCTCGTACACGTCGGGCATCTGGGCCTGGGGCGCGCTCTCCGACACGCTGAAGTACCGGGTCATGCTCGGCAACAACCTGAGCCAGCTCGGCGTGGACGCCGGCCAGCTCGACGGCAAGATCCATGCCGTGTCGGGCGCCCTGTGGTGGATGCCAACCACCGGGGAATACGGCCCTGGTGAGGGATTTGGCGACTTCGAGTACCACTACGACCTGGCGACCCTGTTCAGCCTGAACTACACGCGCAGCCGCGAGGACAAGCAGAGCCAGCCGGGCGTGAACGAATTCGAGAACAGCCAGATCCGGCTCTCCGACGGCACGCGCATCTTCGCGCCCGGTGCGTTCGCGACCGACGGTCAGATCGAGAAGGCGACCTACCAGATGGCTGCGGCGAGCGGCGGGTTCAAGTATCGCGGCTGGTCGCTTGACGGCGAGTACTACTGGCGCCGGGTCGACGATTTCAAGGTCGTGGGCGAGATTCCCGTCGACAGGTTGTCCGATCACGGTTTCCAGCTGCAGGCATCCACCATGCTGGTCCCGGGCTCGCTGCAGGCCTACGTTTCGGGTTCCAAGATCTATGGCGAGTACGGCGACCCCTGGGACACGGCCCTCGGCCTCAACTGGTTCCCGCTGACGCGCAGGGAACTGCGCGTCAACCTGCAGGGGCTCTACCTGCAGGACTCGCCGGTCGGCTATGCGAGCGTGCCGTTCGTGGTCGGTGGCAACGGCTGGGTGTTTACGACGGACGTGATGCTCAACTTCTGATGGCAGTGGTCGCGGCTGCGGCGGGATCACGTGGCCGCTTCCACCACCGCCACAGCATCAGCATGGCGTAAGCCGCGAGGTAGAGCGCAGGCTCGCGCCAGTCGGCCTTCACCAGCCACAGGAAGTGCAGGGAGCCGAGCAGGGCGGCGACGTAGACCAGCTGGTGCAGCGAATGCCACCTTCGCCCCAGTCGTCGCATCCAGCGATCCGTCGACGTGACGGCGAGTGGGATCAGCAGCAGCAGGGCCGCAAAGCCCACGGTGATGAACGGGCGCTTCGCAATGTCTGCCACCACGCCCTGCAGGTCGAAGCCGCGGTCGAGCCCGAGCCAAGTCAGGAAGTGCAGCACCAGGTAGGTAAAGGCGAACAACCCGAGCATGCGCCGCAAGCGCATCAGGCGCGGCCGGCGCAGCGTTACGGCGGCTGGGCGGACACAAAGTGTCAGCAGCAGCAGGCGCAGCCCCCAGAGTCCCAGCCCGTGCAACAGAGCCTCGACCGGGTTCGGACCGAGCGACAGGCTGGACACGCCGAACGCGCGCAGCACCAGCCACAGCAGCGGCAGCGAGCACAGCAGGAATACCAGCGGTTTGTCGGCCCGGAAGCGCTTTGCAGTCGGGCGCGCAGGGGCGTTCATGGCCAGCGGCTCAATAAAACCTGCGCAGGTCCATGCCCTTATAGAGCGCGGCCACCTGGTCGGCGTAACCGTTGAACGGCAGCGTCGCCTGCTTCGAGGCGAACAGGCTCCCGCCAATGCGCCTTTCCTGCGCCTGGCTCCAGCGCGGGTGGTCCACGCTGGGGTTCACGTTGGCGAAGAAGCCGTACTCCTGCGGCGCGGAAATGTTCCACGCCGTGGGCGGCTGCCGTTCGGTGAAGCGGATTTCGACGATCGACTTATGCC
>JAOUGW010000252.1 GCA_029865465.1 Gammaproteobacteria bacterium
CGCGATGCACGACACGTTCTACTTCCCGGACGGCCGGCTGTTGCGCACGCACACGTCGCCCGTGCAGGTGCGCGCGATGCTGCGCGACAAGCCGCCGCTGCGCATGATCATGCCGGGGCGAGTCTACCGCTGCGATTCCGACATGACGCACACGCCGATGTTCCACCAGGTCGAGGGACTGGTCATCGATGAAGGCGTCAGTCTCGCCAACCTCAAGTCGGTGCTGCACGAATTCGTGCAGCGGTACTTCGAGCGCGATCTGGGCATCCGTTTCCGCCCGTCGTACTTTCCGTTCACCGAGCCCTCGGCCGAGGTCGACATCGAGTGCGTGTTCTGCAGCGGCGCGGGTTGCCGCGTCTGCAAGCAGACGGGCTGGCTCGAGGTCGCGGGCTGCGGCATGGTGCATCCCAACGTGCTGCGCAACGTGGGCATCGATCCCGAGCGCTACACCGGTTACGCGTTCGGCATGGGCATCGAGCGCCTGGCGATGCTGCGTTACAGCGTCAACGACATCCGCCTGTACTTCGAGAACGACCTGCGCTTCCTGCGGCAGTTCGGCTGAACCGGTACCAGACGATGCGCGTCAGTCTGCAATGGTTGAGCGAATGGATCGGCGGGCCGTTGCCTGCGCCGAAAGACCTCGCCGCCGGCCTGACGATGGCGGGCCTGGAAATCGAGGGCGTGGAGCCGGCCGCGCCGCCGCTGCCCGGCGTGATCGTTGGCGAGATCGTCGAACGGGTGAAGCACCCGAACGCGGACACGCTGAGCGTCTGCCAGGTGAGCACCGGTGCGGAAATCGTGCAGATCGTGTGCGGCGCGCCCAATGCGCGTGCGGGCATGAAGGCTCCGCTGGCCACGGTCGGTGCGAGGCTGCCTGGCGGCATGGAGATCAGGAAGGCCATGCTGCGTGGCGTCGAGTCGCTCGGGATGCTGTGCTCGGCACGCGAACTCGCGCTGTCCGAAGACTCCGTCGGCCTGCTCGAATTGCCGGCGGACGCACCGACCGGGGCGACGCTTACCGAGGCGCTGGGTCTCGACGACACCATACTCGACGTGAACCTCACGCCGAATCGCGGCGATTGCATGAGCGTTCTCGGCATCGCGCGTGAAGTTGCAGCACTCACGGGGCAACCGCTCACCGGTCCGGCATGGACCCCGGTGCCTGCTGCTTCGCGGGAATCCTTTCCAGTCGAATTGACCGCGGGCGCGGGCTGCGTGCGCTTCGCTTCGCGCGTGATCCGTGGCCTGGATCCGCAGGCCAGGTCGCCCGCATGGATGCAGGAACGCCTGCGTCGTTCCGGCCTGCGTCCGATCAGCGCGGCGGTCGACGTCACCAACTACGTGATGCTCGAGCTCGGCCAGCCGCTGCACGCCTACGACCTGCGCGAACTCGCCGGCGGCATCGTCGTGCGTCGCGCGCGGGCAGGGGAGAAGCTCAAGCTCCTCGACGGGCGCGAGATCGTGATGGACGAGACCGTGCTGGTCATTGCCGATCGCGAGAAGTCGCTCGGCCTGGCGGGCGTGATGGGCGGCGACCACTCAGGCATAGGCGACGACACCACCGACGTCCTGCTCGAAGTCGCCTTCTTCCTGCCCGATGCCATCGCGGGTCGTGGCCGTCGCTTTGGCCTCGTCACCGATGCCTCGCAGCGTTTTGAGCGCGGTGTCGATCCCACGCTGCAGGAACGCGCGATCGAGCGGGCCACGGCCCTGCTGTGCGCCTGCGCCGGCGGCACCCCTGGCCCGACGCAGCTGGCCGAACTCGCGCACGATCTGCCGCGACAGGCGAGCGTTCAGCTGCGCCCGGAGCGTGCCCGTCGCGTCATCGGGGCCGACATCTCCGACACGACGATGGCGTCGCTGCTCACGGGGCTCGGCATGAGGCTTGACCGGGGTGACAGCGCGTGGCGCGTCACGCCGCCGACGTGGCGCTTCGACATCGCGATCGAGGAAGACCTGATCGAGGAAATCGCACGCACGCATGGGTTCGACCGGATTCCGGAGACGGTGCAACCTGCGCGCCAGGCGATGCCCGCGCTGACCGAGACACGGGTGCAGGGCGATGCGGCCGCCGACATCCTGGTCCAGCGCGGCTATTTCGAGGCGATCACCTACAGCTTCATCGAGCCTTTGCGGCAGGCGCTGTTCTCGCCGGGCGCGGTCAGCCTGACGTTGAGCAACCCGATCTCGGCCGAGCTCGCGACGATGCGCGCATCGCTGTGGCCGGGTCTCGCGGCGGCAGTGGCATCGAACCAGCGACGGCAGCAGCCGCGCGTGCGCCTGTTCGAGGTCGGCCGCAAGTTCCTGGTCGACGAGGCGCGGTCGACGCTGCACGAAGTGCCCGTGATTGCAGGCATCGCTGCCGGCAGCGCACTGCCGGAGCAGTGGGGCGCACCCAGGACCGCCGTCGATTTCTTCGACGTGCGCGCCGACGTCGAGGCGCTGCTGCGCGCGACGGTCGCCGCCGACGAATTCCGGTTTGTCGCGGGCGTGCATCCAGCGTTGGATCCCGGCCAGACCGCCGAAATTCGTCGTCGTGATCGGCATGCAGGCTGGATCGGGCGGCTGCATCCCGAAGTGGAGCGCCAGGTCGACTTGACATATTCCGGCATCGTTTTCGAGTTGGAGCTCGACGTCGCGATGGCTGCCGCGGTGCCGCATTTCCACGAGGTGTCACGGTTTCCGGCGGTGCGGCGCGACCTGGCAATCGTCGTCGAAGAACGGGTGCCGGTGCAGAAACTGCTCGACTGTGTCCAGAACGCCGCGGGAACCGTGTTGCGCGACACGACGGTGTTCGATATCTACCGCGGAGCGGGCATCGAAACTGGTTGCAAGAGTGTCGCGATAGGCTTGAACTTGCAGGATGTTTCGCGCACCCTTACCGACGATGAGACGGATGCCGTCGTGGCTCGGGTCGTCTCCGACCTGGAGCGGGAGTGCTCCGCCACGATACGAGACCGATAAGACGAATATGGCATTGACCAAGGCGGAAATCGCGGAAGCGCTGTTCGACCAGCTCGGCCTCAACAAGCGCGAGGCCCGCGAGCTCGTCGACCTGTTCTTCGAGGAGTTGCGGATGGCCCTCGCCCATGGCGAGCAGGTCAAGCTCTCCGGTTTCGGCAACTTCGACCTGCGCAGCAAGAACCAGCGCCCGGGTCGCAACCCGAAGACCGGCGAGGAGATTCCGATCAGCGCGCGACGCGTCGTGACTTTCCGTCCTGGCCAGAAACTGAAGGCGCGCGTGGAAGCGTATGCTGGAACCCAGCAATAACGACGAGCTCCCGGCGATCCCGGGCAAGCGCTACTTCACCATCGGTGAGGTGAGCGAGCTGTGCGGCGTGAAGCCGCACGTGCTGCGTTACTGGGAGCAGGAATTTCCGCAGCTCAAGCCCGTCAAGCGCCGGGGCAACCGTCGCTACTACCAGCGCCAGGACGTCCTCGTGATTCGCCAGATTCGCGCGCTGCTCTACGACCAGGGTTTCACCATCGGCGGCGCCCGTAATCGGCTCGAGGGCGAGGAAGCCCGTGATGACGTCACCCAGGCCCACCAGCTGGCCCGCCAGCTGCGCGTCGAACTCGAAGAACTGATCAAGATACTGCGGCGCTGAGCAATTCGGCTATAATCCGCGCCCGGTCGGAGCGTGGCGCAGTCTGGTAGCGCACTTGCATGGGGTGCAAGGGGTCGGAGGTTCGAATCCTCTCGCTCCGACCAATATTCCCGCCTTACCGAGAACGCCCGTCAGGGCGTCTTTCGTTTGCGGGCCGAGCCGTCGGCCCGGCCGTCGTTTTGATATCGTGTGGCCCATGGACAACCAGCACACGAAATCGATACTGACGGTGGCCCTGATGGCGGCCTTCGCCGACGGGCTCAAGGATGAACGCGAACGCGAGTCGATCCGCCAGCTGGCGGAGTCATTCCGGGCCGAGGCCAGCATCGACCTGCCGGCCTTGTATCGCGAAGTCCTGCTCGCGCGGCCCAACCTCGCCGAGGTCGTGAAGCCGCTCGATACACAGGGTCTGCGCCAGTACGCCTACGAAATGGCTGTCGGCGTCGCCAGCTCCGACGGTTCGCAGAACGCCGCAGAAGCGGCCTTCCTCGCGCAGCTGGCAGCTGCGCTGCAGTTGCCCACGACGGCAGCGGAGTCCGTCGCGCAGCAGGCCAGCGCAATTGCGGATGCTGCCGTCGAACCCACCGGCCCGGCTGTCCCGGCAGGTGTGACGACGGCGGCACCGAGTGCGGTGGCAGGCACCGTGCTCGGCAAGGCGAACGTCAGCGACGCCGAACTGGACAAGACCATCCTGAATGCATCGATCACCAACGCGGCGCTCGAGCTGCTGCCCGAGTCGATCGCGTCGATGGCGATCATTCCGCTGCAGCTGCGCCTGGTGTATCGCATCGGCAAGGCGTACGGCTACGAGATGGACAGCTCGAACGCAAAGGATTTCATCGCCACGCTCGGCGTCGGCCTCACGTCGCAGTACGTCGAGCAACTCGGTCGCAAGCTGCTG
>JAOUGW010000039.1 GCA_029865465.1 Gammaproteobacteria bacterium
GGCGGATCATTCCGCCGGCATGGCCAAGGCGCGCGCTCAGGTCACTGCCCGGACGACATAACCGCCGGATTTCTCGTCCTTTTCCAGCTCGATCAACTTGCGGTCGCGCGCTTCCTCGAGCAGCTGGTTGAAGCTGCGGAAGCCGTGGTAGCTCTCGTTGAACCCGGGGCGCTGGCGCTTCAGCGTCTGCTTGATCATCGAGCCCCAGATCTTCTCGTCGGCTTCGCGCTCGTCCGCCAGCGCTTCGATCGTGGCGAGCACGTGGTCAAACGCTTCCTGCTTCTTCTCGTCGTCGGACTTGGCGCGCGAAGGGGCCCTGCGGGAGGGCTCGGCCGACGGGGCAGTCGTGTCCGTTGCATCGGCTGCGGGAGCGGGAACGGGTGCAGGCGCCGCCGACTGCGAAGCTTGTCTCCCAGCGGCAGACTGCTTGCCGGCGGGTGCTGCAGCGGATGCCGCAGCTGGCGGCTTCTTGCGCCGGCTGCGCTGTTCTTCCTTGCGCACGAGGTCGTCGTAGTAGATGAACTCGTCGCAGTTGGCGATCAGCAGGTCCGACGTCGAGCTCTTCACGCCCACGCCGATCACGAGCTTGTTGTTCTCTCGCAGCTTGCTCACGAGCGGCGAGAAGTCGGAGTCGCCGCTCACGATCACGAACGTGTCGACGTGCGACTTGGTGTAGCAGAGGTCGAGCGCGTCGACGACCATGCGGATGTCGGCCGAGTTCTTGCCCGACATGCGCACGTGCGGAATCTCGATCAGTTCGAACGAGGCCTCGTGCATCGGCCCCTTGAACTCCTTGTACCGCTCCCAGTCGCAGTACGCTTTCTTGACGACGATGCTGCCCTTCAGCAGCAGGCGTTCGAGCACCTTGTCGATGTCGAACTTCGCGTAGCGCGCATCGCGCACGCCCAGGGCGACGTTCTCGAAATCGCAGAACACCGCCATGTTGTTGATCGTGGGTTTGGCCATGCGTGCAATCCTACACCCGAGTGGCGACCAGTAACGCGGCAAGCAGCATCAGCGTGCCAGCCACGCGGTGCAAGATCCGCTGGGCACGCGCATCGGCAAAGAAACGACGGGCACGGGCGCCAAGCGCGGCATATCCCGCGTTGACGCCTCCGATCACGGCGACCAGCGTCAGCGCGACCAGGGCGACGTCCCACACCGTGAGGCGCGAAAGGTCGACGAAGCCCGGCAGCAGCGCGGCATAGAAGAACATCGCCTGCACGTGCCCGAACATCAGCAGCAGCCCGGCGCCGTAGTTGCGCCAGAAATGAGACTCGTGCGCTGTGCCCGTGATGGCCGTCGTCGCGCGGGGCCGGAACCGCCAGAGAACGATTCCCTGCCACGCCAGGTACGCAGCGCCGAGCCACTGGACTACGGTGAAGAAGTCGCCGAGGGACTGGGCTGCCGCGGCCATGCCGGCGGCGGCCAGCGCGAAGAACAGCAGGTCGCCCGTGACGACGCCGGCGCTGATCGCCAGTGCGGGACGGACGCCGTCGGTGATGGCGCGCCCGACGATGGCCGTGACGGCCGGGCCGGGGGTGAGCGCCGCCACCGCGATCGTTGCAGTCAGGGCGAGGTAGACGCCCGGCGTCATCGGTGCGCGACGGGCGGGGCTACAGCCAGCCCTTGCGGCGGAAGTAGAGATAAGGGACCAGCGCCGAGAACACCATGGCCAGCAGGGCCACCGGGTATCCCCAGTGCTTGTCGAGCTCCGGCATGAAGTGGAAGTTCATGCCGTAGATGCTGGCAACCAGCGTCGGCGGCAGGAACATCACGGCCGCGACCGAGAAGATCTTGATGATGTTGTTCTGCTCGAGGTTGATGAGGCCGAGCACGGCGTCGAGCAGGAACTGGATCTTGCTGACCAGGAACGACGCGTGGTCCGACAGCGACTGCACGTCGCGCAGCGTCGACTTGAAGCGGTTGCGCTGGTCCGACGAGAGCTCGAGGTTCGGGGTCTGCTGCACGTACATCAGGATGCGCTGGAAGCTCACGAGGCTTTCCCGCGCTTTCGAGACCAGGTCGCCGTCGGCGCCGATCTGGCGGATGAGGGCGTGCAGGTCGGCGCTGCTCGGCGAGTTTGCGCCACCACGCGGAAAGATCGCGAACGACACGGCATCGAGTTCGGTCTGCACGCGTTCGAGCAGGTCGGCGATTCGTTCGACGAAGGATTCGAGGAGTCCCGCGAACAGCGTGGCCGATGAAGTGCACGCCGCAGGCGACCGCTCGACGAACTGCATGAAGCGCTGCACCGGCGTCGGGTTGACGTAGCGGTTGGTGATCATCCGCCCGTTGGCGAGGATGAACGTGAGCGCGCTGCTCTCCGGGCGCTCGCTGTCGAGCTTGCTGCCGACCGTCGCCGTCATGTACACGGCGCCGCCCTCTTCGTACAGGCGGCTGGAGGTTTCGATCTCCTTCATCTCGTCGCGCGTGGGCACGTCGACCGTGAGCAGCGCCTCGACGGCGCGCTCTTCCTCGGGAGTCGGCTCGAAGAGGTCCGCCCACAGGAATTCGTCCGGAAAGGGCGCCGGCGGGGTGTGCTCGACCCAGGTGTAGCCGCTGCCGGTGGGAATCAATAAGCGCAGCATCAGGAAATCCGCCGGAAGTCCGGCCGCCGTTGTAACACAGGGCGCAGCGAAAAAACCGCGCGCGCGTATTTCGGCTGCAATCAGTTCGCCGGCGTTTCCCTGGCTACCAGCGCATTGATCACTTCGAACAGCTTGTCCTCGCTGCCGGCCATGCTGACGTCGGTGACGTACTTGCCGTTCACGACCACCGTGGGGGTGCCCGAAATCTTGTAGCGGCGGTTGAGGTCGTCTGCCTTCATGATCCTGGAGTCGACCGCGAAACCCGCAAATGCCTTCTGGAAATCGGCCTTGCTCACGCCGCGCGACGTGAAGAACGCCTCGATCGCGGCAGGCGTATCGAGCCGATTGCCCTTCACGTTGATCTCACGCCAGATCTCGGGGTTCAGGTTCTGCTTGCCGAGCAGTTCCATCGTGTAGAAGACGCGTGCGTGCGTCTTGAGCGTGTTGTTCCACGTGGCGGGCAAGCGCACGAGTTCGGCATTGGCCGGCTTGCCTCTGCGGCTCCAGGCCTCGAGCTTGGGCTCGAGCAGGTAACAGTGGCCGCAGGCATACCAGAACACCTCGACCACCTCGACCTTGCCCGGGGCGACGTTGGTCGGCTGCGCAGGCGTCAGCAGCTTGTAGTTCACGCCCTGCTGGGGAGTGAATGTGGCGGAGGCCGTGCCGGCCGCCAGCAACAGCACGCCGGCGGCGAACGCCTGCCGGGCCCGGGCAACGAGTGTCTGCTTGCTCATGGTGGCTTCTGACCGACGACGAAACGCGAGGTTCAACGCAGGCCCTGGAGGTACGACGCGACGGCATCGATTTCCTCGTCCGTGAGCCGGGACGCGATCGTCCGCATCATCGAGTTCGGGTCGGTGGCGCGTGCGCCCGACTTATAATTGCGCAGCTGGATCGCGGCGTACACGGCGTGCTGGCCGCCAATCATCGGAAACGCCGCGCCCGCGATGCCGCGGCCGTTCGGGCCATGGCAGCCGGCACACGACGGCACGCCCTTTGATGCGATGCCGGCACGGTAGATGCTCTGGCCGAGCTTGAGCTTCGAGGGCTCCGTCTCGCCCGTCGGCTGGTGCGTCTGCGACGAGTAGTACGCGGCGAGGTCTTCCATGTCCTGGTCGGCCAGGATCATGGCCATCGGGCTCATCAGCGCGTTCTGCCGCTCACCGGCCTTGAAGTGCTTGAGTTGCTTGACGATGTACGACGAATGCTGGCCCGCGAGTGCCGGCCATTCGGGGTTCGCGCTGTTGCCGTCCATGCCGTGGCAGGCCATGCAGGTGGCCGATTTGGCCTGGCCGGCTTCGACGGTGCCTGCTGCGTGGACGGGGCCGGTCGAGCCGAGCACGGCAACCAGCGTGAGGGCGGCGAACTTCGCGGTCATGTCTGAATCCACTCCCAAGGACCGAACGGGCGCCGGGCGCAGAAAGGCCGGGGACTTTGCTGTTCTGCGGCCTGCCGGGCGAGCCGTAAATTGTACACTAAGGCCTTCGCGCGTCGTGGGCGCGTCCCGCTGGCAGGAAGCATGGCCGCATACCCCGAAGTCCGGTTCCTCACCAGCGCGAACAAGCTCGGCCAGTTGCCCCCGGATACGGGCGTCGAAGTCGCGGTGGCCGGCCGCTCCAATGCCGGCAAATCGAGCGCCATCAACGCGATCACCCAGCGCAAGGGGCTGGCCCGGACCAGCAAGAGTCCGGGCGCGACGCGGCTGCTCAATTTCTTCGAGCTGCAGCCGGGTCGCCGGCTCGTCGACCTGCCGGGTTACGGGTTCGCCAAGGTGGCGGGCAGCATGCGGGCTCACTGGGGCACGCTGCTCGAGGGGTATTTCGCCAAGCGCGCCGCGTTGCAGGGCACGATCGTGGTCATGGACGTGCGCCATCCAATGACCGACCACGACCAGGACATGTTGGCGCTGGCTTCGTCGCGCGGCTTGCCGGTGCACATCCTGCTGACCAAGGCCGACAAGCTCGGCCGGGGCGCGGCGGGCAACGCGCTGCAGGGGGTCCGCCGCAGACTGCCGCGGGACGGCCTCGTCACGGTGCAGTTGTTCTCTGCGCACGCGGGAGATGGCGTGCAGGAAGCGCGGGGCGCGCTCGAAGCGCTGCTCGACGGGAAGCGCATAAAAGAAACCCCGGCAGGACCAGCGGATCCTGCCGGGGTTAATCAACCCGGTATTGGGGGATGACCGGGCAGACGTCGCGCCCAGGGAGGTAGGCCGACGCCAAGCGTCGCAAGGACGCTCAAGCGGATTAGAGGGGGTCGTGCCGGGAAAGTTCCGGCTGCACCAGGCCAGGTTTCTTGCCGTGCCTGGCCCACCAATAATCCATTGCCGGTCAATGGGTTAAATTACAGGAACGTCCACGTGACACCGATCGAGATCATGTCGATCGTGTCCGCATCGGAAATGTCGAATACCTCGTATTCGCCCCGAATGGCCAGGCTCCACACGCGGAACTGGGCGCCGACGCCATAGGTCAGGTCAGTGCCGTCGTCGCTCGCGCTCACGCCGAGGTTCGGCGCGCTGAGGTCTGCATTCCAGTTGATGGCGCCCACGCGCGCGAACAGGTCCACCGGACCGATGGGGACGAATCCCACGGCCGACAGCGACACGCCATTGACGTCGGACTCGATCTTTTCGCCAAGCACGTTGTCGTCGCCGGACCCGAGGTCGACGTAGTCGGCCTCCACCGCCAGCCAGTCGAGGAACCGCCAGCCGGCAATTGCCTTGAAGCCCGTGGCGCTGGCGTCGAAGCTGAAATCCTGGCCGTTGAAACTCTGGTCGTACTGGACACCGCTCTGGCCGGCGCTGGCGCCCAGGTAGATGCCGTTGTCGGCAGCGACGGCGGGCAGGCTGAACAGGCCGCATGCAGCGGCGAGCGCGGCGGCGACGGTGGTCTTGCGCATCATCTGTCTCCTCGACTGGGCAGGAAGCCCGGATACGGCATTTTACGGCTGTTTCGCCGGGCGCGCCGTGGCCAACTAGTGCGCTTCGTCCCAGTTTCGACCGACGCCGACTTCAACCTTGAGCGGAACGCGCAAATCGGCCGCGGCCACCATGTGCCCGCGCAGTTCGGCGAGCACGCCGTCGACGCGATCCTCCGCCACTTCGAGCACGAGCTCGTCGTGCACCTGCATCATGAGACGGGCGTGAGGCTGGCCGGACAGCCATCGGTGCACCTCGATCATGGCGCGCTTGATGATGTCCGCCGCCGTGCCCTGCATCGGCGCGTTGATCGCGCTGCGCTCGGCGTACTGCCGCATCTGCGCATTGGGTGACCGGATCTCCGGCAGGTAGAGCCGGCGTCCGAACACGGTCTCGATGAAACCCTGCTCGCGTGCCGTCGCGCGCGTCTCGTCCATGTAGCGTTTCACGCCCGGGTAACGCTGGAAGTACAAGTCCACGTACTGCTGCGCCGCGCCGCGCTCGATGCCGAGCTGGCGCGCGAGCCCGAAGGCGGACATCCCGTAGATGAGTCCGAAGTTGATCGCCTTCGCCGCACGCCGCTGTTCGGGCGTGACTTGATCGGGCGACGGAGCCCCGAACACTTCGGCAGCGGTTGCCTGGTGAATGTCGCGGTCGTGCGCGAACGCGTCGAGCAGGCCGGCGTCGCCAGACAGGTGCGCCATGATGCGCAGCTCGATCTGCGAGTAGTCCGCGGCTATCAGGACATGGCCCGGTGGTGCAACGAATGCCTGCCGGATGCGGCGGCCTTCCGCCGTGCGGATCGGGATGTTCTGCAGGTTCGGGTCGGTCGAAGACAGGCGCCCTGTCGCCGCCACGGCCTGGTGATATGACGTGTGGACGCGCCCCGTGCGTGGATTGATCTGATCCGGCAGCTTGTCGGTGTACGTGGAGCGCAGCTTCGCGAGTCCGCGGTACTCGAGGATGATGCGCGGCAGTTCGAACTCGTCGGCCAGTTCCTCGAGCACGTCTTCGGCCGTCGACGGCTGGCCCGTCGGGGTCTTGCGCTTCACGGGCAGTCCGAGCTTGCCGAACAGCACTTCCTGCAGCTGCCTGGGCGACTCGAGGTTGAAAGGCTGCGCCGCTGCCGCATGTGCGCGCTGCTCGAGTTCGACGAGGCTGCGCGAGAGCTCATGGCTCTGGCGCTTGAGCATCTGCGCGTCGACCAGCACGCCGCAGTGTTCCATGTCGAGCAGCACGGGCACGAGCGGCTGCTCAATCTCCCGGTAGAGCCGGGCGAGCGCGGGCACGGCCTCCAGCCGTGGCCAGAGCGTGCGATGCAGGCGCAGCGCGACGTCGGAATCCTCGGCCGAATATTCCGCGGCGGCCTCGACGGAGACGTCGCGGAAATTGAGCTGCTTCGCGCCTTTGCCCGCGACGTCCTCGTAGTGGATCGTAGTCACGCCCAGATACAGCCTCGCCACCGAATCCAGGTCGTGACGGGTCGCCGTGCTGTTCAGCACGTACGACTCGAGCATCGTATCGAAGCGCATGCCGCGCAATTCGACGCCGTGGTTGCGCAGCACGTGCGCGTCGTACTTCAGGTGATGCCCCAGCTTGCCGCGACGATCGTCCTCGAGCAGCGGCTGCAGCTTCTGCAGCACCTCGGCACGGTCCAGCTGGTCCGGGGCGCCGGGATAGGTGTGCGCGAGCGGCACGTAGGCCGCAGCCCCGGGTTCGACCGCGAACGAGACGCCGACGATCTCGGCCTGCATGTAGTCGAGGGACGTCGTTTCAGTGTCGAACGCGAAGACGTCGGCGGCGCGCAGTGCGTCCAGCCAGCGGTCGAGTTGCTCCGGTTCGAGCACGAGTTCGTAGTTGCGACCGGGCGCCCAGCCGTCGGCGGAAGGGGAGGAAGGGGAGGAAGGGGAGGAAGGGGAGGAAGGGGAGGAAGGGGAGGCGTCCAGCGCCTTCAGCAGCGAGCGCATCTCCAGCCGCGTGTAGAGTTCTCGCAGCTTCGCGGTGTCCGGTTCGTGGCGGCGCAGTTGTTCGGGGCCGACCTCGAGCTCGACGTCGCAGCGGATCTTCGCCAGTTCGCGCGACAACGCGAGATCCGTCGTCGAGGCGCGCAGGCTTTCGCCGACCTTGCCTTCGATGCGAGCCTGGTTCGCGAGCAGGTTGTCGAGCGTGCCGTATTCGTTCAGCCACTTCGCCGCCGTCTTCGGGCCGACCTTCGGCACGCCGGGAATGTTGTCCGAGGCGTCACCGACGAGCGCGAGGTAGTCGATGATCTGTTCGGGGTAGACGTCGAACTTGGTCTTGACGCCGGCCCGATCGAGCGACGAGTTCGTCATCGTGTTGACGAGCGTGACGCGGTCGCCGACCAGCTGTGCCATGTCCTTGTCGCCGGTCGAGATCAGCACCTGCAGTCCCGAGTTCACGGCGCGCTGCGCGAGCGTGCCGATGACGTCGTCCGCCTCGACGCCGGAAACGCGCAACAGCGGCAGGCCGAGCGCCTGCACGGCTTCGATCAGCGGCTCGATCTGGGAGCGGAGGTCGTCCGGCATCGGCGGCCGGTGCGACTTGTACTCCGCGAACAGGTCGTCGCGGAACGTCTTGCCCGGCGCGTCGAACACGACGGCCACGAGCTCCGGGTTCTGTTCGCGCTGCATGCGCAGCAGCATGTTGAGCACGCCGAGCACGGCGCCCGTCGGCTCCCCGCGCGAATTCGTCAGCGGCGGCAGCGCGTGGAAGGCCCGGTACAGATACGACGAGCCGTCCACGAGCACGAGTGTGCGTGCGTCAACCACCGTGGCTGGTGCCCGAGTTGCCGCCCGGCAGCGGAGGGGGCGGCAGGCGCTCGTCCATGGGCTTGGCCGGGGCTTCGCCGGCCGGTTCCGCCGGTGCTGCGGCAGGCGGTGTGGCCGTCGACCCGCCCTCCGTTGGCGCGGCCTGGCCCGGCGCGCGGATGACGACCTGATCGGACTGCGGTGGCAGCGCGAGCGAGCCTTTGAGGCCGCAGCCGCTCGCGGCGACCGCAGCCAGGAGGATCGCCGCCACGGCGCTACCGTAGGTGTGTTTCATCATTGCTCCGTCCCGACGAGCGTCATGCCCCCACCGGGCGCTGCGATTACCGCCATGGTCAGTCGCGAAACGCAGGTCAGTCGTCCGGCTTCATCCTGCAGCTGAATGTCCCAGACCTGGGACCGGCCACCCAGGTGCACCGGACGGGCCGTCCCGGTCACCCGCCCGGAGCGCACCGAACGGATGTGATTTGCGTTGATTTCCTGGCCAACGGCGTAGAACTTGCTGGTATCAAGGCACAAGTTGCTGGCGACGCTGCCGAGCGTCTCGGCCAGGACGATGCTGGCTCCGCCGTGCAACAGGCCGAACGGCTGGCGAGTGCGCTCATCCACCGGAATCGAACCGCGCAGGAAATCGTCGCCGATCCCGGTCAGCCTGATGTCCAGGTGCACGTTGATGTCGCGGACGCCGCCGAAAGTGGCCTGGACCTGCTCGATCGTCGTGGGTCGAAACCAGATGCTCATCCGAACCTCGTGGGCTGCGAGCGATTGTACCCGCGTGGGCCGGGCTGGCATGGCATGACCCGCCCGGGCAGGGCAGAATGAATTGTTGCACAGCACAATCGTCCCCGCCGGAGCCGACCATGCCCGATTACAGCGCCCCCCTGCAGCAGATGCGTTTCACGATCGAGCACCTGGCCGATTTCAAGCACGTCGCGGCGCTGCAGACGTATGCGGCGGTCGACGCGGATACGGTCGAAGCCGTGCTCGAAGAGGCCGGGCGCTTTGCGGGCAACGTGCTCGCGCCGACCAACTGGCTCGGTGATCGCAAGGGCGTGCAGGTCGTGGACCGGGCGGTACAGGTTCCGCCCGAGTTCACCGACGCGTATGCCAGGTTCATTGCAGGCGGCTGGCCGGGCATCGCCGCGAATCCCGAATTCGGCGGGCAAGGTCTGCCTAAGACGATCTCGGTCGCGTGCGATGAGATGTGGTCGGGCGCCAACGTGGCCTTTGCCCTGTGCTCCGAGCTATCGCAGGGCGCGCTCCTCGCGCTCGATCGCCACGGTTCCGAGGCACTCAAGTCGCAGTACCTCGGCAAGCTCGTCTCGGGTGAATGGACCGGCACGATGTGCCTCACCGAGCCGCAGGCGGGCTCGGAGCTGGCCGCGCTCACGACTCGTGCGGAACCGCAGGCCGACGGCAGCTACCTGCTGACCGGACGCAAGATCTACATCACCTGGGGCGACCACCCCATGACGCCGAACATCGTGCACCTGGTGCTGGCGAGGCTGCCGGGGGCGCCGCAGGGCAACAAGGGCATCTCGCTGTTCCTCGTCCCGAAGTACAAGCTGAATGCCGACGGCTCGCCAGGCGAGCGCAACGACGTGTTCCCGGTGTCGGTCGAGCACAAGCTCGGCATCCACGCGAGCCCTACCTGCGTGATGGCGTTCGGCGACGGTGGCGGCGCGCAGGGTTACCTGGTCGGCGTGCAGAACGAAGGCCTCGCCGCCATGTTCACGATGATGAACTACATGCGCCTGGGCGTCGGCGCGCAGTGCGTGGGTCTCGCGGATCGTTCGTACCAGGCGTCCGTCAAGTACGCGCGCGATCGCGTGCAGGGTCGCGCTCCGGGCGAAAAGGGGCGCGTCGCGATCATCAGGCACCCGGACATCCGTCGCACGCTGCTGCTGATGCGTTCGCTCACGCAGGCGTGCCGGGCAATCTGCTACTACACGGCAGCGTGCCTCGATCGCGGCAACTACGGCGACACGCCGGAGACGTCGGCATCCTGGCTTGCGCGCGGCGACCTGATGACGCCGATTGCCAAGGCATTCTCGTCGGAAGTCGGGCAGGACGTCACGGCACTCGGCATCCAGGTGCACGGCGGCATGGGTTACGTCGAGGAGACCGGCGTTGCGCAGTTCTATCGCGACGCGCGCATCGCTTCGATCTACGAAGGCACCAATGCAATCCAGGCGATCGACCTCGTCGGCCGTAAGCTGATGCGCGACGGCGGCGCTGCCGTTTCCGCGCTCGTGTCCGAGATGCGTCTCGTCGACGCGCCGCTCGCGAACGCGGGCCAGGACCTGGCGAGCGTCCGCCTGTGGCTTGCGAAAGGACTCGACGAACTCGTGCTGTGCTCGTCGCACCTGCTCGCCGGCGAGCGCAAGGACCCGGAACTCGTGAGCTCCGCGGCATTCAACTACCTGATGTTGATGGGCACCGTCATCGGCGGCTGGCAGCTGGCACGCGGCGCGCTGGTCGCGAGCGCCAGGCTCGAGGCCGGCGCCACCGACCCGGTCTTCCTGCGCACGCAGGTGCTGCTGGCCAGGTTCTATGCGGAGCACGTGCTGCCGCGTGCGCTGGCCTACGGCGCGGCCGTGCGCGCGGGCAGCAGCTCGATCATGGCGTTGACCGCCGACCAGTTCTGACGCGCGGCGGGCTCTTGGCCGACCCCTCGCACTGGCTGCCCCTCGCCGCCGTCTCGGCGCGCGTGCCGCACGACCTTCTGTCCTGGCTGGCCGAGCCGGGGATGCTCACCGCGCGCGTCCGTGCGTTGTGCGGTCCGGCGATGGAGTTTCGACGACTCGGCGGGTTGCACGAGTCCGATCTCCCGACGTCGCTGCGCGAGCGGTTGCAGGTCGATGACGCAACCTGCCTGCTGCGCGAGGTCGAGTTCTGCTCGGACGGCGACCGCATAGTGTTCGCGCAGACGGTGTTGCCGGCTTCGACGATCGAACACTACCCGTGGCTGCGCGAACTCGGCGACTCGCCCCTCGGCGAGGCCTTGCGCCAGCTGGACGATCCGCTCGAGCGCGAGCCGCTCGAATATGCCGAACTCCCTGCGGGCCACCCGCTTGCCGAAGCCGCGCGGGTCGTCACGGGTGACGCGCTCTTGTGGGCCCGCCGCGCGGTGTACAGGCTCGGCGGCCTGCCGATCCTTGTGCAGGAAGTCTTCCTGCCCGGGTTGCTGCGCGTGCAGGCGGCGGCCCGTTCGCACTCCGAGGAGCACTCCATGACGGCCGATCCGCTGCCATTCGCCGTACCGCGTCCCACCGTCGCGATCTCAGGCACCACCGTGCGTTTCCCCGTCCATCGCATCTACTGCGTCGGGCGCAATTACGCTGCGCACGTACGCGAGATGGGATCGGATCCGGCGCGCGAGCCGCCGTGCTTCTTCACCAAGCCTGCCGATGCGGTGGTCGCGAACGGTTCGCCCGTGCGTTACCCGCCGCGGACGTCGAACCTGCACCACGAGGTGGAACTCGTCGTCGCGATTGGCAAGGGCGGCAAGCAGGTGTCTGTGGCCGAGGCGCTCGAGCACGTGTTTGGTTACGCGGTCGGTAATGACCTGACGCGTCGCGACCTGCAGACCCATGCGAAGGACAACGGGCTGCCCTGGGACGTCGCCAAGGCGTTCGATCACTCGGCCCCGATGACGGCGATCCGTCCCGTGACGGACGGTGGTCACCTCGCGTCCGGTCGCATCTGGCTCGAGGTCAACGGACAGTCGCGGCAGGACGCCAACCTTTCGGAGCTGATCTGGAGCGTGCCCGAGATCGTGGCCGAGCTCTCGACGCTGTTCGAACTGCAGCCAGGCGACCTGATCTTCACCGGCACGCCGGCCGGCGTCGGCGCCGTGCAGCGCGGCGACAGCATCGTGGCCGGGATCGAAGGACTCGACACGCTCCGCACGACCATCGTCTGAACGCCCGGGGGGAAGCAGATGGCATTCCGGCTATACACGTACTGGCGCAGCTCGGCGGCGTACCGCGTCCGTATTGCACTGGCGCTCAAGGGGCTCGATTACGAGTCCGTACCGAAGCACCTGTTGCGTGACGGCGGCGAGCAGCGCAAACCCGACTACCTCGCGCTCAATCCGCAGGGGCTGATTCCTGCCCTGGCCGACGACGGGTTCGTCATTCCGCAGTCGCTCGCCATCTGCGAATACCTCGAAGAGATCCACCCGGAGCCGCAGCTGCTGCCGGGCTCTGCGCGGGACCGCGCGACCGTCCGCGGCATGGCCATGGTGGTGGCCTGCGATACGCATCCGCTCAACAACCTGCCGATCATGGGTTACCTGCGCCGTGAATTCGGCGCGGACGACGCGGCCGTCAACCGCTGGGTGGCGCACTGGATCGATCGCGGCTTTGCAGCACTCGAACGCTGGGTGGGTTCGATGCCGGGCGCCCCCGTCGAGGTTGGCCGGCAGCGCCTCTGCTTCGGCAACGCCCCGACCCTCGCGGACGTGTGCCTGGTGCCGCAGATGTACAACGCGCGCCGCTTCAGCGTCGACGTCACGCCCTATCCGCGGCTGGTCGCCATCTGCGCGCACCTCGAAGGGTTGCCAGCATTCCAGTCGGCCCGGCCGGAGAGCCAGCCGGACGCGGAAGGGAAGTGACCAGTGATCAGTGATCAGTGATCAGTGATTAGTGATTAGTGATTAGTGATTAGTGATTAGTGATTAGTGATTGGTGCTCATTGCTTTGGGGGCTAGAATCCGCTCCGACTAGTCACTATTCACTGATCACTAATCACTTCCTCCGAGGCTCCCCATGGTGACCGCCGTCGTCCTGATCAAGGCCGAGACCGACAAGGTGCCGGAACTGGCTCAGACCATGGCCGAGCTCGAAGGCGTCAGCGAAGTGTTCTCGGTCGCCGGCCAGTACGACCTCGTCGCGCTGGTGCGCGTGCGCGAGAACGAAGACCTGGCGCGCGTGATCAGCGAGAAGATGCGCAAGCTGCCGGGAATCACGGGCTCGGAGACGCTGATCTCCTTCAAGGTCTATTCGAAGCAGGACCTCGACGCCGGCTTTCAGCTCGGCCTCGACTGAGTTTTTCCACCGCGCCCGCCGTAGTCAAGCCTTGCGACCGCGGATCCGCGCGGCCAGCAGTGGCATGAAGAACATGGCCAGCAGGCCGAACCCCATCAAGCCGCCGTGCGCGAGATCGTAGTCCGCGAGGATTCGCGCCCAGTCGAAGTGGAACACGGCACGGCCCAGCCCGACCTCGAACGCGACGGTAGCCGCGACCCAGAGCGCGCCGATGCCCAGCAGCTGCCGGCGGGTCTGCGCCCCGATCCAGCGGGTGAACGCCAGTGCGATCACGAAAATGATCGCGGTGCCGATCAAGACGCCGACCCGGCGCGCGGGGAAATCGCCGATCGCCGGTGCGAGATACAACGTCCGCAGTGTGCCATGCACCGATTCGGCGACGATGATGACGAGCCAGACGAGCAGGGCGCGAAACCACGGCAAGGTGAACTGGCCTGCTGCGTGCTGAGCTAGAGGGTTCCGCCCAGCCGTCGCAGTGCGTCCGGCTGAAAATCACCGACCCTGGCCCTGGCGTTGAACTGGATCGGATCCTTGATCTCGTTGTCGAGCCCGCCGACCAGGTAACCGCCGCTGTTGAGGTCGTGGTAGATGCCGAAACGGTAGAACGGAACCTGCGCGTCGTACGCCTGCAGCAGGCCGTGCATTGCGGCGCGCCACAGCGCGCCACGCGTGTCATATGCGTCCTCGGCCAGCACCGACCAGCTGTCTTCGTCGAGATAGAGCGTCCGCTTGCCGTAGATGTGACGCTGACCAGGCTTGAGCGTGCCTTCCACCACCCACACGCGATGCAGTTCGTAGCGCACGTAGTCTGGATTGATCGACTTCGGCCGGATGATGTCCTTGTACCTGAGCGACTTGTCGGAGAGCGTGTAGGAGTTGTACGGCACATAGATTTCGCGCTTGCCCAGCAGCTTCCACTCGTAGCGGTCGGGTGCTCCGTTGTAGCCGTCGACCTGGTCGGTCGTCAGCATGCCCTCGGAGCCGTCGTTGATACCGTCGTACGCAAGGTCCGGCGCGCGCCGCACGCGGCGTTGTCCGGAGTTGTAGATCCACGCTGAGCGCTGTTCCGCGACCTGGTCCACCGGTTCGTGCACCAGGAAGATCGTGCCGCGCAGCGTCGACGGTTCAGTGAAATAGCCGAGTGCGTAGAAGAGCCGGTTGGGCTCGACGTTGTCGACGTTCGCCGCGTAGATGCGTTGCGACCAGAAGCCGATCTTGAAGAAGTCACCGTTGGGTCGGACCGGGAACGAGTGTCCCGCGCGGACGATGCCGCCGCCGAGATACCGCACCAGGTGGTTCCAGATCGCCTGCAGCCCGTCTTCGGGAATCGGGAAGGGCGTAGTGGAGCCGTTCAGGTTCCTGAGGCCGAAGCCCTGCAGCGAGACCTTGCCCGCCTGCGCGATGACGCGATCCGTCACGGCCTTCGGATAGCCGATCGTACGACGCGTCGGGTACACGTTCATGCGGAAGTTCTGCGGATACTTGCGCAGCAGCGCTGCCTGCCCCCTGGTCAGCTTCGCTTCGTACTGGCCGACGTTCGTCGAGTTGATCGTAAAGAGCAGCTTGTCGTTCGGAAACGGATCGACGTAGCCCTGCTGCGCCGTCCAGCCAGCGGGGGGCTGCATCAGTCCGCCTGCCCACGCCGGAATCGTGCCGTCGGCATTGCCGGCGCGCTCGGCGCCGACCGGCGTGAGGTCTTTGCCGAGGTTCGAGTAATCGGGGGCGGCGATTGCGGAATGTGCGGCGATCAGCGCAACAGTGGCGACGATCCCCGCGGTGGGTCTTCTCTTCGACATGGACGGATCTCCGGGCAGAAGGCAGGGACGACGTCAGGGCTTCCGCACGAAGCCGGCCTGGTTCACGAGCTGCTCGAAGCGCGGGTCGCCGCGCAGCGGGTCGAGCAACGGATCGATGAGAATGCCGCCGAGGTAGCCCGGATCGTGCACGCGCCGCGCGTTCTCCAGCCAGCGCAGGGCGGCACTCTTGTCGCCGAGTTGCGCTTCGATCTCCGCGTACTGATACGACGCAGGGTCGCCGAATTCAGCCTGGAAAGCAGTGAGTTCGCGGCGTGCCGCCTGTTGCTTGCCCGTCATTGCAAGCACCAGTGCGCGGCAGGTGAGCCGCGTCCACTTGACGGACTCCGCCTCGCACGCCGCGCCGGCCTCATCGAAACGGCTCTGCAGCAGCAGCGCGTAGCCAAGAGTGGCCGACGTGCCAGGCCGGCCCGGTGCGAGCTGCAGAGCATGCCGCGCCGCCGCTTCGGCCTCTGGATAACGCCGGGCATTGGCGTAGACGGCCGAAAGCGAGTTGTAAGCCGGGGCAGAAATGGGATCCAGCGCGACGGCCCGCTGGCCAGCGGCGATCGCCTGCTCATGCGCGCCCGCGGTGGTCGCAAAATCGGCGTAGCTCTGTTGCACGAGTGCGCTGCCGGGATTCAGCTGCAACGCCCGCTCGTACAGTGCGTAATTCCCGCTGACGTCGCCACTCAGGACCCCCTGAGTGAACGCCAGTGCCAGGTAGCCTTCGGCAAGGTTCGGCGCGAGTTCGAGGGAGCGCTGCGCCGCCTGCCGTGCCTTCCCAAAGCCGACATCGAAGCCGTCGTAACCGTTCGACGCGAGCCGTGACTGGGCTGCGGCCTTGCCCGCGTACGCCTGCGCGTAGTTCGGGTCGAGCTCGACGGCCTTCTCGAACGATCGCAGCGATGCCCGCAGCGTTCCCTCGGCTTCGCCCTGGGCCAGCAGGTGACGCCCCAGCAAGTACGCCTCGTATGCATGGGCGTCGGTGGTTCCGCCGACGTCCGCCGCCTTGTGCCCATCGGTCAGCAGTTTCAGCTTCAATGCATCGACGACGCTCTTCGAGATGTCGTCCTGCACCGCGAAGATGTCGTCGAGTTTGCGGTCGTACGTTTCCGACCACAGGTGCGAGCTGTCGGCGGCCCGGATCAGCTGCGTCGTGATGCGGACCGTGTCGCCGGCCTTGCGCACGCTGCCCTCGAGCACGTGGTCGACGGACAGGTCGCGCGCAACGTCGGCGATCTTTGCGTCCTTGCCCTTGTAGGCGAATGACGACGTGCGGGCGATCACGCGCAATCCCGGCACGTTGGCCAGCACGTTCAGCAGTTCTTCGGTCAGGCCGTCCGAGAAGTACTCGTTGGCCTTATCGTCGCTCATGTTGACGAACGGCAGCACGGCGATTGAGACGCCGGCGCCAATCCCGGGCCCAGCCGTCGACGCGACGTTGCCTGACAGGGCCGTCGTGGCGGATGTCGGCTTGGGCTGGCTTGTCCCCGCGACCTGGCCTGTATCCCTTTCCTGGCGATGTCCCAGCCAGTTTGCGATGCCGAGGCCGATCGCGATGACCAGCAACCCTACGATCAGCAGATTGAGCTTGCTGGCCGTCTGCGCGGCGATGGAGGCGTCGCGGCTGACTTCGTGCTCGCGCTTGAGGCCTTCGGGCGTGAGTTCGAAAACCCAGGCGAAGATCAATGCGAGCGGGAATCCCAGGATGAGCAGGCCTAGCAGCAGCTTCATGCCGAAAGGCGGCACGCCGAGCGTGTCGAACAACAGGTCCCCGGCCTGCAGGAGGATCCACGCGGCGACCACGTAAAATGTCGCGACGCGGAAGACGTTGCGTCTCTTCAGTTCTCCCAGCAGCGACATCCAGACTCCTTGCGGCCGTGACGATGCGCAAGGATGAACCGACAGCCGGGATTGTCAACGTGCGGCTAGGTGTCCTTGCGGTGCTTCGCGCCGACGCGCTGGTAAGCCTCGCGGAAGGGAATCCCCTCCTTCGCGACCAGCTCGTTGGCCGCCGCCGCCGCATGGATGTCGGCGTCCATGCGGATGCGCTCCGGCACGAACTGCACCTGCGGAATGGCCGCGGCCATGATGTCGAGCGACTCGACGCAGATGTCGATCGAGCGGAACAGCGGCGCCTTGATCAGCTGCAGGTCGCGCTGATAGCCCGAGGGCAGCTTGGCCGTGATGCCGAGCACTTCCGACAGGCACGCCTGGGCCGTCGCCGTCCGGCCGCGCACCAGCTCGAAAACGTCCGGATTGCGCTTCTGCGGCATGATCGACGAGCCGGTCGTGAATTCATCGGGCAGCTGCAAGAAGCCGAACTCGCGCGTGTAGAAGAGCAGCAGGTCGGATGCGAGCCGGCCGAGATCCTGCATCAGCAGCGTCACCTGGAACAGCACTTCGGCTTCCGCCTTGCCCCGCGAGAGCTGCACGGCAGTCACCGGCTCGTGATTCGCAGGGAAGGCGAGCTTCGCGCGCGTCGCATCGCGGTTCACGGGCAGGTTCGGTGTGCCGTAACCCGCCGCCGAACCCAGCGGATTCTTGCCGATGCGCCGGTGTGCATGGCGCAGACCTTCGCTGTCGTCGCGGATTTCCGCAGCGAAGCCCCGCGCCCAGAGTGCGACAGAACTCGGCATCGCCTGCTGCATGTGCGTGTAGCCAGGCAGCACTATCGAGCCCTGGTCCGCTGCCAGCCCGTCCAGCGCTTCGGCGACGTGCCGCGCTCCTTCGGCGAGGGTCTCGACGGCATCGCGCAAGTAGAGACGAAGTGCCGTGAGCACCTGGTCGTTGCGCGAGCGACCGGCATGCAGGCGCGCACCCGCGGTACCGATCCTGCGCGTGAGCAACGTCTCGAGCGCCGTCTGCCCATCCTCGAGGTCGAGCGTCACCGACCACT
>JAOUGW010000040.1 GCA_029865465.1 Gammaproteobacteria bacterium
CGGCGCGCAGTTCGCCCGTCGCGACAAGCTCGTGATCGACATCGACGGCGATGCCAGCATCCGCATGAACCTCGGCGAACTCGAGACCGTCACCACCTACGACCTGCCGATCAAGGTGGTCGTGCTGAACAACTTCGGCGACGGCATGGTCAAGCAGTGGCAGAAGCTCTTCTTCAAGGGCCGCCTGTCGGCCAGCGACAAGTCGCTGCACAAGAAGGACTTCGTCAAGGCCGCGCAGGCCGACGGCTACCAGTTCGCCGTGCGGCTCGATCGCAAGGCCGACGTGCCGCGCGTCGTCAAGGAATTCATCGAGTTCAAGGGCCCGGCCTTCCTCGAGGTGATCATCGACACGGAAGCGGGCGTGTATCCGATGGTCGGTCCGGGCCAGGCCTACGACGAAATGATCACGGGCGATTTCATCGAATCGCGCACGGCCAACCTCACGACGGCGGAGCCCGGCGCGTCGGAGATGTTCTGACGGCGCCTGCGCGTCCCCGATTCTCTTAGATCTTCTCGGCGACTCGTCGCCGGTTGCCGTGATACTTGTGCCCATGGCGCCCCCGCCCAGCAGTCCGCCACCGTTCGCAGACGCCGCTCGCTTCTGGGCCAAGCTCGGTTTCGTCTCGTTCGGCGGCCCCGCGGGCCAGATCGCCATCCTCCACCGCGAGGTCGTCGAGCGCCGCCACTGGCTCGACGACCGCGAATTCACGCGCGCGCTGAACTTCTGCATGTTGCTGCCCGGGCCCGAAGCGCTGCAGCTCGCGATCTTCCTCGGCTGGAAGATGCACGGCATCCGCGGCGGGCTCGCTGCGGGGCTGGGCTTCGTTCTGCCGGCCGTGCTGCTGCTGTTCGCGCTCTCTTACGTCTACGTGGCGCATGGGTCGCTGCCCTGGGTAGCGTCGCTGCTGTACGGCCTGAAGGCTGCGGTCGTCGCGCTGGTGCTGCAGGCGATGGCGCGCATCGCGCGCCGTGCCGTGAAATCAGCGCTGCACGTATTCCTCGCGGCTGCGTCGTTCGTGGCACTCGAGCTCGCGCACGTACCGTTTCCCGTCGTGTTGCTGCTGGCGGCGGCGGTGGGCGCCTGGGTCGCGCGTCAAGCAGCGCCGCACGAGAGGGGCGCTTCGAGCGCTGCACCGGCAGGCGGCGCGCAGACCGCGAGGATCGCCGCCGTCGGTCTCGCGCTGTGGCTGGTCCCGCTGCTCGCCGTGGTGGCCACGCTTGGCGGCAGCTCGCTGTGGGCGGCGATCTACCTGTTCTTCACGAAGGCCGCGCTGGTCACCTTCGGTGGTGCGTACGCCGTGCTCGGCTACGTCACGAGCCAGCTCGTCGACAAGCTCGCATGGGTCACGGCGGACCAGTCCGTCGCGGGACTGGCGCTCGCGGAGACCACCCCGGGTCCGTTGATCATCGTGCTGCAGTTCATGGGGTTCATGGCTGGCTGGAACCAGCCCGGACCGTTGTCGCCGCTCGGCTCGGCGCTGCTCGCAGGCGCGCTCGCGACCTGGGCGACGTTCCTGCCGTCGTTCCTGTTCATCCTGCTCGGGGCGCCCTACGTCGAGCGGCTGACGCGCAACGTGCGCATCGAAGGCGCGCTCGGTGCGATCACCGCTGCGGTCGTCGGCGTCATTGCAACGCTGGTGCTGCTGCTCGCACAGGTGGTCCTGTTCCCGCATGGGTGGCGTGCCGCGCCAGACTGGAATGCCGTGCTGATCGCGCTCGCGGCGTGGTTCCTGCTCGAGCGGGCGCGCTGGTCGCTCGGGCCTGTCCTGCTCGCAGCCGCGGCGAGCGGGCTATTGCTGCGCTTGCTGCAGCAGTGAGTCGAGCCGCTGCTGGAACACCTCGAAGGGCTGGGCTCCGGACAGCAACTCGCCTTCGAACTCGCCGTTGACGACGCGGCCGATCACGAACGACGGCGTCGACGCGATGCCGCTCGAGGCCGCCAGGGCCGCATCTGCGCGCACCGCCTGCAGCACCGCGGGATCGGCACGGCAGGATTCGAAGCGCTGGGTATCCAGTCCGAACGTGCCTGCCAGCTCTGCGTACCGTTCCTGGCCCAGGAGTGACTGGTCGCGAAACAGCGCCTCGCGGTACTCCCAGAACCTGCCCTGCTGCCCTGCGCAGCGAGCGGCCACGGCGGCGGGCAGGGCGAACTCGTGCATCGGCAACGGCAGGTCGCGCGTGGCGAACCGGACCTTGCCCGCATCCACGTAGCGTTCCCGCAGCAGCGGCCAGGTGTCGCGGGCGAACCGCGCGCAGTACGGGCACTGCAAGTCCGTGAACTCTATGATCATGACCTGCGCCGCAGCGGAGCCGAGGATGCGCTCGTCGGCCTTGGAACTCCCAGCCGCGGCCGGTGCGGCGACGGGTGTCTCCGCCGTCCGGGCAGCCGACGCACACCCGGCCCCGCCGGCCAGTACGACAAGGACTGGTGCCAGCAGTGCCCGCAGGGTCGACGCAACGTTGCCTTTCATGGGGTGCGAGCCTGCGTCGGAACGCGGTCTACCGCAAGTGCCGCTGCCCGGAACGTGACGCCCGCGGTAACATCCGCGCATGAAATACCTGCACACGATGGTCCGCGTCACCGACCTCGACGCCTCGCTCAGGTTCTACTGCGACGCGCTCGGGCTGCGCGAACTGCGCCGCACCGAGTATCCAAAGGGCCGGTTCACGCTGGTGTTCCTGGCCGCGCCCGGGGACGACGACGCGCAGGTCGAGCTCACCTACAACTGGGATCGCGAGGAGTACGGCACCGGCCGCGCCTTCGGCCACCTCGCGTACGAAGTCGATGACGTCTACGAGTCGTGCCGCCGTCTCATGGAGCACGGCATCACGATCAACCGCCCGCCGCGCGATGGCCGCATGGCCTTCGTCAGGTCGCCGGACAACATTTCGATCGAGCTGTTGCAGAAGGGCGTGGCACAGGCGCCGGCCGAGCCCTGGCTGAGCATGCCGAACACCGGCGTCTGGTAACCCGTCACGCCTGCGGCAACTGTTCAGCGGGGCACGCTTGGAACGTCGCCCCGACGATCCGCGGCTCGGGCTCCAGCGTCACGCCATATTTCTCCTGCACCGAAGCCGCGACGCGGCGCGCCAGCGCCAGCAACTGTGGCCCGGTCGCATGACCCAGATTGACCAGCACCAGGGCGTGCTGTGCCGACACGGCGGCATCGCCGTCGCGGAAACCGCGCCACCCGGCCTGCTCGATCAGCCACGCGGCCGAGAGCTTGCGCTCGGCATCGGTTGCCGCCGGAAAGACCGGCATGCGCTCGAAGCGCAACTGCAGTTCGACGGCGACTGCGCGCGTTACGACCGGGTTCTTGAAGAAACTGCCGGCGTTTCCAGCGACGGCAGGGTCCGGCAGCTTGCGCCGGCGAATGCGTCGCACTGCGGCGGCAACGTTGCGCGGCGTCGATTCCAGTCCTCCCATCGCGGCGAGTTCCTCGGCCAGCCCGGCGTACGAGAGGTTCGTCGCGCCGGCCCTGGGCAATCGCAGCTCGATGGCGGTGACGATCCGGCGATCAGGTGCGCGCTTGAACACGCTGTCCCTATAACCGAACCCGCAGCGTTCGGCCGTCAGCCGGTCGAAGGCGTCCGTCTGCCGGTCAAAGACGTGCACGGCCGCGATGAACGCGCCAACTTCGACGCCGTAGGCGCCGATGTTCTGGATCGGTGCTGCCCCTGCCTGGCCGGGAATCAGCGCAAGGTTCTCGAGGCCCTGCAGGCCCTGATCGAGCGTCCAGTCGACGAGCTCGTCCCATTCAAACCCGGCATCGACTCGCACGCACGCGTGGTCGCCCTCGTCGCCCACGATACGGGCCGAACGTGACTGCAGGTGAACCAGGCAACCGTCGAACCGTTCGGTGGCGAAGAGCACGTTGCTCCCTGCGCCAAGCACCATCAGCGGCAGGTTCCGCAGCGCAGGCTCTGCCAGCAGGGCAGGCAGCGCCGCTGCATCGTGCACGGTGGCCAGGCATCGGGCGCGCGCGTCCAGATGGAACGTGTTCCAGCCGTGCAGTGGCACGTCCCAGGCAAGCGAATACGCGGCGGCCATCCGGCCCTCCCGGGCGTGCGGCGAAGGGCGGTGAGCTTGCCACCGCGCGAGTGCATCCGTCACTATGCATGCAAGGCCGCAGCCGAAGGGCCCACTCCACCATGCATGCAAAGAACACATTGCCACGCGGCGTCGGCACGGCTGCGGAAGCCAGGGCGTTCCTCGACGCGAACCCCGACATCGAGGCCGTGCAACTGGTCATCACCGATGCGTGCGGCGTGGGTCGCGGCAAGAACGTGGCGCGGGAAGAGCTCGCGGCGCTCTACGGCAGTGGTCGCAACGTCGCCGGCTCCATCCTCGGTCTCGACATCACCGGCGAGGACGTCGAGGGCACTGGGCTGGTCTGGGAAGTTGGCGATGCCGACCAGTGCTGCCGGCCCGTCGCGGGATCACTCGCCCGGGCGCCATGGCTCAAGCGGCCTTCGGCGCAGGTCCTCGGCACGATGTACGAGCTTGACGGCCGGCCGTCGCAAGCCGATCCGCGCCACGCGCTTGCCGGGGTCGTCGCGCGCTGCGAAGCCGCCGGCCTGACACCCGTCGTCGCCGTTGAACTCGAGTTCTACCTGCTCGAACGCGACGCAACCGGCCGGCTGGTGCCGTCGGCCGGCATGCTGAGCGGCGAGCGTCGCAGTCGCATCGACGCTTACGGTCTCGGCCGCCTTGACGACATGTCGCCGCTGTTCGACGACCTCTATGCGTCGGCGCAGGCGCTGGGGCTGCCCGTGCGCACGCTGATGTCCGAGTACGCGCCGGGGCAGTTCGAGATCACGCTCGAGCACCGGGCCGATGCAATGCGCGCGGTCGACGAAGCCGTCCTGTTCAAGCGCGCCGTCCGCGGCGTCGCCGCGCGGCACGGACGCATGGCGTGTTTCATGGCCAAGCCGTTTGTCGAACAGGCCGGCTCGGGGATGCACCTGCACGCAAGCCTCGCCGACAGCAGCGGCAACAACGCATGTGCTGCCGATGATCCGGCGGGCAGTCCGCTGCTGCGGCACGCGATCGGCGGTCTGCGGTCGACGCTCGCCGATGGCATGGCCATCTATGCGCCCAACGCCAATTCGTATCGCCGTTTCCGGTCGATGAGCTATGCGCCGGTCGCCGTCACGTGGGGCATCAACAACCGCTCCGTCAGTCTGCGTGTGCCCGCCGGACCACCGGCGAGCCGCCACGTCGAGCACCGCGTGGCCGGGGCCGACGCGAACCCTTACCTCGTCGCCGCGCTGGTGCTCGGCGGCATGTTGCACGGCGTCGAGCATCGGCTCGATCCCGGGCCGCCGGTGGTGGGCAACGGCTACGCCCAGGAGCCGCGCGTCACCTTACCCACGCAGTGGCATGCCGCGCTCGAAAAGGCCGCGTCTTCCGCGTTCCTGCGCGACACGCTCGGCCCCGGATTCCTCGACGTCTTCCTCGCCATCAAGCGCCACGAGGCCGAAAAGTTCGGCGCGCTCGTGAGCGACCGCGACTACGAGTGGTACCTCGACACGGCGTGAGCACGACGCGACATAATTCCGCTCCCACTCAGGTGGACGCGCGCGGCGTGCCCGGTGCAGCATTAAGTCATGCCGATCGCGGCTGGAGTGAGAGCTGAATCAACGTGAGGCAGGCCGGGCGCGCGGAGAATGCGCCGCACGAACGCCGATTGCCCACCGAGGATCAGCCAGTGAGCCGCATTTCCGCCAGCACGATCGCCCGCAGCGCCGCACTTTCGAGCAGGAGTTCCCCTCCCGTGACCATCCACCTGCGCAAGATGTACGTCGACTGCCGATTCGGACAGCTGCATCTGCACACGTCGTTTCCGTCGAGTGGCGGCTTCGACGAGCTGACTCCGCTCGTCTGCATCACGCCGTCGACCCTGACGGGCCGGGCGTTCCGACCGGTGCTGCGCGACCTCGGCCGTGACCGCAGCGTCTATGCCCCGGACCTGCCGGGTTCAGGTGAGTCCGACACCCCCGAGCACGCGCCGGTCGTGGCTGATCACGCCGCTGCGCTCGTCGACCTGGTCGACTCGCTGCGCCTCAGGCAGGTGGACGTGATCGGATACCAGGCCGGTGCGCTGGCGGCCATCGAACTCGCGCTGAACAGGCCCGCGCAGGTGCGCCGGCTGATCCTGATCGGCGTGCCGTCGTCGGATGGCAGCTACCAGGTCGGCGAGCGCCTGCCGCTGCTCAAGCTGCCCGTGATGATCCTGCGTGCGCGTGACGAGTTCTGGGAGTCGACGGGTCGCACCGAAGCGCTGCTGCGCGATGCGCGTCGAGCCGACCTCTCCCACCCCACGGGCAACGTGCTCGACGCGGATGCCGAGGAAGTCGTGCGGTACGCACGCGACTTCCTCGATCGCTGATAAAGCATCTTTACGCTGAGTACGTGAGCACCGCCGGTCTCGCGTCAAGCGCGGCACCTGCAGGCGCCTGGCACGCGGTCATTCGTGCCGCAGCGCGTCGATCGGATTGATCGGACGTTCGGTCCCTGAGCGCTCGCACGCACATGCATCATAGGAGCCTCGCACCGCCACTCGAGTTCCCGTCCTGAGCGGATTCCCGGGAGTAGAGGGAGCGGTCAGGCGCACAAGCGTTAGCACCGTGCTGCAGCCGACCGTAACATGACGGCTTCTCAGCAGTCCGGGTGATTCCATGGCCGGCGCCAGCCTCCTCGCTCTCCTGGACGACATCGCCAGCGTGCTGGACGACGTCTCCGTCCTGGCCAAAGCCGCCACGAAGAAGACCGCTGGGGTCCTCGGCGACGACCTGGCGCTGAACGCGCAGCAGGTTGCGGGCGTAAAGGCCAACCGTGAACTCCCGGTCGTGTGGGCGGTGGCGAAGGGCTCCCTGGTCAACAAGGCCATCCTCGTCCCTGCGGCGCTCGCGATCAGTGCGATCGCGCCGTGGGCGATCGTCCCGCTGCTCATGGCCGGCGGCCTGTACCTCTGCTACGAGGGTTTCGAGAAGATCTGGCACCTGCTGGTGCATCGCGCGGAGGTCGACGAGCACCGCAAGGAACTACGGAAGGCCCTGGTCGATCCCGCAGCCGACCTGCGCGCGGTCGAGAAGGACAAGATCAAGGGCGCCGTGCGCACCGACTTCATCCTCTCCGCGGAGATCATCGTCATCACGCTGGGCACCGTGGCGTCCGCCGCGTTCGGCGTGCGCGTCGCGGTGCTGGTCGGCATCGCCGTCCTCATGACCGTGGGCGTGTACGGCCTGGTCGCCGGCATCGTGAAGCTCGACGACGCCGGCCTGTACCTGAGCCAGCGCCGGGGCGGTGGTGTGGTCCCTTCGCTCGTGCGCGGCCTCGGGCGCGGCGTGCTGGCATCCGCGCCATGGCTGATGAAGCTGCTGTCAGTCCTGGGTACGGCGGCGATGTTTCTCGTCGGCGGCGGCATCCTTGCGCACGGCACCCCGTGGCTCGAACACGCCCTCAAGGACATCGCCGAGCGCGGAGCGGGCGTGAATGGCGTGGGGCCGGCCCTGTCGGCGATGACACCGATGCTGGCCAGCCTGCTCGTAGGACTCGCCGCTGGCGCAGTTGCGGTGGCCATCGTGGGCATGGCCCGGAAAGCCCGCGAGGAGACCCTGCGCTAGCGGCGGCCAGCGCACCCGGTTGACGTCCCTGCGACTGGCCCTGCCAGCCTGCGCTACCAGAGCCGGACCGTGTCCTGCGGCAGGCCGTGGAACAGCGCCTTCCTGTCCTTGCGCTTGCGCGTCGCAAGCCAGTGTGCGTTCGCCGAACTGATCCCGGTATCCGCCGTCGCCGGCACCTTCGGCGGCACAGCAATCGCCGGCTGACCCGCCCCCTGCAGCGCCTGGTTCAGGCCCGGCAGCTCCGCTCCCGCCAATCCCTCGAACTGCTTCTCGATGTCGGCGAGTTCGGCTTCGAGCACGCCGATGCGCTCGACCTGGTACGCCGCCGGCGCGCCTTCGTAACTCATGATTGCGCCGTAGAGCTGGTCGGTGTGCTCGCGCAGGCGTTCCTCGCCCGTGATCGCGCCGCCTTCCTTGGTGGCGACGATGCGCTTCAGCACGTCGTCGAGCCTGGCGTCGAACGCCGCGAGCTTCGCCCTGGCCGCCGCATCGACGGCCGCAACCTCGCCAGCCGCAGCGACACTCGAGCGCAAAGCCCGGATGCGCTCGAGCACGGCCGTTTCCGCGCCAAACAGCTTGTGCACGCGCATGGCCGTGTCGTACTGCTGTTTGCGCTCGTCAGCGGTGAACTTCGCGCGCCGGTCGAGGCCTACGTCGAACTTCTGCTCGTACACCTTGCCACCCTTGGTCATGCGCGCGGTGTAGGTGCCTGGCAGCACGCGCGGGCCCTGCGTGCCGGCACCGGCCAGCTGCACCGCAGGCGGGACACGTGGGGGCTTCTCGCGCATCGACCATTCGACGCGGTTGAGGCCGCGGCGCTTGCTGGCCGGCAGCTCGTCGACGACGCGTCCGCTCGAATCGAGGATCTCGAGCTTGAGGCTGCCGAACAGGTGACGCGTGCGCTGGTAGTACGTGAGTACGGCGCCGCCCGGCGGGTTCTCGCCGACGAACACCGCCGCGCCGTTCGCCCAGCCGCCCGGGCCACTGATGCGCTGCTGCACGGGACGGGCGCCGATGAACGCGGCTTCCTTGGTCATCAAGCCGGTGCTCAACGCGCGCAGCGGAGTGATGTCGTCGATGATCCAGATGCCCCGACCGTGCGTGCCGACCACGAGGTCGTTGTCACGCGGCTGGATCACGAGGTCGCGCACCGCCACGGCCGGGAACTCGTCGCCCTTGAACGCGGCCCACTGCTGTCCGCCGTCGATCGAAATCCACAGGCCGAATTCGGTGCCGAGGAACAGCAGGTCCGGGGTGTTGGCGTCTTCCTTGACGACGTGCGCGTAGCCACGGATGCCGCGGGTGTCCTTCGGCGTGACGAGCGGCTGCCAGCTCCTGCCGTAGTCGCGCGTGACGTAGAGCCAGGGGTCGTGATCGCCGAAGGTGTGGCGGTCGAACGTCGCGTAGGCGGTGGCCGCGTCGTGCCGGCTCGCCTCCACCCAGCTCACCCACGAGGCCTTCGGCAGCCCCTTGAGGTTGCCGGTGACGTTCGTCCAGCTCTTGCCGCCGTCGTGCGTGAGCTGCACGTTGCCGTCGTCGGTGCCGACCCAGATCGTGCCTGCCGACTGCGGCGATTCACTGATCGAGTAGATCGTCGTGTGCATCTCCGCGGCGGAATTGTCGACCGTGACGCCGCCGGTTTCCTCCTGGCGCTGCTTCTGTGGATCGTTGGTCGTCAGGTCCGGCGAGATGCGGTCCCACGTCTGGCCATGGTCGCGCGTGCGGAACAGGAATTGCGAGCCGATGTAGAGCGTGCCCTTCTCGTGCGGCGACAGGTGCAGCGGCGTGTTCCAGTTGAAGCGCAGCTTCTCGCCGGCGCGCGCCTTCGGCTGGATGTCGCGCGCCTCGTGCGTGTGCTTGTTCACGCGCGCGACGGCGCCGCCCTGGTACTCCGTGTAGAGGTAGTTGGCGTCCGCCGGGTCGGAGAACATCCAGAAGCCGTCGCCGCCGTACATGTTTTCCCACCGGCTGTTGGTGATGCCGCCCGGATAGGCCGAATCGCCCATCCAGCTGCTGTTGTCCTGCAGGCCGCCGTAGACGTGGTACGGATCCTCGTCGTCGACGCTCACGTGGTAGAACTGCGAGATCGGCAGGTTCTCGCCCTTCCACCACTTGCTGCCGCCGTCGTGGCTCTGCCACAAGCCGCCGTCGTCGCCCGAGATCACGTGCTTCGGGTTCTTCGGGTTGACCCACACGTCGTGGACGTCGCCGTGCATGCCCTGGAAGCCGCCGACCGCGCTGAAGCTGCGGCCCGCATCTTCCGACAGGATCAGCGCGCCGTCGTCCTTGAACACGCGGTCGGCGTTGTGCGGGTCGACCGTCATGCGCGCGAAGTAGAAGGGGCGCCAGACCATCCACTGGCTGCGGTCGCGCGCTTCCCAGCTGGCGCCGCCATCGTCGCTGACGTAGAGCGCGCTCTGCGTCGACTCGACGAACGCATACACGCGCTTCGAATCGCTCGGCGCGACGTTGACCGCGATGCGACCGTAGGGCTTCTGCGCGAAGCCTGTGTTCTTCTCGGGCGTCACTTCGGTCCAGGTCTGGCCGCCGTCGCGCGTCACCATCAGGGCACTCGCCGACGTTGCCGTCGGCGATTCGCCGCCGGAGCGGAACGTCCAGCCCTTGCGGCGGAAATCCCACAGCGCGGCGTAGAGCACGTCAGGATTCTTTTCGTCCATGCTCAGGCTGGCGCAGCCGGTCGAGGCGTTCGGCGCCTGCAGCACCTGTTGCCAGGTCCTGCCGCCGTCGCGCGTGCGGTACACGCCGCGCTCGAGCGAGTCGCTCCAGAGCCGCCCGGTGACGCACGCATACACGGTGTCGCTGGCGCGCGGATCGATGCGGATGTCGGCGATACGCTCGGAGCCGGCGAGGCCGAGGTTCTGCCAGGTGTCGCCGCCGTCGGCCGTCTTGTAGATGCCGTTGCCGACGGAGACGCTGTTGCGCGTCCAGGCCTCGCCGGTGCCGACCCAGACGGTCTCGGGATTGCGCTGGTCGATCTCGACCGCGCCGATGGACTGCACCGGCTGGTCGTCGAACACGGGCGTGAAGGTCGTGCCGCCGTCGAGCGATTTCCAGACGCCGCCGCTCGCAGCGCCGACCCACAGCGCCAGCTTGCCGTCGGCGAGCGTCGTCGCGTCGAGGGACGAAATGCGGCCGCTCATCGTCGCGGAGCCGATGTTGCGCGCGCCGAGACCAGAAATGATCGAGGAGTCGAAGGCCGGGGCTGCGGGTTCAGCGGGCGCCGCGGCGAAGAGTGCCGACGGCAGCAGGGCCACGGCGAGCAGGGAGGCACGCAGGATACTCATGGTCGGGACTCCCTTACTTCTTCGCAGTCGCGGGGAACGAGAAATAGTCCGGCGCGATCGTCGGGTTGACTACCGCGGACCTGTATTCGAACCTGGCTGGATCACCTTCGCCCTTGATGCCGGACTCGATCGAGAGCGGCCAGAACACGCCGCCTGCCTTCTCGTAATTGCCGTAGTCCGTGACCGAGGTGCGCTTGACGCCGCGCACGAGGCGCTGGCTCTCCACCCGGATCTCGAGGAAGTAGTCCGGGTCGAGGTAGACGTACTGCACGCCGCCTTCCTTGCGCATGACCTTGAGCTTGTGCGCGGGCGTGCCGTCGACGTCTTCGGTGCCGAGGTATTCGATGAGGTTGCCGGCCGCAGCGGCATCCGGCAGCACGCCATCGATGCTGGCGTCCTCGATGAATTCCCTGACGTCGTCCGCCGGCATGCGCTCGGGGTCCTTGCGGCCGCCGAACGGGTCGATGCGCCAGCCGTCCTTGCCGTCGTACGCCTGGACCTGCGCGAGGCCCTGCATGCTGACTTCCGTGCGGATCGAATCCGGCCGCTGCTTGGTCTCGGCGAGTTCGAGCACGAACTGGCCGCCATTGACGACGAGCCGGCCTTCGCGGCGCAGGGATTTCACGGCCTGCAGCGCCACTGCGCCGCCCTTGGCCTCGACGTTCTTCGCGACGAGTTCCGTGGCCGTCAGAGCGTGCGACGCGGTCCCGGCGAGGAGCAGGGCGAGGCATAGCGCCGCCCGGTGGATCATCTGCATGCGAATTTCCCCCAGCAATGGGTCTAGCGAAAGAGCGATGGATTCTACGCGGCACGATGCCAGACGAAAGCACAGAGCAGACCGATCGAGAGCGTCGCGACGAGCGCCTCGACGGCCATGACGACCACGGCGGCCCGCAGCGCCGGCAATCGCAGCGCCAGCAGGGCCAGTGCCGGCAGCGCGGTGGCGAACCACAGCAGCACGCCGTACGTCGCGCCGACGACGAACCAGGGCGTGCCGGTGAATGCCGCCAGACCCCAGCCGAGCCAGAAAAGGAGCCCGGCCGCCGCGCCACATAGACCATGAAGCGCCGCCGTGTGCAGGACGCGCCAGCCTGAATCGGGCCGCCAGCCCGCCGCCCGCAGTTCGGGCCTGCGCGCGAGCAGCGCTGCCGAGACCATGCCGCCCCAGAGCGTGCCGGCCAGGCCACCCGCGAATCCCGCGAGCGCGGTCATGATCAGTTCGATGCGCAAGATTCGTTGGCCGCTCGTGGCGAAGGGGGGTTCCGGGGTCGAAGGATGGTAACGTACGCGGTGATCCCGCAAGCCATCGCCATGCAAGAAAGTTACATCGAACGCATCCTGAAGGCGCGCGTCTACGACGTCGCCATCGAATCCCCGCTCGAGCCGGCCCGCCGGTTGAGTCGGCGCCTCGGCAACGACGTGCTGTTCAAGCGTGAAGACCTGCAGCCGGTCTTTTCGTTCAAGCTCCGTGGCGCCTACAACAAGATCTCCACGCTCGACGACGCCACGGCGGCGCGCGGCGTGATCTGCGCGTCGGCCGGCAACCACGCGCAGGGTGTCGCGCTCGCGGCGCGGCGGCGTGGCATCGTCGCCGTCATCGTGATGCCGCAAACGACGCCGCACATCAAGGTGCAGGCAGTGCTCGACCTCGGCGGCGAAGTGGTGCTCGAGGGCGACGATTTCGATCACGCGTTCGAGCACGCCATGGGTGTGGCGCGCGAACGCGGGCTCACCTTCATCCATCCATTCGATGACCCCGACGTGATCGCCGGCCAGGGCACGATCGGCATGGAAATCCTGCGGCAATGTTCTGCGCCGCCACACGCGATCTTCGTGCCGATCGGCGGCGGCGGGCTGATCGCCGGCATTGCGACGTACGTGAAGTCGCTCTATCCGCAGGTGCGCATCGTCGGCGTCGAGCCGGAAGACGCGGCGAGCATGCACGATTCGCTGCGCGCCGGTGAGCGTGTCACGCTCGACCGTGTCGGCATCTTTGCCGATGGCGTGGCCGTGCGTCGCGTCGGCGAGGAGACGTTCCGTCTCGCGCGCAAGTACGTCGACGAGGTGCTGCTGGTTACCACGGACGAAATCTGCGCCGCGATCCAGGACATCTTCGAGGACAACCGCACGATCGCCGAACCCGCGGGCGCGCTGGCCGTGGCCGGCATCAAGCGCTACGTCGCGCGCGAGCAATGCACGGGCCGGACGCTGATCTCGCTCAACTGCGGCGCCAACGTCAACTTCGACCGCCTGCGTCACATCGCGGAGCGGGCCGACATCGGCGCGCAGCGCGAAGCCTTGCTGGCGGTGGAGATTCCCGAGCAGCCCGGCAGCTTCCTGCGCTTCTGCCGCCTGCTCGGCCGCCGCAGCGTCACCGAGTTCAATTACCGCTACGACGACTCGAGCTCCGCCCGCATCTTCGCGGGGATTTCGCTGGCCGAAGGCCAGCGCGAGAAGGAAGATCTGCTGGCGCTGGTGGCCGATGCGGGTTACCGCGTCATCGACATGAGCGACGACGAGATGGCCAAGTTGCACGTGCGCTACATGGTGGGCGGCCACGCGCACGGACTGCAGCACGAGCGCCTGTTCCGTTTCGAATTCCCGGAACGCCCGGGCGCGCTGCTGCGCTTCCTCGAGGCGGTGGGCGCGCACTGGAACATCAGCCTGTTCCACTACCGCAACCACGGCTCCGATTACGGGCGCGTGCTTGCCGGCGTGCAGGTCCCGCCGGCAGATGCAGAGCGGTTCGCCGGGTACCTCGGCGAACTCGGTTACGTCTACACCGAAGAGACCGCGAACCCCGCCTACCGCATGTTCCTCGGCGAGTGACGCCCGTCCCCCGGTCAGCGTGAGGGCAGGTGCGCGTAGCGGCGGGGCGAGAACAGCTGGACGAATTCCCCGAACACCCGCTCGCTGAGCGGCCGGGCGACCGGGAGATGCCGGTGCGTGGCAGCCCGTATCCGCGCGATGCGCGCGGGACTCCAGTGGCGCTCGATCTCGCTGCGCCCGCCGGGCAGATGCAGCCAGCGGTCGATCAGGGCGGCATCGGCCTCGAGGTGGAACTGCAGTCCCCACGCGTGGTCGCCCAGTCGATAGGCTTGTTGCCGGCAGCTGCGGGTCCATGCCAGCGGCACGGCCCCTGGCGGCGGCTCGAACGCGTACGCGTGCCACTGGAAGACGTAGCGCGGCGTCCGCTCGAAATGGCGGAACAGCCTGTCGCCATGGGCCGGCGGTCGCGTATGCAGGCGGTACCAGCCGATTTCGGGCACGGCATTCGGCCGCACCCGTCCTCCCATCGCCGCTGCCAGCAGCTGGCCACCGAGGCAGATGCCGAGCACCGGCTTCTGCGCATTCACCGCCTCGCGGATGAGCTCGATCTCGGTCCCGAGGTGCGCGAACCGCTCCACCTGGTCGACGTTCATCGGGCCACCGAGCACGACGAGGCCGTCGTACCGTCGTATGTCCGGTTGCGCGTGTGGCTCGCGGCCGAAATTCACGTAGCGGATGCGGCATCCCGACGCGCGCAGCAGCGGGTCGAGGTGACCCAGCGGTTCCGAGGCGACGTGCTGGAAGACGAGCAGTTTGGGCATGGTCCGGGCGGCGGCGGTTGCCCGCATTGACCGGGCCGAAGTCTGCATTCTGGTGCGAACACGGGCCCGTGCTCAATGCCGCCTGCTGCCTGGCGCGTGACTGATGCAGTATGAACGCCCATGAGCGCCCACTACCTGCCTCGCCGCCTGCCCGAATCCCTGCATCGTGACATCCGCGGCCTGCGGCATCACTTCACCCGTTGGGCGGGAACCCAGGCCGGCACGACGCCGATCGTGCTGCTGCACGGTTTCATGGATTGCGGCACCACGTTCCAGTTCGTCGCCGACGAAATCGCACCGGCATGGACCCTTATCGCGCCCGACTGGCGTGGCTTCGGCCGCTCCGGCTGGAACCCGCAGGGCTACTGGTTTCCCGACTACTTCGCGGACCTCGATGCGATGCTCGACTGGCTGGCGCCCGGCACGCCGGTCGATCTCGTCGGCCACAGCATGGGTGGCAACGTCGCGATGATCTACGCGGGACTCAGGCCCGGGCGCGTGCAGCGGCTGGTGACGCTCGAAGGCTTCGGCCTGCCTGGCGCGCCGCCGGAACTCGCCCCCGGCCGCTACCGCGACTGGCTCGACCAATGGCGTGATCCGGAGCCAGCCGCTGTGTTCCCGAGCCTCGACGTATTTGCCGGCGTGCTGCGTAAACGCAATCCGCGCCTGACGGCCGAGCGCGGCGATTTCGTCGCGCGTGCGTGGAGCGAGGCGTTGCCTGACGGCCGCGTCCGTCCCTGCTTCGACCCGGCGCACAAGCGCGTCAATCCCATGCTGTACCGGCGCGCGGAGGTCGAAGCCTGCTGGGCCGAGATACGGGCGCCGCTGCTGTACGTCGCGGGCGCGGAGTCGGATTTCCTCGAGCGGCTGCAGGGCGCCGGCGCACCGGAGCAAGTGCGGCGCCTGGTGCCGCAGCTGGAGCCACGGATCGTCGCTGGCGCGGGCCACATGGTGCATCACGACCAGCCTGCCGCGGTCGCCCGCCTCATCGAGGAGTTCCTCGACCGGTAGGGTCCTATAATCGGCCTCATGAACGACATGAATTCCAGCCTGCGCCTGCCGCTCGTCCTGCTCGGCATCGTGCTGCTCGGGCTCGCGTGGTCCGGCATCGGACCGTACGACCGGTTGACGTGGTTCCTCGAGGTCGTGCCGGTGCTGGTCGCCGCGCCGCTGCTGGTGTGGACGGCCCGCAGTTTTCCGCTGACGCCGCTCGCTTACGTGCTGATCGCCGTGCACGCGCTGATCCTGATGTACGGCGGCCACTACACGTACGCGCTCACGCCGTTCGGCAACTGGATGCAGGACGTGTTCGGCTTCACTCGCAATCACTACGACCGCATCGGCCACCTCATGCAGGGATTCGGCCCGGCAATCGTTGCGCGCGAGTTGCTGCTGCGCACGTCGCCGCTGCGTCCGGGAAAATGGCTGTTGGCGCTGGTCACGCTCAGCATCCTGGGCGTCAGCGCGTGCTACGAGTTCACGGAATGGTGGGCTGCGATCGCCGGCGGCGATGCGGCAGGCGCGTTCCTCGGCACGCAGGGCGACGTGTGGGACACGCAATGGGACATGTTCCTCGCTGGCTGCGGCGCCATTGCGGCGCAGTTCCTGCTGGAACGCGTGCACGACCGCGAGCTGCTGCGGCTGCAGCCTTCCCTCCAGTACAAGTGGGAACCCGCCACGGGGCCGTGAATCGCTGCCGCCAGGGGCTGCTGCGCCACGGCTGCGCATTCCCCGCAGCTGCGTGATACTTCCCGTGATGCGACTGCCGCAGTTGACGCGGATACTTGGCGCGACGAGAAAGGAGACTTCGATGCGCCGCTGGACGCGACGCAGTGTCATCGCTTCCGGCCTTGCCCTGGCTGGATGCGCGGCGGTAGACCGCCCGCGGCTCGCGGCAATGTACGGGAGCGTTTCCCGCCCCGGCGACCAGCCGCCGCTGATCCTGATTCCCGGTGCGTTTGGCTCGAGTCTCCGGAAACGCAGTTCGGGTCGCGAGATCTGGCCCGCCTCCGACTCCATGCTGCTGTTCGGCAACTACCGCGAGCTCGAGTTGCCGATCGACCCTGCGACGCTCGAGCCCGATGCGCAGAATGCCGAAGCCTACGCGGTGTTCCGCACAGGACTGGGACGCGATTTCTACGGCGGGGTGATCGATACGCTGCAACGCGTGGGCGGATACGAGCGCTGCCTGCCCGGAGTTCCACCGCGCAATGGCCCCGGCTGCGGCCTGTACCTGTATCTGTACGATTTCCGGCTCGACGGCGTGCGCGCCGCGCGCGGGCTCGCCGAATTGATCGCCCGAATCCGGCAGGACTGCGGCGATCCACGACTCAAGGTGGACGTCGTCGCGCACTCGGGCGGTGGCATGATTGCACGCTACTTCGTGCGACACGGCACGCGGGGCCTGCCGCCGACGGGAATGCTCGAACCGACCTACGAGGGTGCTGCGGCGATCCGTCGCCTCCTGCTCGTCGGCACGCCGAGCCTCGGCACGCTGCAGCCCGTGCTCTCCCTGCTGCGCGGCGAAGAGATCGGGCTGCGCAGGATCCCGCCCGAGATCGTCGCGACGTGCCCGGGTATCACGGAGATGATGCCGCATCCCGCGGTGCCATGGCTCATCGACGTGCAGGGCAAGAGTGTCGATGCCGACCTGTACGACATCGCGACCTGGCGCGACTTTGGCTGGTCGCTGTTCGATCCGAACATTGCCGCGCGCACGATCTCCACCCACGGCGGAGGTGCCGAAGGTCGGCGCCATCTCAACCTGCTCCGCGAGTACCTTGCGCGCAATCTGCAGCGGGGACGGGCGTTCGCCAGTTCGTTCGCGACGCAACCCGACCCGCGCGACGTGCCGACCTGGGTGTTCGGCGGCGATTGCGCGCCGACGCTGGCGCGCCTGGTCCTCGAGAGCATCGACGGCCGGTACCATGCCCGGGAACGAGTGGCGGACATCGCCGCGCCTGCAGCCCGCGACTACGAACGGCTGATGCACGAGCCGGGCGACCTGGTCGTCACGCGGTCGTCGCTGCTGGGGCGACGCACGCTCGACGTCGCCGCGCCGCGGGGACCGGAAGAGTCGCTGCGAATCGCGCACGCGCTGTTCTTCTGCGAGCAGCACCAGAAGCTCGTCGGCAACGCGAGCTTCCAGGACAACCTGCTGCATGCGCTGTTCAGCGTCGACGTCGCCCGCCGTGACAGGCACCGCGACGAGAAGTCTTGAGGCCACTCCCGCCAGGGTAGACGGGCCTCAGCGAATCGCCTCGTCGAACACCAGCGCGCGCACCAGCCGCACCGGCGGCGAGCCGTACGACAGGACCTGGTCGTGGTACGCCTTGATGTCGAACCTCTCACCCGCGCGCCGCGCGGCCTCGGCGCGCATGTCCGAGTGCTCCTGGTAGCCGACGAAGTACGTCGACAGCTGTGCGGAAGTGAGTTGCGCGCGAACCCACTTGCCGG
>JAOUGW010000253.1 GCA_029865465.1 Gammaproteobacteria bacterium
ATGCAGGACGAAAGCCGGGCCCGCACCGCCGCCGCGTAAGACCAAGACGCGGGCCCTGGCCACAGGTCTCCCCCTGATTGCGCCCTCCCCGGAGGGCGCTTTTTTTTGCCTGGTGCGTACATTCCCGCACGCGCAGCTGATGTCGCAACGCAGCGCAACAGGGGTCGGGCGGCTATAATTCACCGACTGTGGCACAAGGTCCCTTAATGACTACGAATACATCCCTGCAGGATTGGGTTGAGCAGACCGCGAAACTGACGCAACCCGATCACATCCACTGGTGCAACGGATCGGACGTCGAGCGCGACGAACTCGTCGGGCAGATGCTCGGCACCGGCGACCTGATCGAACTGAACCAGGCGACCTTCCCCAGGTGCTACCTGCACCGCTCAAGTCCGTCGGACGTCGCGCGCGTCGAGCACCTCACCTTCATCTGCACTCCGCAGCAGGAAGACGCCGGCCCGAACAACAACTGGATGGATCCGGCGAGCGCGCATGCCCGGATCGATGAATTGTTCGCAGGCTGCATGAAGGGCCGCACGATGTACGTCGTGCCCTACTGCATGGGCCCGATCAACTCGCCCTACTCGCGCTGCGGCGTCGAGATCACCGACAGCCCTTATGTCGTGCTCAACATGCGGATCATGACGCGCATGGGCACGCCGGCACTGCGCCGCATCGAGCAGGACGGCACCTTCGTCAAGGGCCTGCACTCGATCGGCGATCTCGATCCCGACAAGCGCTACATCATGCATTTCCCCGAGGAACTCTCGATCAAGAGCATCGGTTCGGGTTACGGCGGCAACGCGCTGCTCGGCAAGAAATGCCATGCACTGCGCATCGCAAGCTTCCAGGCGCGCACCGAAGGCTGGCTCGCCGAGCACATGCTGATCGTCGGCATGGAAAATCCGCGCGGCGAGGTGCACTACGTGCTGGGCGCATTCCCATCGGCCTGCGGCAAGACCAACCTTGGCATGCTGATCCCGCCCGACACGATGCCGGGCTGGAAGGTCTGGACGATCGGCGAAGACATCGCGTGGCTGCACGTGGGCAGCGATGGCCGCCTGCGTGCGATCAACCCGGAAGCCGGCTTCTTCGGCGTGGTGCCGGGCACCAGCCCGAAGACCAACCGCAACGCCTACGAGATGATCCATCACGACACGATCTTCACGAACGTGGCGCTGACGGCCGACAACGAGCCGTGGTGGGAAGGCCGCACGACGGGCACGCCGGTCATCGACTGGCAGGGCAAGCCGTACGACCTGGCGACTGCGAAGACACCGGCCGCGCATCCGAATTCGCGCTTCACCGTTTCGGCCAAGCAGAATCCGGCGTACTCGCACCTGATGGAACACCCGGAAGGCGTGCCGATCTCGGCGATCCTGTTCGGTGGCCGCCGTCGTGAAGTCGCGCCGCTCGTGTACGAAGCCCGAGACTGGGCGCACGGCGTGATGATCGGCGCCGGCATGGCGTCGGAGACGACCGCTGCGGCCGTCGGGCAGGTGGGCGTGGTGCGCCGCGATTCGATGGCGATGAAGCCGTTCTGCGGCTACAACTTCGCCGACTACTGGACGCACTGGCTGAGCTTCGAGGGCAAGGCCAGGCAGCTGCCGAAGATCTATCACGTCAACTGGTTCCGCCAGGACAAGGACGGCAAGTTCCTGTGGCCGGGATTCGGCGACAACCTGCGCGTGCTGTCGTGGATAGTCGACCGTTGCGAAGGCCGCGCGCAGGCGAAGGAAACGCCGATCGGCTTCCTGCCCCGCCCCGAAGACATCGACCTCAAGGGGCTCAAGCTGAGCGACGACGCCGTGCAGCAGCTGCTGAACATCGATTCGGCCGCGTGGCACGCCGAGATCGACGACATCGGCAGGTACCTCGAGAGCTACGGCGCGCGCGTGCCGCCGCAGCTGAAGGACCAGCACCGCCAGGTGAAGCAGGCGCTCGGCTGACGCGCGCGGACGCTAGTCCTCGAGCGCGAAGCGGATGACATCCGCCGCATCCGGATCCGGCAGTTTCCCGAGCCCGATGCATCCCTCGCCCTGCAGTGCGACGGAGTCGCGCCGCACGAACGACTCCTTGCCGTCCGCGTTCAGCACGAACGTGCCATTCGTGCTCTGGTCCACCAGCAGGAAGCGGCCGCGCACCAGTTCGATCCTGGCGTGCAGGCGCGAGATCAGCGTGCCCTTCTGCACGACGCTGTTCTCCTCGGCCCGGCCCATCGTGATTTCGTTGCGGGCGTCGTCGAGCACGATCTCGTGGTCGAGGTGGCGGACGCGAATACGCTGGGCGTCGCGCATGCCTCCCATCGCGATCGAGGGCAGCATGCTGGTCGCGTCTTCCTGCTGCCAGAGGACCTCGTAGAGCTCCATTTCCTCGTTGAGGCCACGCAGCGAGGTGACGTCCACGCGACGCGAAACCGCGCGCCACTCCGGTGAACAGCGGTTGACCGTACCGGCCGAGAGAATGATCTGCCCGGCCTTGGCCTGGCTGGTCATGCGGTTCGCGGTGTGCACCGACCCGCCGAAGATGTCCTTGTTCTCGAGCACGACCGGCCCGAAGTGGCAGCCGATGCGGATCGCCACGTGCTGGCCCTGCACCAGGAGTTCGGGGCGGGCGCCGACGTCCTGCTGCATCTCGCCACCGGCGTTCACGGCGTCATCGACGGTAGGGAAGATCGCGAGGATTTCGTCGCCGATGGTCTTGATGACGGTGCCGCGGTTGCGCACGGTCGCATCGCGCATGATTTCGACGCAGAGCTGGATCAGCTCGCGCGCACGCTGGTCGCCGAGCAGCTCGTACAGGCGAGTGCTGCCCACGACGTCGGCGAAGAGGACGGCAACTTCCGTCTCGGTGCTGGTCACGCTCGGCAGAACCCCTGGGTGCCCGGTAGCGGGCGGATCGATCCGGATCGACTGTGCATTATAGCGGTTGCGGCCCTTTCCGCCGTGCTCGCCGATGCGGGCGGGATCGCGCCCGCATGACCGCTAGGCCGCGGCCCGGAACATCCGCAGCGAATCCCGCAGTACTTCGGGTCCCGCGCCGGGCCGGATCGCGTGCTCCGTCAGGTAACGGCGCCACGCGCGGGCGTTGGGCAGCCCGGTAAAGAGGCCCTGGATGTGGCGCAGCATGAGCGGCAGGCGATGGCCCTGCGCCAGCATGCGCTCGACGTAGTCGGCATAGAGTTCCACCACCCGCTCACGCGACGGCGGCACGAAGCCGGGGCCGAGCAAGTGCGCGTCGAGTTCGGCGAGCAGATAGGGTTCATGGTAGACCTGCCGGCCGATCATCACGCCATCGAACTTCGGCAGCCACTCGCGCACCTGCGGCACGGTCTTGATGCCGCCGTTCAGGATCACCGTGAGCTCGGGGTGCTCGCGCTTCAGCCGCTCCGGCACCTCGTAGCGCAGCGGCGGGATCTCGCGGTTCTCCTTCGGCGTGAGGCCCTGCAGGATGGCGTTGCGCGCGTGCACGATGAACACGTCGACGCCCGCTTTCTGCACGGCCAGCACGAACCACTCGAAGAATCCGTAGTCCTCGAGCTCGTCGATGCCGATCCGGCATTTCACGGTGACGGGAATGCTCACGGCTGCGCGCATGGCGATCATGCACTCCGCGACGATCTCGGGCTCGGCCATCAGGCACGCGCCGAAGCGGCCGCTCTGCACGCGATCACTCGGGCAGCCGACATTGAGGTTGACCTCGCGGTAACCGTACCGCTCGCCGAGCTTCGCCGCATGGGCGAGCATCCTCGGATCGGATCCGCCGAGCTGCAGCGCGACGGGATGCTCGAAGTCGTCGAACCCCAGCAGGCGGTCGAGGTGGCCGTGGACCAGCGCCTGCGCGGTCACCATCTCCGTGTACAGCAGCGAACGCGGACTCAGCAGCCGCAGCAGGTAGCGGCAGTGGCGATCCGTGCAGTCCATCATCGGGGCCACGGAAAGGCGCCGGTCGAGCACTCGTACCGTCATCGCGCCGTCTCCACGACCAGCCAGTCCACGACCGCGCTGAACGCTTCCTGCTCGTCGGCACCCGACTGCAGCGCGCGCTCGAATATCCTGAGCTGTCGATGCGCGCTGGTGCCGCGCTCGAGGATCTCGCGCAGCCCTTCGATCTCGGGCAGGCAGCCGAGTTCGACCGCGTCCTCGCGCAGCAGCTCGATGATCTCTTCCAGGAGCTGCGCAAACGGGACGATGCGCTGGCGGCCGAGGTCGAGCAGGCCCGCATCGCAGGAATACCGCATCGCGCGCCAGCGGTTCTCGCCTATCAGCAGTTCGGGGTACGGACGCCACTGCTGGTTGTCGCGACGCAGGCGATACAGCTTGCGCATCAGGCACAGGTTCAGCGCCGCCAGCCGCACGGAGTCCTCGAGCGAAGTGCACGAGTCCATCACGCGCGTCTCGAGCGTGGGGTACCGCGCGCTCGGACGCAGGTCCCAC
>JAOUGW010000041.1 GCA_029865465.1 Gammaproteobacteria bacterium
TCCGCCGCGAAACGTTGTGCAGTTGCGGAACCGATGCCGCCGCCGGCGCCGGTGATGAAGATGGACATGGTTCGACTGGTCATAGTTCACGCTCACCTGAAAATTCGATTCGGGCCCACCCGATCGCGGCATTGCATTTGCGGCTGCCGGCCCCTCTAATGCCGCAACTCACCCGCCGGGACGCACCCATGACCGCAGCTCAGGCCCCCGCGCAACTCACTCCCCGCGCCATCATCCTCGCCATCATTCTCGCGGTCCTGCTCGCCGCCGCAAATACTTACCTCGGGCTCTTCGCCGGGCTCACGATCGCATCCGCGATTCCTGCGGCCGTGGTCTCGATGGCCGTCCTGCGGGTGCTCGGCGGCAGCACGATCCTCGAGAACAACATCGTGCAGACCGGCGCGTCGGCGGGATCGTCGATCGCCTCCGGCGTGATCTTCACGATCCCGGCACTCGTCATCCTCGGGCACTGGACCGATTTCCGCTACGCCTGGGTGCTCGCGATCGCAGGCCTCGGTGGCATCCTCGGCGTGTTCTTCTCGGTGCCGTTGCGGCGCTCGCTGATCGTCGAGCAGAACCTCAAGTTCCCCGAAGGCGTGGCGGCCGCCGAAGTGCTCAAGGCCGGTGACAACCCGGCGCAGGGCGTGAAGCTGCTCGGGCTGGCGGCGCTCGGGGGTGGCCTCGCGAAGCTCGCGGCCGGCAGCGGCCTGCGCATGATCCCGGACACGGCGGCGGCCAGCGGCTTCTTCGGCAAGTGGCTCGCCTATTTCGGCACCAACCTCTCGCCCGCGCTGCTCGGCGTCGGCTACATCGTCGGCCTCAACATCGGCGCGCTCGCCCTCATCGGCGGCATGATTTCCTGGAGCGTCGCGATCCCCATCTATGCGGCCCATTTCCTGCAGGACAACGCGCCGCTGGCACAGCAGCTCGCGGGGGCCGATGCCGAGACCATGGCCAATGCCATCTGGTCGGCGCAGGTCCGTTACCTCGGCGTGGGCGCGATGCTCGTCGGCGGCATGTGGGCGCTGGTTTCGATCCGCAGCTCGCTCGCCTCGGGCATCCGCAGCGGCCTGGACGCCACGCGTGCCGGCGCGGCACGGGCCACCTCGCACACCGAGCAGGACCTGCCGATGAAGGCGATCCTGGTCGGTCTCGTGCTGTTCACGATCCCGCTCTTCGTCCTCTATCAGCTGATCGTGGACAACATCGGCATCAGCCTGGTGATGACGGTGATCATGATCGTCGCGGGCTTCGTCTTCACGTCGGTCTCGGCATACATGGCTGGCCTCGTCGGCTCGTCGAACAACCCGGTCTCGGGCATCACCATCTGCACGATCCTGTTCGCGTCATTGCTGCTGGTCGCGCTGATGGGACGCGGCGCGGCGCTCGGCCCGGTGGCCGCGATCATGATCGGCTCGGTCGTGTGCTGCGCGGCCTGCATCGGCGGCGACAACCTGCAGGACCTGAAGGCCGGGCAACTCGTCGGCGCGACGCCGTGGCGGCAGCAGGTGATGCTGGCGATCGGTGCTGCAAGCTGCGCGCTCGTCATGGCCCCCGTCCTCAACCTGCTGCTCAAGGCCTACGGCATCGGCGCGCCCACCGCCGAACATCCGAATGCACTGATTGCCCCGCAGGCCACGTTGATGGCTTCCGTCGCCAAGGGCATGTTCGGCGGCGAACTGCCCTGGGGCATGATCTCGATCGGCGCGCTGATCGGCGTCGGCATCATCCTCGTCGACGAGTACCTCAAGCGCGTCAAGGCGCCGTTTCGCGCACCCGTGCTCGCCGTGGCGGTGGGCATCTACCTGCCGCTCGAGCTGTCCGTTCCGATCTTCGCCGGCGGCCTGATCGCGCACCTCGTCGAGCGCAGGTTAGGGCTCCGCGACGATTCGCCGCAGGCGGAACGCGCGAAGCAGAGTGGAGTCCTGTTTGCGGCCGGCCTGATCACGGGCGAGGCACTGATGGGCATCTTCATCGCCATCCCGATCGTGATGTCGGGCCGCGCGGACGTGCTGGCACTCGGGTCGGGGCTGCAGTTCGGCGAAGGGCTCGGCCTCGCCGTCGTCGCCGGGCTTGCGTTCTGGCTGTACCGCGTCGGCGCCAGTCGCGCCGCATGAGTTCACGCGGATGGTGAGACTGCGCGAAGCCCGGCGACGGCCCGGGCGATGACCGGTTTCAGGGCGCGCCTGTACGCGTGCTTCGCGCTGGTCTACCTGGTCTGGGGATCGAGCTTCCTCGTGATCCGCGTCGGTGTCGCGGACCTGCCGCCGCTGCTCTTTGCGGCTGGTCGCGCCTTCATCGGCGGCTTCGTGCTGCTCGCGCTCGCGCTGTACCGTGGCTATCGCCTGCCGAGCACCGCGCACGAATGGAAACTGATGTGCTTCTTTTCGATCGTCTTGATCGCCCTGAGCAGCGGCCCGTCGACGTTCGCGCTCAAGCACCTGCCGTCCAACGAGGTCGCGCTGCTCAACGCCAGCCTGGCCTTGTGGATAGCAGGGCTCGGGACCCTCGGGCCGAAAGGACAGCCGCTCTCGAGGATCAGCCTGCTCGGGTTACTGCTCGGCTTCATCGGCGTGGCGCTGCTGGTCTGGCCAGCGGACTTTCGGCCCACGCCGCAAATCGGGTGGCAACTGCTGGTGCTGGCGGCTGCCATGGTCTGGTCGGCCGGAACGATCACTTACCGCAACATGACTCTGGCCGTGGGCCCCATCGGCTTCAACGCGATCATCATGCTGCTCGGTGGCCTGATGCTGTTCGTCGCGGGTACCGCGTCCGGCGAACTGCCACGCTGGCACTGGGGCCTGCCCGGGGTGCTCGCGCTGATCTTCCTCGGCGTGTTCACCTCGGCGGTGACCTACTCGGCCTTCACGTGGCTGATGAAGAACGCGCGCACGGATCGCGTCGCCACGTTCGCCTACGTCAATCCGGCCATCGCGACGGTGCTGGGCTGGCTCGTGCTCGGCGAAACGCTCACGCCGCAGCAGGTGCTGGGCATGCTCGTGGTGCTCGGTGGCGTCGTGCTGGTGACGATGCCGCACCGCTACTTCTAGCCGCTTGAACTCAGCGGCGGGCGCTGAACTTCTCGAACCTGCCCGACGAGCCGATCAGGCCCGAAGCGGCCCACGAGACGATGCCGACGATGATCGCGGCTCCCACCGCGGTCCAGAAGCCCGAGATCGTGAAGCCAGGGACGACCCAGGCCACGAGCGCGACCATGCCGGCGTTCAGGACCAGCAGGAACAGGCCGAGCGTCACGATCGTGATCGGCAGCGTCAGGATGAAGGCGAGCGGACGCACGAACGCGTTGACGACGCCGAGCAGCACCGCGGCCAGCGCGAGCTTCGAGGGCGTCGTGAAGTGCAACCCGTCGAGCAGCTGGCTTGCGACCCACAGGCCCAGCGCGGAAATCGCGGCACGCAGCAGGAATCCAACCATGTCGAGCGCTCCTTTCTGGAGGGCGCAGGGCGCCACCTGTTGACCTGCGCGCGATGGTAATGGAATCTGCTGCCGGTCACACCCATCCCGGCCGCCCCGGAAGCGAGATCCCATGGACTTCGTCGCCATCGTCGCCGTGCTCGCCCTGATGCAGTACATCTACTTCGCGGTCCTGGTCGGCCAGGCGCGCGGCAAGTTCGGCGTGAACGGTCCGGCGGTCACGGGGCATCCCGTCTTCGAGCGCTACTTTCGCGTGCAGATGAACACGCTCGAGCTGTTGATCGCGCTGCTGCCGGGACTCTGGCTGTTCGCGCACTACGTCAGCCCGACGTGGGCCGCGCTCCTGGGCGCGGTCTACCTGGTGGGTCGCTTCGTGTACCTGCGCAGCTACGTGGCGGATCCCGCGAAGCGCGGCGCCGGTTTCGGCCTGAGCATGCTGCCGATCCTCGCCCTGCTGCTCGGGGCGCTGATCGGCGCCGGTTCAGCGCTGCTGCGCAGCTGACCCAGTCTTGACCGCCGCGTAGTGCGTGCCGAGCCCGCGGTCTCTCAGGTACTGGAGGGCCGTGAGGACCGCGGCATCCTGCATCGGCGTGACCGGCGCGTGCCGTGAATGGTCGCTCTCGGTCGGGCCGATCGCGATGTCGGGCTGGATCCCGCGTTCGTGAATCGAGGTGCCGGAGGGCGTGAAATAGAGCGAGGTCGTGAGCTTCAGCGCCTGGCCGTCGCGCAACGGGATCACCGTCTGCACGGAACCCTTGCCGAAGGTGCGTTCACCCATCAACGTCGCGCGCCCGTGATCACGCAGCGCACCGGCAACGATCTCCGACCCCGACGCCGAACCGCCGTCGACCAGCACGACCAGCGGCTGGCCATCGAGCGCATCGCCCGGCGTCGCGGACATTTCGAAACGCGACTCGGGCGTGCGACCGTCGGCGCGCACGATCACGCCGGAATCGAGGAAGGCGTCGGCGACGCTCACCGCCGATTCGAGCACGCCGCCCGGATTGCCGCGCAGGTCGAGCACGAGACCGCGCAACGGATGGAACGCCGCCCTCGGCGCGTGGCGCACGAGCGTCGACAGGGCCTGCACCAGGTCGTCCGGCGTAGAGTCGCTGAACTGCGTGATGCGGACGTACCCGATCCCACCGGGCAGCGGTTCCGCGCGCACCGAATGCACGTGCACCTCGCCGCGCTCGAGCGCGAATACCAGCGGTTCCGGTTCGCCCTTGCGACCGACTGCAAGCTTGACCTGTGTGCCCGGTACGCCGCGCATGCGGCCGATCGTCTCGTCGAGCTTGTCGGCAGCGACGGGCTGGCCGTTGACAGCCAGCACGACGTCGCCGGAATGCACGCCGGCTTTCGCGGCAGGCGAGCCTTCGATCGGCGTCACGACGACCACGCGGCCATCCTGAGCGGAGACCTCGATACCTACGCCGGTGTAACTGCCGGTCGTCGCAGCGCGCATCTCGTCGTATGCGGCGGCGTCGAGAAAAGCGGAATGCGGATCGAGGTTGGAGACGATGCCCTTCACCGCGGCCTCGTCGAAGGTCGAGTCTGGGACTGGTTGCACGTATTCGCGACGGATGCGGCCCACCACCTCGTCGAGCAGCTGATGGCCGGCCGCCGGCTTCGCCGTCGTCGCGGCCACGGCCGGTGGGACCGCCCGCGGGGCGGCAAACCACTGCGGTGCGCGGGCGAGACCGTACCCCAGGGCAATGCCGGCCACGGCGGCCAGCAGGATGTGCGAACGGGCAGTCACTGCGATCAGGCGGTCTTGGTGTCGGCGGAGCGCCCAATGGTAGCGCCAACCAGTGCGCCCAGCACCTTCTCGAGCGGCATGGGCCGTCCGATGTAGAAGCCCTGCCCGTAATCGACCCCCAGCGCGCGGGTGGCCTGCCAGATCGCTTCGCTTTCGACGCATTCCGCGACGGTCTTGAGCTTCATGGCGCGGGCAAGCTGGACGATGGCGCTCAGCATCGCCTGGGAGCGGTCGTCGGTCACGACGTCGCGGACGAAGATGCCGTCGATCTTGAGGTGCGTGACCGGCAGCGTCTTCAGGTAGGTGAGCGAGCTCAGGCCGCGGCCGAAATCGTCGAGGGCGACGTCACTGCCCAGGTCGCGCAGCCGGCGGATGAGCGCCTCCGCGCGGACGATGTTGGCGACGGCCGCCGTCTCGGTGACCTCGAACGACAGCAGTCCGCGCGGCAGCTTGCTGCCGCGCAGCGCCGTGTCCATGAAGACGGCAAAGTCCGCGTCCCCGAGCGACTGCCCCGAGATGTTCACCGCGAAACACGCCCGCATTTCGTGCAGCCGCGCTGCATGCGGCGCCAGCAATTCGATCGTGCGGCGCACGACCCAGCGGTCGATTGCAGGCGCGACCTGGTAGCGCTCGGCGGCCGAGAGGAATCTTTCCGGCGGTATGCTTTCGCCCTTCTCGTCGTTCATGCGCAGCAGCAGCTCGAATTTCGGCGTCGCGGGCGCGTCGCTGAACGGCACGACGGTCTGCGCTTCGAGCCGGAAGCGGTGGTCCAGCAAAGCCGAGCGCACCGTACCGATGAGCGTCAGGTCGGTGTAGCGGCGCACGATGCTCTGGTCGCCGTCGAAGTACGTTTCGACCCGGTTGCGGCCGCGATCCTTGGCGGCCTTGCACGCGATCTCTGCGGACGCGAGCGCGTGCGACAGCGGATGGTTGCCATGGACGACGTTGGCCACGCCGAAGCTGGCGGTCACTTCGACCTGCTGCCGCTCGCGCAGGAAACCGAGCCGCTCGAACGAAAGCCGCAGGTTGTCTGCAATTTCATGGGTCGTCTCGATCGACGACTCGGGCACGAAGATGGCAAAGCGGTCGCCCGAGATGCGGGACGCGAGCATTCGCGGCGCGAGGCTCTGCCGGATGACCTCGGCGACGCGCACGATCACCGAATCACCCACGTGCATGCCGAGGCTCTCGTTCAGCACGTGCAGGCGGTCGATGTCGACGTAGATGACGCAGTTGTCCTTCTGCAGCGCCTGTGGCGTCAGCATGGCATTGGCGCGCTTCTCGAATGCAGGTCGCGTCAGCAGGCCCGTCGCCGGGTCGTACGAGTTCAGCAGGATGTAGGCTACGCGGCGCCCGAGCAGCTCGATGATGCGCACCTGGCGCAGGTCGAAGTCCGGGGCCTGCCGCGTCTTGAACAGCACGAGCACGCCTTGCACGCGCTGGGCCCCGTGCATCACGGGGCAGGCGAGAATCTTGTACGGGATGCTTGCAAACGGCCCGGAATCTTGCGGCGCGTTGGACGTCATCGTGTGCCGGTGCAGCTGGCCCCAGCCGAGCAGCTGGCGATGCGTGCGCGTCAGGATCTCCGCGCCGACACGCGGCGGCGTGTCGGCTGCCGTGCGGCAGACCGCTATGTTCTTGTCCGGGATCAGGAGTGCGCCGAAAGCGCAACCGAGATGGTCGACGCAACCCTGGACCAGCTTCGCGAAGTCATCCGTCGAGTTGCCCCCCTCTGACTCCTCGTGCGCCGCCCCGAGCAGCAGCTCGAGGTCCCGGTCACGAACGACGAGGCTGCGCTGCAGGGTGCCGATGTTGGACTGCGACGCGAGCTCGCGCTCGAGGCACTGCAGCGCCGGGCGCAGGAGTCCATGCACCAGCGCGAAAGGCCGGGGATCGCGGCTGGACTCGCGGCTCGCCAGGCCGACGCTGCCGAGCAGCTCGCCGGCCCCGTTGCGCAGCAGGAACAGATAGGCGACCTGCTCGCCCGGCATCGCTTCCGCGAAACCGGCGCCCATTACTCCGGGCTCCGCGAGTTCGGCGGCCAGGGCGTGTTGCTGCAGGGCCTGCAGTTCGATGTCGTCGTTGTCTGCGCTGGCCCAGATCGGCACGCCGAAGCCGTCGTAGACGACGATGGAATGCGCGCGCGGCAACAGCATCTTGAGCAGTTGCCCGTACGGGTCGAGCGTTGTGCCGTTCAGCGGTTCCGGCGCATCGGCGGGTGTTTCGGCGTTTGCAACCATCGGTCCCAGCCCATCCACCGGGCAACGAATCTGATCTGGAATCGAATGATCCAGCAGAAGGTGGGGCCAAACCGTGATGCAGAACCTATTTCCGGGTGAGCCAGGCCTGCGGATCGACCGGCGTCTTGCCGCGACGGACCTCGAAATACAAGGCCGGCTGGCTGTGACCGCCTGAGTCACCCACGGACCCGATGACGTCGCCGGCCGCGACGGTCTCGCCGACCTTGCGGAACAGCTCTTCGTTGTGACCATAGAGGCTCATGTAGCCGCCGCCATGATCGATGACGAGCATCAGCCCCATGCCCGGCAGCCAGTCGCCGTACACGATCAGCCCCGCGTACGGTGCGCGCACCCGGGCGCCGCGCTCCGTCCCGATCAGCATGCCCTGCCAGCGCATCGAGCCTCCCGCGCGGGACTGACCGAACCTGGCGAGGACCGTGCCGTCCTGCACTGGCCACGGCAGCTTGCCGCGCAGGGGCTCAAACGGAGCTTGCCTGGCCACGGTGCCCGCAGAACCACCCTTGCGCGCGGGCTGGGCCTGCTGCGAGCTGGCGATGGCTTTGCGCAGCTCGGTGATGAGTCGCTCGAGTGACTGCGCCTGGGACTGCAGCTGCTTCAGCTCGCCGCCCCGGGCCTTGATCTGCTGGTCGATCGCGCGCACGGCCTGGGCGCGCTGGTCCTGTGACGACTTGAGATCGGCCACCCTCCGCTCGCGCTGTTGCTCGAGCGTCTCCAGCCGGGTCTTCTCGGCCACGATCTTTTCGCGGACCAGCGCCAGGTGCTCGAGCTGGTCCTGGATGCCGCGGATGCGGTCGGCCCGGGCGCGGCCGAAGTAGCCGTAATACGCGAGCATGCGCCCGAAACTCGACGGATCTTCTTGATTCAGAAGAAGTTTCAGTTGCTCCTCGCGGCCGTTCACATAGGCCGTGCGCAGTTCGCCGGCCAGCTCGGCGCGCTCCCCATCCAGCTCCTGTTCACGGCGCGCCTGCTCCGCCTGGAGCTCACGCACGCGCGCTTCGGCCGCCAGTCGCTGCGCCCGGATTTCGTCGAGTTCCTTGCGGGCCGACTGGACGCCAAGCTCGGCCTCGCGCAGCTGCGCGGACAGCTTGTCCCGCTTCTGTACGTCCTGGTTGACGGTCCTGCGGACCTTCTCGATCCGCTGGTTGAGCTTGCGCAGCTCGGCCTCTTTCTGCGCCGGTGTCTGCTTCGTGGCCGCCGGGACCGGCCCCGGCGCCAGGAGCAGCAGCGCCGCCGCCAACCCGGCCAGGACCCGCCCCGACGGGGGGGCGTGCACGGACCGCGTCGGGGCGGGAGCACGCGGCGCAGCAGTCGGTATGGCGGGCAGGAATGCTGGCATCAGGCGGTCTTGGCGCAGGGTTACGGCGGCGGCGGGGGGCGGCAAATCCGCACAAGTCTAGCCTGTCGGCGGGGACTGCTATAATTCGCGCCCCTTTTCGCCGGTCTCCCTGATGGATCGTCTCCTCGAATATGCCGCCCGCCATCCCCTGCTGGCCGGCGGCACGGTGGTGCTTGCGCTGGCTCTCGCAGCCTACGAATTCAGCCGCGCCCGCTCCGGTGGCCGGGCTGTCGGGCCCACCGAAGCGGTGCGCCTGATGAACCAGGGCGCAGTGCTGGTCGACGTCCGCTCGCAGGCCGAGTTCGACTCCGGCCACATCCTGGATGCCCGGCACGTGCCGCAGGACCAGGTCGCCCAGGCCGCGGAAACGCTCAAGCGCTTCAAGGACAAGGTCGTGATCACATGCTGCGAAAGCGGCACGCGCTCGAGCGCGGCAGCCCGGGTGCTGCAGGCGCAGGGATTCACGCAGGTGGTCAACCTCCGCGGCGGCGTGCAGGCCTGGCGCGCCGAGAACCTGCCCCTCGTCAAGGAAGGCGGCGGCAAGGCCAGGCAGGAAGGGCCCAGGACATGACCGACACCGCTCATCCTGAAATCACGATGTATTCGACGGGCTGGTGCCCGTACTGCGACCGCGCGCGCGGATTGCTCCAGCGCAAGGGCGTCACCTTCAGCGAGGTCAAGGTCGACGAAGACACGGCGAGTCGCGACCTCATGCTGAAACGCAGCGGCGGCCGCCGCACCGTACCCCAGATTTTCATCGGCGAACGCCACGTCGGCGGTTTCGACGAACTCTATGCCCTCGACAAGGCCGGCGAGCTCGACAAGCTGCTCGGCCGCGCCTGAACCACGTAGTTACAAGGAATATCCGCGATGACCGACCAGAACGCCCAGACGCCCGCCGTCGATCCCAACGCCCCCGTGGTGACGCCGCAGGTCGTGTACCTCAAGGACTGCTCGTTCGAATCCCCGCAAGGCCCATTCGTCGGCGGCCTCGAAGGCCAGCCCGCGGTGAACCTGAACATCTCGACACGCGCGACGGCCCTTGCACAGGACCTGCACGAAGTCGTCGTGCAGGTGCATCTCGAAGCCAAGGCCGGCGACAAGGTGGTGTGGCTGCTCGAACTGCAGCAAGCCGGCGCGTTCCTGGTCAAGAACCTGGTCGCGACCGACGTCGCGCAGGTCCTCTCGATCATGGCGCCGAACTACCTGCTGTCGTATGCACGTTCCACCGTCTCGGAACTGGTGACGAAGGGCGGTTTCCCGCCTTTCCTGCTGCCGCTCGTGACATTCGAAGCCCTGCATGCCAGGGCCGCCGCACAGCAGGCAGCTGCACAGCAGCAGGGCGCTACGTCGGTCAACTGAGAACGCGCTAGAGTCGCATCCGGCAGACGTGGAACGAAGGGAGCCCGCGTGACGACATCGAAGGATGCGACCTCGGACGCCGTGGCACGCCCGGCGATGGCCGTGCTTGGCGCCGGCTCGTGGGGCACGGCGCTCGCCGTGCACCTGGCGCGCACCGGGCACCCGACGGTGCTCTGGGGTCGAGACGCCGCACAGATGGCGGCGTTCGCGGCCGCGCGCTGCAACACGCGCTATCTGCCAGTGGCGCCGTTTCCCGAATCGCTCGTCATCGAGTCCGATCTCGCGCGCGCCGTCGGGGCAGCGCAGGAATTGCTGATCGCCGTGCCGAGCCACGCCTTCCGTGAATGCCTCGAGCACGTCGCCCCGCTGCTGCGCAACGGCATGCGCGTGTCGTGGGCCACCAAGGGCTTCGAACTCGACTCGGGCAAGTTGCCGCACCAGGTCGCGAACGAAGTGCTCGGCATCGCCGTGCCCAAGGCCGTGCTGTCCGGGCCCACGTTCGCACGTGAAGTCGGACTCGGCTTTCCGACGGCCATGACAGTCGCCTCACGCGACCAGGAGTACGCGCTCGCGCTCGCGCGCGGCCTCTCGGGGCAGAATTTCCGCGCCTATGCCTCGACCGACGTCGTCGGCGTGGAAGTGGGCGGCGCGACGAAGAACGTGCTCGCGATCGGCGCCGGTATTTCGGACGGCCTCGGCTTCGGCGCCAACACACGCGTCGCGCTGATCACGCGGGGCCTCGCAGAGATGATGCGGCTCGGCGTGGCGCTCGGCGCGGAGAAGGACACGTTCATGGGACTGGCCGGACTCGGCGACCTCGTGCTCACCTGCACCGACGACCAGTCACGCAACCGGCGCTTCGGCCTGGCATTGGCCGCGGGCAAGGCCGCGACGGAGGCACAGCGCGAGATCGGCCAGGTGGTCGAAGGCGTGCTGGCGGCGCGGGCTGTGCGCAACGTCGCCGACACCCATCACGTCGAGATGCCGATTGCCGAACAGATATGCCGCGTGATCTATGAAGGTCTCGCCCCGCGCGATGCGGTGGCTGCACTCATGGGGCGAGCGGTGAAGTCGTCCGAGACGCAGTAGGCGTCACGCAGGGTCGGCACTGCTGCGCGGCCGGTGATGCGGGCCGCCAGCGCACGCGTGACTCAGCGCCAGCCCAGCTGGCGCCATGCTTCATAGACGACGACCGCGACCGAATTCGACAGGTTCAGGCTCCGGGCGCCCGCGCGCATCGGGATCCGCAGCCTCCGTTCGACCGGGCAGGCTGCGAGCACGGCTTCCGGCAGGCCCCGCGTTTCGGGCCCGAATACGACGACGTCACTCGCGACGAAGCGCACCGTGTCGTAGGCAGCCCCGCCCCTGGTGGTCAGCGCGAACCAGCGCGGGATGGTGCCATCCGGACCCGCTCTTGCCAGCGCCAGCAGGCAGGCCGCGAAGTCGTCGTGGACCCGCACTTCGGCCATTTCGTGGTAATCGAGGCCGGAGCGCTGCACGGATCGCGCGTCGAGCCGGAACCCGAGCGGCCGTACCAGGTGCAGGCAGGCACCCGTGTTGGCGCACAGCCGGATGACGTTGCCCGTGTTGGGCGGAATCTCGGGCTCGAACAGGACGACGTGCAGTGGCATAGAATCGGGTCGGTCGCTCGCGGGATGGACTCGCGCGCAGGCAGTGACGGGGGATTCTCGCATGGTGCACGTCAAGCAACTGCTCGGACTCAAAGGACACGAGGTCTGGTCGGTGGATGCCGACGAACCGGTGCTCGAAGCCATCCAGATGATGGCGGACAAGCACGTCGGCGCGCTGCCGGTCACTCGCGGTGGCGAACTGGTCGGGGTGATTTCCGAACGCGACTACGCCCGCAAGGTGATCCTGCTCGGCCGCTCGTCGGCCGAGACTCCGATCTGGCAGATCATGAGCTCGCCGGTGGTGACGGTCTCGCCCGGCGACGACGTGCGCCAGTGCATGCAGGTCATGACCGAGAAGCGCATCCGCCACCTGCCGGTCATGCAGGACGGACGCATGGTCGGCATGATCTCGATCGGCGACCTCGTGCGGGCGGTGATCGAAGAGCAGGAGCAGACGATCCAGCACCTCGAACGCTTCATTGCCGGCTGACGTAGCTTACAATTCGCCCATGTCCGCCGCCCTGGCTCAATCGCTGGCCGTCGATTTCTGCGGTCTCCGGCTCGCTTCTCCCATCGTCCTGCTGTCCGGGTGCGTCGGTTTCGGCGAGGAGTACACGCGGGTCGAAGGATTCTCGAACCGCCACGTCGGGGCGATCGTGCTGAAGGGCACGACGCGCGAGCCACGGCTCGGCAATCCGGCGCATCGCGTCTGCGAGACGCCGATGGGGATGCTCAATGCCATCGGCCTGCAGAACCCCGGCGCCGATTACGTGGTCGGCCAGATCCTGCCCACGCTCGACTTCACCGAGACGGCGTTCTTCGCCAACGTCTGCGGCTCGACGATCGAGGACTACGTCGAGGTGACGCGCCGTTTCGACGATTCGCCGATCGACGCGATCGAGCTGAACATCTCCTGCCCCAACATCAAGGAGGGCGGCGTGCAGTTCGGCAATTCGCCCGACATGTCGGCCCGCGTGGTGGAAGCGTGCCGGCGCGTGACGAAGAAGCCGCTCATCACGAAACTGTCGCCCAACCAGACCGACATCCGGGAAAACGCGCGACGCTGCATCGAATCGGGCAGCGATGCGCTCGCGGTCATCAACACCGTGATGGGCATGGCCATCGACGTGAAGACGCGCAAGCCGGTCATCGGCAACGTCCAGGGCGGCCTTTCCGGGCCTGCGATCAAGCCGATCGCGCTGCTGAAGGTGATGCAGGTCGCCGAGGTCGCGCGCCCGCACAACGTGCCGATCATCGGCCAGGGCGGCATCTGCAGCGCGGACGATGCGCTCGAGTTCATCATCGCCGGCGCGACGACCGTCGGCGTCGGTACCTCGCTGTTCTACGAGCCGCACTCCTGCAAGCGCATCAATGACGGCATCGCCGCATATCTCGCCGCGCACAGGATGGAATCCGTCAGCGAGCTGATCGGCAGTCTCGACGCGCCGCAGAGGACCGTCCAGGCCTGCGCCTGCTGAGGAGAACACCGATGAGACTGCGACATGCCCTCGGCTGGATCGCCCTCGCGATTCCCCTGCTGGCGATACTGGCTCTCGCCGTGGGTTACTGGCTTTCCGACAACGATTGCGGCAAGGCCGCGGCTCCCGGGGTGCCGATGAAGGCCATCATCTACTGCGACTACGGCACCGCCGAAGTGCTCCGGCTCGAGGCCGTCGCAAGACCCGTGCCCGGCGACGACGAAATCCTCGTCCGGGTGCACGCGGCAGGCATCAACCCGCTCGACTGGCACTACATGCGCGGCACACCCTACCTGTTGCGGCTCAGCTCCGGACTGCGCAAGCCAAAGGACACGCGAGTCGGCGTGGACTACGCGGGCACCGTCGAAGCCGTGGGCCGCAACGTCACGCGGTTCCAGCCGAACGACCAGGTCTTCGGCGGTCGCTCCGGCGCGCTCGCGCAGTACGTGGTCGCGAAGCAGGACGGCGCCGTGGCACTCAAGCCGGCCAATGTCGGCTTCGAGCAGGCGGGAGCAGTCGCGATCGCCGCCACCACCGCCCTGCAGGGACTGCGCGACGCGGGCCGGCTCGAGGCGGGTGACAAAGTGTTGATCAACGGCGCCTCGGGCGGCGTCGGCACCTTCGCCGTGCAGATCGCAAAATCGATGGGCGGCGAGGTAACCGCCGTCTGCAGCTCGCGCAACGTCGAGCTGGTCCGCTCGCTCGGTGCGGACCACGTGGTCGACTACACCAGGGATGACTACACCAGCGCCGACGTGCGCTACGACGTGATCCTCGATAACGTCGGTAACCGCTCGCTCGCCGAGAACCGGCGCGTGCTCGAGCCCGACGGCCGCTACGTGCTGATCGGCGGCGGCGGCCCGGAAGCGGGCAAGTGGATCGGCCCGATGGTGAAACCGTTGCAGGCGCTGGTGACCTCGCCGTTCGTGAGCCAGGACATGGGGATGTTCCTCGCAAGGCTTACGCGCGAGGACATGCAGCGGCTCGCCGAGTTGATGAATTCAGGGGCCGTCACGCCGGTGATCGACCGGCGCTACGCGCTGAGCGAGGCCGCCGCAGCGATCAGATATCTCGAGCAGGGGCGCGCGCGCGGCAAGGTCGTTGTCACGATGGAGTGAGACGGAGCCAGCCGCTTCGCTCAGGCGTCGTCCATCCCGAGTTCCTTGAGCTTGCGCGTCAGCGTGTTGCGGCCCCAGCCGAGCAGCTTCGCTGCCTCCTGCCTCCCGCCACGAGTCACCTTCAACGCTTCGCGCAGCAACGTGCGCTCGAACTCCGGCATCGCCTCGTCCAGCAGCGGCGCGCCGCCACTCTCGAGGCGGGCCTGCGCCCAGCTCGCGAGTGCGACCGACCACTCGGTGCCGCTTGCCGCCGGCACCGAACCGGCGCCGCCGAGATCGCCCGGGATGTCGCTCGCCTTGATCTCGCGCCCTGCGGCCAGCACGGTGAGGCGACGACACGCGTTGACGAGCTGCCGTACGTTCCCCGGCCAGTCGAAGGCGGCGAGAGCGCGCGCAGCATCTTCGGCCAGCACTTTGGGAGCGACGCCGAGCTCGATCGCGGCGACGTCGAGGTAGTGCTGCAACAGCTCCGGGATGTCCTCGCGCCGGTTGCGCAGTGGCGGCACTTCGATGCGGATGACGTTCAGGCGATGCAGCAGGTCTTCGCGGAAGAGATTCTCCTTCACGCGCGACTCGAGGTCCTGGTGCGTGGCAGCGATGACGCGCACGTCCACCCTCACGGGCAGCTGGCCGCCGACGCGGTAGAACTCGCCTTCCGCCAGCACGCGCAGCAGGCGCGTCTGCAGTTGCGGCGACATGTCGCCGATCTCGTCGAGAAACAGCGTGCCGCCGTCCGCCTGCTCGAAGCGTCCGCGACGCAGTTCGGTCGCGCCGGTGAACGCGCCCTTTTCGTGGCCGAACAGTTCCGATTCCAGCAGGTCGGCCGTGAACGCCGACGTGTTGAGCGCGATGAACGGCTTGGAAGCGCGCGGGCTGTGACGATGCAGCGCGCGCGCGACCAGTTCCTTGCCAGTGCCGGACTCGCCCGTGATCAGCACCGTCATGCTCGAGCGCGAGAGCCGGCCGATCGAGCGGAACATGTCCTGCATCGCCGGCGCGTGGCCCAGCATCTCGGGAATGCGGCGCGACTCGGAGGCCGACTCGACGGACTGCTGCTGCGTGGCGGCGCGGCGCACCAGCTCCACGGCCTGGTCGATGTCGAACGGCTTCGGCAGGTATTCGAACGCGCCGCCCTGGTAGGCCGCGACGGCGCTGCCGAGATCGGAGTGCGCCGTCATCACGATCACTGGCAGCTTCGGCCGCCGCGTGCGCACTTCGTCCAGCAGTTCGAGCCCGCTCTTGCCGGGCATGCGGATGTCGGTAACCAGCACGTCGGGCTCGGCACGGCGCAATGCGTCCATCGCGCTGTCGGCGTCCTCGAACGCGATCGGCGACATGCCGGCCTGCTTCAGTGCCCGCTCGAGCACCCAGCGGATCGAGGCGTCGTCGTCGACGATCCAGACCTCAAGTGCCGGCGGTTGGTTCATTGGCGTCGAAAGGCAACAGGATCGTGAAGACAGTGCGACCCGGGCGACTGTCGAATTCGATCAGGCCGTCGTGACGGCCGATCAGGTCCTGCGCAACGGCGAGGCCGAGGCCGGTGCCGGTCTTGCGCCCCGTGACGAGCGGATAGAACACGGTGTCCTTGAGTTCGACCGGCACGCCCGGGCCGTCGTCTTCGACCTGGATGCCGACGACGACACGGTAACGGCGACTGCCGATGCTCGCATTGGTCAGCGCGCGCGTGCGCAGGACGATGCGGCCATGCTCGCCGACGGCCTGGATCGCGTTGCGCCCGAGATTGAGCAGCGCCTGGATGATCTGGTTCCGGTCGAGGCGCAGTCGTGGCAGGCTCGGGTCGTAATCGCGCTCGATCTGCACGCCCGTGGGTGCCTCGGCCGCAAGCAGGTGCCCGACGTGCTGCACGATCTCGTGGATGTTGACCGGTTCTTTGCGCGGCGGCTGCCCTGGCCCGAGCAGGGCATCGACGAGCGCGGCGAGCCGATCGGCCTCGGCGATGATTACGGCGGTGTATTCATGCAGCGCCGGCTCTTTCAGCTGGCGCTCGAGCAGCTGCGCCGCACCGCGCAATCCACCGAGCGGATTCTTGATCTCGTGCGCGAGCTGGCGAACCATCGCACGGCTGCCACCGAGTTGCGTTAGCAGTGCATTCTCGCGCGTGATGCGCTGGTGATGCGTGGTGTCGGCGAGCTCGATCAGCACGCCGCCACCGCGGCCCGGCGGATCGAACGGCGTCACGGTGACATCGAGCACGCGCGGGACTGCGCCGGGACCGGCTTCAAACGGAATCTCGCGGCGTGAGTACTGCGCGGCAGCCGCGCGAGCGCGGCTCACGACGCCTTCGAGTTCGGTATTGGATTTGAGCAGGTCGCGCACGGCGCGACCCATCGCCTGGTTGCGGCTCAAGCCGAACAGGTCTTCGGCGGGCTCGTTCAGGTGCACGACGGCGCCGTCACCATCGAGCCAGACGACGGACGTAGCGATACCGTCGAGCAGTGCGGTGAGCTCGGCCGGCGTCGGCCGCACGACGGCGCGCAGTTCCGCGGCCAAGTCACGCCCTCCTTGCGGGGCGCGACGCCGCCGCGGGTGGAAGGCTCAGCCGCCTTGCTTGGGCTGCGGTGGCCGGACGGCCGGGCCCTGGTTGCGCGGATTGTTCACGGTCGTCTGCTTCATGTGAAAGACGACCGGCGCGCTGCGGATCAATTCCTTGCCGTCCCGGTCGACGATCACGCTCGTGACCGAATGCACGCCACGCTCCACGTTGGTCAGCGAGTGCTCCGTTGCGTTCTCGCCCGGCAGCAATTTGCCGTCCAGGTACGTCAGCAGACGATGCGTCGGCCCCACTTCGGGCTCCGAGCGAATGCGGATGCTGATGACCGAGTCGGGCTCGAAGAAGCTGGCACCGACCTCCGGCGACCAGATCTCGAGCCGGTCGTAGACGATCTCCTGCGCAGCGGGTTGTGCCGCGGGTCTGGCTCCCGCCGCTGGCGTGGTCGCCTTCTGCGCAGACGTGGTCGTCGGCGACCCGTTCAGGATGATCTTGCGGGCGCCAGGTTGGGGGTAGTCCGAGTAGTGCGTGACGCCTTGCGCGTCCTTCCACTCGTAGACTTCGCGGCGAGTCTGGGCCTGGCTCGCCAGGGCGAGCAGGCAGCCGAGCAGCAGTAGCCATGTTTTCATGGTCCGGAAGCATAGCGACTTGCGATTCCGCTGACAAAGCGATACCTGTGATCCGCGAAGCGCGTCATGGACGGGGGACCTCGCCGGGCGGCCACAGGGGCCGCCCGGCGGGATCCAGACCTGACCAGCCGGCGTCAGACGCTGTAATAGAGCTCGAGCTCGACCGGGTGCGTCGACATGCGCAGCCGCGTGACTTCCT
>JAOUGW010000254.1 GCA_029865465.1 Gammaproteobacteria bacterium
CGACCTGGGCGAGGAAGTCCAGGCGGATCTGTTCGGCGCGCCGGAATCCACGCGTAACCGGCAGCTGGACGCGGCCGTCGATGCCGTGCGGGAGAAGTTCGGCTCGGTCGCATTGCGGCCGGCAAGCACGAGCGTCAAGCCGCGCGAGTGAGCGTCATTGCACGCGTTCGAGCACGATCCCTTCGAGTTCCAATGAAACGAGACGCGTGGCGGCACCGGCAACCGGCAGCGTGAACTCGATCGGTGCCAGCAGGCCGGACCCGAGGTAGCGGGTCTCGGTCAGGGCGATCAGTTCGATGTCCGTCGTGCTGTCGTTTTCGCGCGCGTACAGCTTGCCGGCTTCGCGACGGACGACGATCGTCCAGCCGGCCTCGTCGGACCGGTAGGTGCCGGGCAAGCGCTCGAGCACGGCTTCCGCCACCGGGACGCTCGTCGGCAACACGAGGTGGTTGTGCTCGCCGAACGGATGCTCCTGTCCGCACACGTCGCAATGACGCGGTTCACCGGCGTTTCCGACGTAATGCGCGACCGGATGGACGTCGCCCAGCGCGTCATACATTGCGCCGAGGTCTGCGTCCGTGAGCCCGCTGAACACGATCCACGGCATGATCGGGTGCAGCGATCCGCCCTTGCCCGTGTGCATCACGCTGATGAACGTATCCCGCGGATACGCGACGCCGGACCCGTGGCGCGTGAGGTTGGCGCTGAACGCCCTGCTCGACCCCCGTCCGACCTCGTTGCCGCCACCGAACAGGCCAGGATTGCGTGGCGCCTCCCACGCGGTGTGACAGCCTGCGCAATCGGCGACGCTGAGCAGGTAGCGGCCGAGCGCCTTCGTGTCGCCGGGGGCGGGTCCAGTCACAGGCGCGGTAATGGGTTTCGGGCTCCTGGCATTGGCGGCCTGCTCGTCTGCGGGCAGCGCGGTTGACGGCAGGGCGTTGCGCACCGGCGGCAAGGTGCGCAGGTACACGACGACTGCGGCAAGGTCCTCGTCGGACAGGCCGGCGAACGACTGGTACCACATTCCCCAGTACAGGGCCCGGCCATCGTGCCCGATGCCCTCGCGAATGGCGCGGGCCAGCATGTCGTCGGTCCAGCCGCCGGCGCCGGTCTCGACGTCCGGCGTGATGTTGGGTGCGACGATGCGGCGCTCGCCGCGCTCGCTCATCAACACCCCCGCACCTTTCCTGCCGGCGATGGGCGGCGCCCCCGGCGCATCCCAGTCGCGCTCCGAGTGACAGATGAAGCACTGCAGCGGTGCTAGGTCAGGTACCGTCCGCGCCCGACCCGGCCCGGAGTGACATCGAAGGTGCGGTCCGTCAGCGGCCGCGCCCGCGGGGATGAGGGGTGAGCCCCGACCGGGGTTCAGGCATGATTGGCGTCCCCCGCCGGTCACGGCAGGCCCAACCCCGCATGTATACGAGCTTTTTCGGCCTCCAGGAAAAACCGTTCGCGATCACGCCGGACCCGCGCTACCTGTATCTCAGCGAGCGGCACGCCGAGGCGCTGGCGCACCTGCTGTACGGCATCAACGAGGCGGGCGGCTTCATCCAGCTGACGGGCGAGGTCGGCACGGGCAAGACGACGGTCATCCGCAGCCTGCTCGAGCAGCTGCCAGCCCATGCCGAAGTTGCACTGATCCTGAACCCGCGCATCACGCCGCCGGAGTTCCTGCTGACCATCTGCGAGGAACTGCACCTGCAGGTGCCGGCCGAGGGCCGCAACAGCACCAAGGCGCTGATGGACCTGCTCGGGCACTACCTGCTGGAAGCCCATGCGCGCGGGCGCCGCGTCGTGCTGATCGTCGACGAGGCGCAGAACCTGAGCTTCGAGACGCTCGAGCAGGTGCGCCTGCTCACCAACCTCGAGACGGCGACCACGAAACTGCTGCAGATCATCCTGATCGGCCAGGAAGAACTGCGGGCGCTGCTCGCGCAACCCGGCCTGCGCCAGCTCGCACAACGGATCACGGGCCGGTATCACCTGAGCCCGCTTGGCGCCGAAGAATCCGCGGGTTACGTGAAGCACCGCATGCGCGTGGCGGGCGCGACGGCCGAAGCATTCACGCCGGGCGCGTTGCGCGAGATCTATCGGTTGAGCAAAGGCATCCCGCGCGTGATCAACGTCGTCAGCGACCGCGCGTTGCTCGGCGCCTTCACGCGCGAGGAGCACCGGGTCGGCGCGTCGTACATCCGTGCGGCCGCGTCCGAAGTGTATGGCCGGCCGATTCCCGCGCCGTGGCTGCGCTGGGCCGCGGCCGGCGCCGTCGCCGTGGCGCTGGCGCTGGTCGCGTTCGGTGCGTGGTCGGTGTTAGGGCGCCACGACGCAAAGACCGCCACGGCGAAAACTCCGGTGGCTGCTCCCGCGAGCAATGCCGCACCGGCGAACGTGCTGGTTGCCGCACCGGTGGCAGCCACTCCGCCCGTCGTGATCGCACCGGCCCTCGACCAGCTGCTGGCGCAGAACGCGAACGACACCACCACCGAGGCAGCGCTCGGGCACCTCTTCACGCGCTGGAGCCTCACTTATGCCCCGAACCGCGGTCGCGGCTGCGAACAGGCCACCGCACAAGGCCTGGAGTGCCTGTTCCAGAAAGGCTCCTGGGCGCAGCTGCGCACGCTGAATCGCCCGGCGATCCTCACGCTGACCGATGACGTCGGGGGCACGCACCAGGTGCTGCTGACCGCCCTGACCGACGAAGCCGCCACGATCGAGCTCGGCGGCAAATCGCAGGAACTGCCGATCGCCACGATCTCGCGCTACTGGTTCGGTGATTTCCTGCTGTTGTGGCGGCCGCCACTCGCGGTCGTGAAGTCGCTGGGCCCCGGCATGCGCGGCGCAGACGTCCGTTGGCTGCGCGACAGCCTGCGTGCGGCCCAGGGCTTGCCCGCGGCACAGCCAGCCAGCGATTTCTACGACGAAGAGCTCACGCGCCTGGTGCAGGATTTCCAGCGGACGCACCGGCTCAACGCCGACGGCGTCGCGGGGGTGCAGACACAGATCGTGCTCGACACGGTCCTGGATCCGTCGGGTTCGCCGACGCTGGGCAACGCTCCCGTTCGGACGGAGGGCTGAGCGATGTCGTTCATCCTCGATGCCCTGCGCAAATCCGAGCATGCCCGCCAGCGTCAGACGGGACCGGGCCTCGCCGAAGTGCCAGTCGCGCCAACAAGATCGAAAACCAACGTCTGGGCCACGGCGGCCGTCGTGCTGCTGGTCGTGAACCTGCTCGCCGTCGGCATCCTGCTGCTGCGACGGGCGCAGCGAGAAGACGCCGCAGCGTCGACCGCGCCGACCACACCCGCGCCTCTCGCGAGCACCGCGCCCGGTCCTGCGAATCTCACGCTGAGTGCGCCGCCACCGACAGTTGGCACGCCGGTCACGCAGGGCGCTGCGCCGGTACGTGCTCCCATTGATGAGCCCGCGGGCCCGGCGGCACGCAATCCGCTCGCGGACGAACTGGGCCGTGCGACCGGAGATATCGAAGCCTCATCGCGGTCGGCCGCATCTGCCGTGCCTGCGGGCCCGCCGGCGGTCATGAAGAATGGCAGCGCACGGCGCGGTGGCACGGTCGTCTACGCGCCAGTGCCCGAAGCTTCGGACCTGCCGTACTCGCCCCCGAGCGAACAACGCGCCGTGCAGCAGGCCGCACCGCCAGCCGCAGCCATGCCGGACGCGGACGAGGTTACCGCGCGTGGCGGCGTGGCCGCGCTGCACCTCGATCTGCACGTTTATGCGACGCAGCCGCAGCAGCGTTTCGTCTTCGTCAATTCGCGCAAGTACAAGGAAGGCGACACACTGGCCGAAGGCCCGGTCGTCGAGCAGATCACGCCGGATGGAGCCGTGCTGAATTTCCGGGGCAGCCGCTTCAGGCTGTCCAACGACTGAACTGAGGGGAGTCGGTCGCAAGTGAATGCTGTATCGGTCGCTGCCGACAGCCTCGACGGGCTGCGGCTGAATTTCGCGCTGCAGGCGGGGATCCTGCGGGTGCTGTCGTGCCAGGAACACCTCAACAAGATCAACGTGTTCCCGGTGCCTGACGGCGACACCGGCACGAACCTCGCGCTCACGGTGAACGCGGTGCTCGGCGTGTTGCGCAGATCGCCCGACCACCATGCCGGCAAGACGCTCACGCGCGTTGCCGACGCGGCGCTCGACGGCGCACGCGGCAATTCCGGGGCAATCCTCGCGCAGTTCTTCCTGGGCCTGTGCGATCGCGTGGGCCACCTCACCCGGATCGAACCGGCCGATTTTGCCGAGGGCGTGGGCGGCGGCGCGGATTACGCCCGGGACAGCCTCAGCGAACCCCGCGAAGGCACGATCCTCACGGTTCTCACGGCGTTCGCGCACGCGGTGCAGGGATCGCACAGGGACGGGCCGGAGGATTTCCGC
>JAOUGW010000255.1 GCA_029865465.1 Gammaproteobacteria bacterium
TCCTGATGCAAGTGGCGTCATCGGGGCTCGTGGGATTGCCAAGCGCAAGGCGATCCAGTTCCTTGCATGCGGCACTCGCCGCAGCCCGTACTCGCCTTTCGAGTTCGGCCCTGCCCGCGCTGCTTGTGAGGTCGAGGTCCACCGCACTGACCCTATAGCTGAGCGAGACCTCGCGGACATGTACGCCAGTGATTGACCGCCCGACGTCCTTCTCAGTCACGGCGCGCGATCCCGTTACAGTCACGGTCTCCATTGGCCCTGCGTAAGCGCTGACACCGCCCAATGTGGTCGCAATCATGCCGAGCATCAGTCCCGTGAGAATTTTTCGCATAACCCCTCCATCCTCCCTGAAGCTGGGCGCACCAGGAATGGCGCGTCGTCCGCCCTTCATGACCACGGTAGCGCGATCTACGGAGCGCACAATTCGGGCTTAAGGAACCAGCCACGGGTATTAATCGCTAAGCGACAGGCTCGCACCGTGAGCCTCGCTTCGCCCTGCCTGGGTCTGCCCGCGTTTTTCAGACACCAGCATCGGGTGCGACGACCATCATCCGATGCGATTCCTGCGCCATGCGCGTTCACGGTCATTAAGGTCCCGGAGTGCGTCTGCCCGCAGGTTGGAGACGCCCGTGCGCGGGTCGATCATGTAATCGGCAAACGGAACCTCCCGGGCGGCGTCAGGGTCCGGTGCCGATGCGGGCGGGTGGTTGCCGATCGCCGCGGGGACCGGGCCGAGCATCAGCGCGGTCGCCAGTCCCGATGCTGGACGTGAGCAGGTACAGGAGGCATCGCGCCTTCCCGCTCAGCAAAACGTTCCGCCAGCCATTGAAACCACTCTCCGACGGTCTCCCGACCCGTCTCGCTGCGCTCTTCGAAGAAGTATCTCTGCAACTTCCGCCAGGACACAACGATCGGACCGCTGAAGAAATCGTCCACCAGTTCGATGCCAACTTCACCGCGGAAGACCAGGACACCGATGCTTTCCCAGGTGGTAGTCATCGCGTACACGGGATGGAGGTCCTCGCCGAGCCTGCTTTCGATTTCCTTCTTCGACAGACCATCAGGCAACCGGTATACGAGCACGAGCGCCTTCGCGAAATCCGGCGTCTGAAAAGCATGGAGCAATTCCATCGCCGCCTCGCGATTTCGCTCCCAGCGGTACTTCCGCATCTCGTAGACGGCAAATCCCACACCAACGACCACGGCTGCTGCTTGAATCGCTTCGAACAACGCATTAGCGTCCATCGGGCATCTACGCCTCCCTCACCACTACTGGCCGCGCTAAGACTACCCTTGTGCCACTGGCAACGGACGGTCTCCGGTCGGCGTGGAGGGCGCCGGACGACGGATCAGGGCACCCCCCGTACTGCCCCCCTCGACAGACGTGGCCGGTCGCCGCAGGCATTGCCCCGAGAAGCAGAACGGCCCCAGAGGGGCCGTTCGCTTCGAAGGCGCTGGTGGGTATCGGAAGCCCCCGGAAAGAGGCTCAAAAACAAGATGTGGAGGCTAGGGTCGGAATCGAACCGGCGTACACGGCTTTGCAGGCCGCTGCATGACCACTCTGCCACCTAGCCGCGATGGCCCAATACGTGCCCCCAGAAGCACATAACCCCGGGTGGGCCCGGGGTCATGCGAGGAACTGGAGCGGGTAACGAGGCTCGAACTCGTGACCTCGACCTTGGCAAGGTCGCGCTCTACCAACTGAGCTACACCCGCTTGGGCACACGAAAGCGGACTTTCGTCAGCCGCGAATTCTCGCTGCCGATCCTCGGCCTGTCAAGCGACGGTGGATTTCCGCAACTCCGGCCAGGCAATCTGCAGGTACAGGACCATCGACCAGAGGGTCAGGATCGCGGCGATGACCAGCAGGACGATGCCGATTTCGTAGATCGGGAGCCCGAGAAGGTCGCTGCGATAGACCATCAGGCTGAGGCCGACCATCTGCAGGATGGTCTTCCACTTTCCCAACGACGACACCTTTACCTTGGCCCGCGCGCCGAGATGGGCCATCCATTCCCGCAGCGCCGAGACGGTTATCTCACGGCCAACGATGACCATTGCACTGACGACGATGACCGCGCGGGTGTCGTGGGCCACGAGCAGGATCAGCGCGATTGCGACCATCAGCTTGTCGGCGACGGGATCGAGGAACTCGCCGAGCGGCGTGGTGACGCCGAGCTTGCGCGCCAGGTAACCGTCGATCCAGTCGGTGACCGCTGCGAGGATGAACACGAGCGCTGCCAGCGGATCGCCAAAGGGCCCGCCCCAGTAGAAAAGCACGACGAACAGCGGCACCGCTATGATGCGGCCGATCGTGAGCGTGTTCGGGAGGGACTGCAGGTTCAAGACGGCGACTCGGTCAGGCCCCGGGATTCATTCGTTCGTAAATTTCTGCGGCCAGCTGCCGGCTGATCCCGTGCACCCTGGCCAGGTCCTCCACCGACGCCTGCCGGATACCCTGCAGCCCGCCAAAAGCCTTCAGCAATTCCCGGCGACGCTTGGGACCCAGGCCGGGAATCTCCTCGAGCCATGACTCGCGCCGGCTGCGATCGCGCGACTGCCGGTGACCGGTGATTGCAAAACGATGCGCTTCGTCGCGCACACGCTGGATCAGGCGCAATGCCGGCGAGTCGTCGGCGAGTATAAGCGCGCCTTCCTGCCCGGGAAAGAAAAGACGTTCCTGACCTACCCTGCGGTCCGACCCCTTCGCGACACTGACGACCGCGAGGTCGGTCACGCCCGCCCGCGTGAGTGCTGCCATGGCCGCATGCAGCTGGCCCAGTCCACCGTCGATCAGCAGCAGGTCGGGCATCGGCGCCTCGCCACGCATCACCCGCGCGAAGCGGCGTTCGACCGCCTGTTCGATGCCGGCGTAATCGTCGCCCGGCGTGATGTTGCGCAGGTTGAAACGGCGGTAATCGCTCTTCAGCGGACCCTCGGCGCCGAGCGCCACACACGACGCGACGGCGGACTCACCCATCGAGTGGCTGACGTCGAAGCATTCGATGCGCTGGGGCGTCCTGCCGAGGTTCAACTCACGGCCTACGGCATCGAGCTGGTCCGCGACCGTGGCTCGGCTCGACGCCCGCATCTTCAGTCCGAGCGCCGCGTTGTTGCGGGCCATTTCGATCCAGCGCGCACGGGCGCCGCGGACGTTGGTACGAATCGCCACGGAGTGTCCCGCCTTCTGCGCGAGCGCGTGCTCGAGTGCCTCCGCACCCTCCACCGACCGCGACAGCACTATCTCGGCCGGCGCCTCGCGCGCGAGGTAGTACTGCGCGAGGAAGCCCGCGAGCATTTCGCCTTCGTCGCCGAGGCCGCCCCTCGGGAAGTAGTTGGAGCTGCCGAGGTTGCGCCCACCCCGCACGAAGACGACGGAGACGCAGAACTCGCCGCCCTCGTGCGCAATCCCGACCGCATCGATGTCGTGCCCCGACATCCGCGTCATGACCTGCGTCGCCTGGATCTGCTTCAGCATCTGGATCTGGTCGCGCAGGCGCGCGGCCTGCTCATACTCGAGCTTCGACGCGGCCTCTTCCATGCGGCGACCGAGGTCTTCGATGACCTCGACGTTGCGGCCATCGAGCACCTTGATGGCGTCCGCGACATCGCGAGCGTATTGCTCAGGCGAGATCAGGCCGACGCAGGGCCCGGTGCAGCGATCGATCTGGTGCTGCAGGCACGGGCGCGAACGGTTGGCAAAAAAAGCGTCCTCGCAGGGTCGGAGGCGAAACAGCTTCTGCAGCAGCAGCAGTGTCTCGCGCGTTGCGACCGAGTTGGGGTAAGGACCAAAAAATCGCCCGGGCAGTTTCTTCGTGCCGCGATAGAACGCGATGCGCGGATAGGCGTGGCCCGAGACGTGGATGAACGGAAAGCTCTTGTCGTCCTTGAGCAGGACGTTGTAGCGCGGCTTGTGCTGCTTGATGAGGTTGAACTCGAGCAGCAACGCCTCGGTCTCCGACGCGGTGACGGTGATTTCGACGCTCGCCACCTGCGCCAGCATCGCCATCGTCCTGTCGGCGTGCGCGCGGCCATGGAAATAGCTCGAGACGCGGTTGCGCAGGTGCCGCGCCTTGCCCACGTAAAGGATCCCGCCGTCCTGGTCGAGCATGCGGTACACGCCCGGCCTGGTCGGGAGCGCCGCGAGGAACGACTGCAGGTCGAAAGGCAAAGGGGGTCGGGGTTAGGGGTTAGGGGTTAGTCGGAGGCGCGCGTTCGTGCCAGCTGCGCCGCGCGGGCCACCACCTTGCGAAACATGTCGGTCGTCAGCCTGCGCGTGTTCGTGTTGTACCGGCTGCAGTGGTACGAGTCGACCAGCGTGAGACTGCGCGGCAGATTGTGCTCGGCGCCGTGGCTGAACGCGAACGCGGACTGCTTGAGGCCCAACGCAC
>JAOUGW010000042.1 GCA_029865465.1 Gammaproteobacteria bacterium
CTGCCGCCCGCTGTTGCACCTGTGCGCCCGGTGGAGCCCGCCCCGGTGGCGCGAGCTGCAGTCCCCAGAGTCCCCGCCACGGCTACGACAGTCGCACCGCCCAAGCCGCCGCCGAGGCCGGTGGCAGATGTTCCTGCCGTGACCGTGCCCGCACCGCGGGCGATGCCAAAGGTTGCCGCAGTTCCTGCCGTGCCGCAGCTCTCACCCGCGCCGCTCGACTTCAAGTCGCTCGCGTCGCGACTGCGGGAGACCAGGGCCATCGGCGTTCTTACCAAGCTGGCACTCAAGAACGAGGTCGACGACCTGGTGGACAAGTTCCGCACCTACCACAAACGGCAGGGCACGGCGACGCTCGCTGAACTGCGTCGCAACTACGACATGCTGCTCCTGAAGGTGCTGTCACTGCTGCAGGACAGCGATCCGCCACTGGCCCGGGACATCGTCAGGTCGCGCGCAGCAATCTGGAGCATCCTCGAGGATCCGAGGAAATTCACTGAATCCAATCTGATGGCAGGAGCAACACCGTGAGCATACGTGCAGGGGCAATGGTCCTGATCGGCGTCGTGACGACAGGGTTCACGGGAACGGCGCTGGCCGTGGAGGAGACCCCCGCGGACGTCGCGGTTACCAAGGACCTGACGGCTGTGATTGCATTGCATGGGCTGCCGTGCGGTAACGTCGTCAGCGCCACCCAGCAGGGAAAGGACGACTACGTCGCCGCGTGCGATAACGGCAATCGTTATCGCGTTTCCGTGAATGCGGACGGCCGGGTCATCGTGGAGAAACTCGACTAGGGCTTTCTGCCGCCTAGCAGGAGCAGCGCAGCGCCAATGGCGATAGCGCCGATGCCGGCCCAGACCGGAACGTTGACCGTCTGCTTTTCCTTGACCGACATTTCGATCGGTCCGACGCTGATGTCGTGCGTCTGCTTCGTGTAACTGAATCCACCGTAAGCGAGTCCGAGGACACCGGCCACGATCAGCACGATTGCGGCAATCTTGGATGCATTCATGTTCGCTCTCCTCACGTCGTCGCAACCTCCAGGGGCGAAGGCTGGTCGGACGGAACCACATTGTAGCCAAGGAGCAAAAGGGACCCGGTGACGGGGGGCGTCACCGGGCCACTTTGTGAGCACCCGACCGGGGATGGGGGGCGTCGGGCACTCGGGAGCAGGATCGTCGAGTGGAAGGACGCGGTCTGTGCGGTACCGAACGCAGAGCGCTCCTGCTGCCTGCCGGCAGTCGTCGTGGCATCGCGCGCTGGCCGCCGTATGGCGTAGCTCGCGCGAGCACATCCCGGGATTTAACGGGTTGCGAAGAAGGCCTGAACGGCTTCGAGGCAGAACGGAGGCACCAGTCCGGCGTGATAGGCATCGGCGACCGCGCTCGCCCCGCCATCGGTGGCTCCTTGCGCCACAGCCGTCGCAGCCGCGATCTGTTTCGCCAGAGAAAACTGGTTCTTGAGGTCGGCGTAGGGGTCGTTGCCCGACGCCGTGGAGTCCAGATCGAGCACGATCACCGGACTCGGCGACGGCGCACGCGCCGCCCAGTAGCCCTGCATCAGCTGCGTGTTGAACCAGAAGACGGTGGGATCTGCATTGCCTCCGCATAACAACATCGGGGACGTTGGAGTCCAGTTGCGCAGATCGTTCTGCTTCAGGGCCTGGCGCAGGTGAACCGCGGGCGTCGCGGCAGCAATGCCGGTCGTGGTCGCGGGCCAGCCGCCGTCCGGATTGGCCTGCGCGTCCAGCAGATAACCCAGGCGGAAACTGTTGTTGACCAGGTTTTCGGTGCCAAAGCCGAGCGCGAATATCGGCGCCAGGTTGGCCGGAGTGGTGGCGGGCGTGACGTCGGTGAACGCCGGATCGGGAGGCGTCGAACTGAACATCGCATCCCTGGGCAGCTTGCCCTGCGCATACAGCTGGCTTCTTGGCGTCGTGCTCGGCAACAGGGACTCGATGCCGCCCGCGTATTGCGGCTCGAAGACATCGGCCGTGCCGGAGTAAATGTTGCCGTAGGTCTTCTGGTACGCGGTCATCAGCAAGGTGAATGACACCGTCGCGCCGGAGCTGACTCTACCCGCAAAAGCCGCGTCGACGAACGCTGCCATGGCGTACGGCCCGGACATCGGCGCCGATGCCGTGACCGTCATCCCGGCGACCTGCATGGCGCGATGGGTCGCCATCGCCACGTAACCGCCCTGCGAGTACCCGGTAATGAACAGGCGGCCGCTGTCCGCGGTCGATGGTGCGGCGGCGGTCGGCAACGCGCTGCGTGCAGCGGTCAGCGCGTCGATCATGTCCTTCGACTGCTGGTCCGCGACCAGGTATGGATGATAAGACAGCGCAGAACTGTCGTAGCCGGCGTAGTTCGGGGCGACCACGATGTAGCCCTGTGATGCGAACAGCGCCGTCATGATGAGCGCTTCGCCATTCGGGTCGCCCTGCAGTCTTGTCATGTCGAACGCGCGGTCGGTCGTGGTGCCGTGGGCGTACAAGAGAATGGGGCGAGGGCCACGGCACATTGGGTCGTTGCCGACCGGCACCATCAGCGCTCCGGAGGCGGTGGTTGGCTCGTTTGCACCGCCGACCGTCGCGTATCGAATGCGGTGGACGGCGACGTCGCACAGCGGCGTTCCGCTGACCGCGAGCAGCTGCTGATTGGCCAATGCGTTCAGTGCGAGCAGCAAGGCTGGCGCACTGACAATGGTCACCAACTCGGGCGGACTCTGCAGCAGTTGACCGCGCGGCGGGTTCGCAACTACGGCGTCAGAGCTCGACTTGCCTCCGCCGCAGGCGGCAAGCAGCAGCGCCGTGAGAATGCAGAGTGCCTGGACATCGATTCGACGCATGAAGCACGACCGTAGGCAGGCTGAGAGGGTAGAGCAGCACGATCTTCCGCCGGCGCCCATCGCCAGTCGGTACGGTAGCGCACGGGATGCCGTGCGTTCGATTATCGCAATGTACGTTGACGCACCGAAAGTGGCGTGACTTCCGCCTGCGCTTGCCCAAGTGCCGAATGCGACCCGTTGGGTCGCGTCGCGGTCCCGGACGGCCGGAGCCACCCGCACTGCAGTCTCCCGCTTCCAGAGGATTACCCATGACCCGTTCGATATTGATGCTTGCGCTGATCTCAGCGCTCGGCTTGAGTGCTTGTGATCGGCAGCCCACCGTCATCACTGTTCCCGCTCCAGTTGCCGAGCCCGGCCCCGCCGGTCCGCAAGGCGAACCTGGTGCCCAGGGCAATACCGGCTACACCGGTCAGACCGGCGTGCAGGGCGATACCGGGTCCACGGGACAGACCGGTGCGCAGGGCGACACGGGTTACACCGGCCAACCAGGCGAGACCGGGCAGACGGGCGAGACGGGCAAGACCGGCTCCGGCACCACGGTGATCGTCGAGCCGTCGCCGCCACCGAAGACGAATTGAGCCGGCCCTGGAGATGATCATCCCTGGAGTTGCCCGGGCCATGCGGGACGGCGACTTGCTGTCGCGCGCGCCCTCGCAGCGACAGAAGACCCGCTGCGTACCGGGCAGCGGGTCCAGTTCCCGGCAGAACGAATTGCTTACGGCTCGTTGCGTGGCGTCGTCACATCCGTCGGCGGAGTGGGCGTCCACTCACGCGGTTCGGAAGCCGTCGCGATCGGAGTCGCCTCACGCACGACGACGGGCGCGGGTGCCTCTTCGCGCGGCGGGGCCGGCGGAGGAGGCGGCGCTGCGGGACGGTCGAAATCGAACGCGCGTGGTTCCGGCGGCCAGGGTGCATCGAAACTTCTTGCCGGTGCTTGCCGCTCGCGGGGCGCCTCGGGCTCGCGCGCAGGCGCGAATTCACGCGGTGAGTCGAACATCTGGCTGGGCGCTGAGGCATCGAACGATTGCGGAGCCGGCCCGGCGCCAGCCTTGTCGCTGCCACCCGCGTCGTCACCACCTTCGCCACCCGGGCCTTCGTCGAAGTTGCCTGCGCCGGCAGCACCTGCGGCAGCGCCGGCACCGTAGCCCTCGCCACCGCCGTCACTGCGCCCGCGACGGCGACGGCCACCGCGACGCGACCTGCGGCCGGTCCGCTCGCTGCGATCACCCTCGGGACGCTGCTGCTGGCCGTCGCCCATCGGCGGTGCGACTGACGCGTCGCCAGTCTTCATGTCGTTCGCAACGGCCGCGACGACCGCTGTTGCCGTGGCGACTTGCTCACGCGCTTCCTGCGGCTCACGGTACTCACGCGGCGGCCTCGGTTCACGCGGCTCGCGCGGAGGACGTGCTTGCTGCGGCTGGCGCTGACCCTGCTGGCCGCCTTCACGACGCGGCTGGCCCTCGCGCGGCCCGCCCTCGCTGCCCTGGCCTTGGCCACCGTCACGTCGTGGGCCACGCGAGCCCTCGTCACGGCGCGGTTGCGGCTGCGCCCGACCCTGCTCGTCGCGACGCGGTTCGTTGCCGCGGACGGGCTGGCCCGGCGCACCTTCAGCACGGCTCTCGCGGCGCGCTTCGTCACGCGGGCCGCGCTCGCTGCGTCCGCGCCCGTCACGTCCGTCGCGACGTCCATCACGGCCGCGGCCGCGTTCGTTGCGATCACGATCGTGACGCGGACGGTCACGTTCGCCGTCCCTGCCGCTGCGGCCGATGCTCGCGGATGGAACTGGCTGCGGCTCCGGGGCGCGCTTGTCGCCGGCGACCCAGCGCCATAGCCGGACCAGCACGTTGTCGCGCGGTCCGTAGGCCGGCGCGGCAATGGCCACCGGAGCCGAGACGACTGCGACCGGGGCGGCCACGACCTCTGGGGCCGCGGGCGGGGCAGGGGTGCTCGGGATGATCGTCGTCACCGCGGGCTGCTGCGGCGTCGGGGCCTTTTCTTCCTCCGCCGAGGCGATTGCATCGAGGTCGATCTTCGGCTCGACGGCCATGTGGTGGCTGATGACCGAGTTCTCGGGCAGGTCGGTTTCGTCATCGCGCACGCGGCGCAGTTCGTAAGCCGGTGTCTCCAGGTACTTGTTCGGCACCAGGACGATGTCGACGTGGCTGCGCGCCTCGATGTCGTGCAGCCAGTCGCGCTTCTCGTTCATGAGGTAGGTCGCGACGTCGACCGGCAACTGCGCGATGACCTTGGCGGTGCGGTCCTTGCGGGCCTCCTCGCCGATCAGTCGCAGCACCGCGAGCGCCAGCGATTCGACGCTGCGGATCACGCCCATGCCGGTGCAGCGCGGGCAGACGATGTTGGTCGATTCGCTGATCGACGGCCGCAGTCGCTGCCGCGAGAGTTCGAGCAGGCCGAAGCGGGAGATCTTGCCCAGCTGGATGCGGGCACGGTCCTGCTTGACCGCGTCGCGCAGCCGGTCCTCGACCGCGCGCTGGTTCTTGGCCGACTCCATGTCGATGAAGTCGATGACGATCAGGCCGCCGACGTCACGCAACCGCATCTGGCGCGCGATTTCGTCCGCGGCCTCGAGGTTGGTGTTGCAGGCAGTCGTCTCGATGTCGGTGCCGCGGGTGCTGCGCGCCGAGTTGATGTCGATCGAGACCAGCGCTTCGGTGTGGTCGATCACGATGCTGCCGCCCGACGGCAGCGTCACCTTGTGCGAATACGCCGACTCGATCTGGCTCTCGATCTGGTACCGCGTGAAGAGCGGCACATGGTCGTCGTATCGCTTTAGCTTGCGCAGGTTGTTCGGCATGAAGCGCTGCATGTATTCGCGCGCTTCCTCGTAGACATCCTGCTTGTCGATCAGGATCTCGCCGATGTCGTCGCTGAGGTAGTCGCGGAGCGCCCGCAGGATCGCCGTGCTCTCGCGGTAGATCAGGAACGGCGATGGGCGGCTGTCGGACGCCTGCTGGATCGCGTTCCAGATGTCGACGAGGTTGTTGAGGTCCCACTGCAGTTCTTCCGCGCTGCGGCCCACGCCGGCGGTGCGCACGATTGCGCCCATGCCGTCGGGGATCTGCAGCGAGTCCATGGCTTCGCGCAGAGCGTCGCGATCGTCGCCCTCGACGCGGCGCGATACGCCGCCGGCGCGCGGGTTGTTCGGCATCAGGACCAGGAACCGGCCCGCCAGGCTGATGAAGGTGGTGAGCGCGGCGCCCTTGTTGCCGCGTTCTTCCTTCTCGACCTGGACGATGATTTCCTGTCCTTCCTCGATCAGGTCGCGGATACCGCGGCTGCCGCCTTCCTGGCCGGGTTGCTTGTCCTTGAAGAAGGCCTTGGAGACTTCCTTGAGCGGGAGGAAGCCGTGGCGCTCGGCGCCGTAGTCGATGAACGCAGCCTCGAGACTCGGCTCGACCCGGGTGATGCGACCCTTGTAGACGTTGGCTTTCTTGGTTTCGCGCGACGGGATTTCGATGTCGAGGTCGTAGATCCGCTGGCCGTCCACCAGCGCTACGCGCAACTCCTCTTCCTGAGTTGCGTTGACGAGCATTCTTTTCATCGGCCCTCTCGTTACTGGAGGTTGGGGCCGCGTACGGTTCGGACGGGTAATGGTGCCGTGGCGTGGGAAAAAGGTCTGGCAGCGACTGCGCGAGCGCTCATTTGCTGTTCTTCTGCACCGGCGCAGAGCGCACGATGCGTGACCGAATCCTGGTGCTGTCGGGCATCGTACCCGCCGAGGTCGCTGCCGGCCCGCCGCCCGCCGGGGCTGCGGCACCTGCGCGTGTCCGCGGCAGATCGATGGTGTCTGAAGGTTCAGAACCAACTAAGATTGCGGGCGCCCCGCACAACCCGTAGGGCGTGCAACCGCGCGTCGCTCATTCGGCGCTGCCTGATGTTGCTTGGACGCACCAGCGCATTGCCTAGCGCCGGAATGTAACAAGCGAAGGCCCGAAAATCAATGGCTTACGAAATAAACCCGGCAACTGACGAGAACACCGCCATGCCGGAGCCCGGACGCGGCGTTACCCACGTCGAAGTGACCGAAGACGACGCCGGGACCCGGCTCGACAACTTTCTCGTCCGGCAGCTGAAGGACGTACCGCGCACGCACGTGTTCCGCCTGCTGCGCAGGGGGGAGGTGCGCGTCAACAAGCGTCGCGCCAAGCCCGATCAGCGCGTGGCGCTGGGCGACATCGTCCGCATTCCGCCGGTGCGCAAGGCCGAGGACGTGCCCCCGCCGGCGACGCCCCGGACGGCCAGCGAGTCGCTGCAGAAGCTGGTGCTCGACGCGATCACCTACGAGGACAACGACCTCATCGTCTTCAACAAGCCGCCGGGTCTTGCGGTCCACGGCGGCAGCGCGACCGACTTCGGCCTGATCGAAGCGCTCCGCGGCGCTCGGCCCGGGCAGCCCGACCTCGAACTCGTGCACCGGCTCGACCGCGACACGAGCGGTTGCCTGCTGGTGGCAAAACGACGCGCTGCGCTGCGCGACCTGCACCTGCAGTTGCGCGAGGGCCAGACCGAGAAGCATTACCTGGCACTGGTTTGCGGCAAGTGGAACCTGGGCACCAAGCGGATCGAACTCGCGCTCGATACGGACGAGCGCCGCAGCGGCGAGCGGCACGTGGCCGTGCGGCCGCACGGCAAGAAGTCCGTGAGCACGTTCAAGCCGGTGCAGTTCTTCGGCAACCTCGCGACGCTGATGGAAGTCGAGATCGACACCGGCAAGACGCACCAGATCCGCGTGCACGCTGCGCATGCCGGTCACCCCGTGGCCGGCGACGACAAGTACGGCAACCGGATCTTCAACGACATCTTCAAGGACTACGGCCTGAAGCGGATGTTCCTGCATTCGTCTTCGCTCGGCTTCACGCGGCCCGGCACGCGCGAGCCCATGCTGGCGAGCGCGCCGCTGCCGCCCGAACTCAGTGCGGTGCTGGACACGCTCACGCGTGGCAAGGCCCGGGCGCCGCAGGACGAACGTGGCAAGACCCTGAAGCCGGAGGGTGCGCGGGGACCGGTTGCCGCGCCGCGCGTGCAGCGACCGGCTCCGGTGGCGCGGACAGGCAAGCCGAGGATGGGCAGCCCCCGGGCGGGCAAGCCGGCGCCTGCTAAGGGACCTGGACCCGTGCGCGGCGAAGGGCGCCGCAGAGCCAGGACAACGGGAGGCCGGTGAGGCCTGTCGGGTCGATGGATTCGATCCGGTCGAACAGGGCGATGCCAAGCGATTCGGCCTTGAATCCGCCGGCGCAGTCGAGCGGCTGGTCGCGCTCGATGTAGCGGTCGATTTCCGCGTCCGACAATTCGCGGAACTTCACGACGGTGCGATCCACGTGGGATTCGGTGCGACCGGCCGCGCCGTCGATCACGTGCACCGCGGTGAGGAAGACCACTTCCTTGCCGGACGAGGCCCGCAATTGCTTGCGGCAGCGTTCGACGGTACCGGGTTTGCCAAGCACATCGGTGCCACGCAGGGCGACCTGGTCCGAGCCGATCACGATCGCTGCGGGATACTTCGCGGCGACCGCCTCGGCCTTGGCCCGGGCCAGGCGCAGGGCCATCTCGGCGGCCGGTTCGCCGGGCACGCGGGTCTCGTCGGTATCGGGTGCCACGCAGTCGAACGGGAGCCCGAGCCGCTCCAGCAGGGCACGGCGGTAGCGCGACGTCGAGGCGAGAATCAGGCCCTTGGAAAACAAAGATTTAGGCTCGTCTTTTCTTTGACAGGGCAGGGACGCGTCACTATCATACGCGCCCCATGTCGCCCGGCCCGGCCGATCAGGTTAACGCTAAGGAACTGTCGGCGCGAGCCGCCGTTCTCGAGCGTCACTACGACCTGGCGCACTTCGCACGCGTCGCAGAGGCGGGCGGCCTTCCCGGCACGCGCATCGATGCGCAGTTGCAGTTCGGCGCCTTCGAAGGCCGGACGACGGTCGACGTGCGCGTCGAGGGCAGGGCGGTGCTGGAATGCCAGCGTTGCCTGAAGCCTTGCGTGATCGTGGTGGACGAGTCGGCGCTGGTCGCCATCGTCCGCGACGAGACGGACGACGTGCCGGGAGGCTACGAGCCGTTCGTGGGAATGCCGGAGCAACTGTCGCTCGCGGCGCTGGTCGAAGAGCAGGTGCTGCTCGCGTTGCCGCTCGTGCCCGCGCACGAAGCAGGCAGCCCGGAATGCCTGTCGTCCGAGGCGGCAGTGGTGCCGCTGGCACCGGCTCTCGTGGCCGAGGCCGCTGCGGAAGTGGCGGCGGTGGAAGAGAAACAGACGCCCTTTGCGAATCTGCGGGAACTGCTCGACAAGAGAAACGAGCGTGGACCCGCTTCAGGAGAGTAGATCATGGCAGTCCAGAAAAGCCGCAAGACCCCGTCCAAGCGCGGCATGCATCGTTCGCACGACCACCTGAGCAGCCCCGCGCTGTCGGTCGACCGCACGAGCGGCGAAACGCACCTGCGTCACCGCATCACCGCCGACGGTTTCTACCGTGGCAAGAAGGTGATCGAGAAGCCGGCCGCCGACGAAGGCCAGGAGTAATCCTGTTCCGCCGGGCCCGCGCATGACCGCCGGCCTGACCGTAGCCGTGGACGCGATGAGCGGAGACCACGGCGCTGCAGTCGCCGTACCCGCGGCACTCGCTGTCCTCGCGTCCACGCCCGACCTGCGACTGATCATCGTCGGTCGTGGCGAAGCCGTGCTGCCGTTGCTGGGCGCCGCGCGCGACGACGACCGCTGTCGTTTCGTCGAAGCGACCGAAGTCGTCGCCATGGACGAGCGTCCGCAGGACGCGCTCCGCCGCAAGAAGAATTCCTCGATGCGTGTCGCGATCAACCTCGTGGAAAGCGGCGAGGCCTCGGCGTGCGTTTCCGCAGGCAACACCGGCGCGCTGCTGGCGACCGCGCGCTTCGTGCTCGGCATGGTGCCGGGCATCGACCGTCCCGCAATCGTCTCGGCCGTGCCCTCGGTCGGTGGTTACACGGTGATGCTCGACCTGGGCGCCAACCCCGACTGCAGCGACGATCACCTCGTGCAGTTCGCGGTGATGGGATCGGTGATCGCGTCCGACCTGCACGGCATCGAGCGTCCCCGCGTCGGCCTGCTCAACGTCGGCGAGGAAGACATCAAGGGCACCGAGCAGATCAAGGCGGCGCACAAGCGTCTCACCGGCTCCGCCCTCAATTACTGCGGTTTCGTCGAAGGCGACAAGATCTTCTCGGGCGACATCGACGTCGTGGTCACCGACGGCTTCACCGGCAACGTGTCGCTGAAGACGATGGAAGGCCTGGCGCGGTTCATCAGTGGCGCGATGAAGGAAGAGTTCACGCGCAACGCGGTGCGCAAGATCGGCGCGCTGGCGGCGGCGCCGACACTCAATGCGCTGAAGGCGCGGCTCGATCCGCGCGCCTACAACGGCGCGAGCATGGTGGGATTGCAGGGCGTGGTGATCAAGAGCCACGGCGGTGCCGACCGCGTGTCGTTTGCGAATGCCGTGCGCGTTGCGGTCACGGAAGCTCGCAACGGCGTGCCGGAGCAGATCGGCGAGTTGCTGGCGAAAGTAGTGATTAGTGATTAGTGATTAGTGATTAGTGATTAGTGATTAGTGATTAGTGATTAGTGATTAGTAATTAGTGATTAGTGATTAGTGATTAGTGATTAGTGACTAGTGACGGTGATGCGGCCTGTCCGCTTATCACCAATCACTATTCACTTCTTCAACGGGGAGCCCGCGAGGGCGTTCGCACCCACCAGAGGTAGAGAGAGATGGCAAAGAAAGTAAACGGCTACGTCAAGCTGCAGGTGCCTGCAGGCCAGGCGAACCCGAGCCCGCCGATCGGGCCGGCGCTCGGCCAGCAGGGCGTCAACATCATGGAGTTCTGCAAGCAGTTCAATGCGCAGACGCAGCAGGTCGAGAAGGGCCTGCCGATTCCCGTGGTGATCACGGTCTACAGCGACCGCAGCTTCACCTTCATCATGAAGACGCCGCCGGCGTCCGTGCTGATCCGGAAGAGCATCGGCATCGAAAAGGGCAGCGGTACGCCGAACACTTCCAAGGTCGGCAAGATCACGCGCAAGCAGCTCGAGGAAATCGCCCGGACCAAGACCCCGGACCTCACCGCCGCCGATCTCGAAGCGGCAGTGCGGACGATCGCGGGCAGTGCCCGCAGCATGGGTGTCGACGTCGAAGGGCTGGAGGTCTGATCATGGTTGCCGTCGCCAAGCGCATGAAGCCGTGGGCCGAGAAGATCGTCCCGGGCAAGCAGTATTCGATCGACGAAGCCCTGGGGCTCGTCAAGCAGTTCGCCACCGCCAAGTTCGACGAGGCCGTCGACGTGTCGGTGAACCTGGGCGTGGATGCCTCCAAGTCGGATCAGCAGGTCCGCGGCTCGACCGTGCTGCCGCACGGCACGGGCAAGTCGGTCCGCGTCGCCGTGTTCACGTCCGGCAAGAACGCCGACCTCGCGCGTGAAGCGGGCGCCGACATCGTCGGCATGGAAGACCTCGCCGAGAAGGTGAAGGCCGGCGAACTCAATTTCGACGTGGTCGTCGCGAGCCCGGACGCGATGCGCGTCGTGGGCCAGCTCGGCCAGATCCTCGGCCCGCGCGGCCTGATGCCGAACCCGAAGGTTGGCACGGTCACGCCGGACGTCGCGGGCGCGGTCCGCAACGCCAAGGCCGGCCAGGTGCGCTTCCGCACCGACAAGGGTGGCGTGATCCACTGCACGATCGGCAAGGCGAGCTTCGACCCGTCGAAGCTCAGGGACAACCTCCAGGCGCTGCTCGCGGACCTGCAGAAGTCCAAGCCGGCCTCGTCGAAGGGCGTCTTCCTGCGCAGGATCACAGTGTCGTCGACGATGGGTCCCGGTGTGCCGGTCGACCAGTCGTCGCTCACGCCGACCGCGAGTTGAGCCGAGTCGAGGTTTTCTTGAATTCAGGGTTTTGATGCAGGGCCGTCCGTCGCCCCAGCCCACGCGAGTGGCGCAAGGCGGGGGGCGGTCATCATCGAAGACCGCAGGCGGGAGAGCTCTTGGCAGAGTCGCTCCCTTAATCGCGCAGCCTGCGCAGATGGTGGTACCCGAGTCAGTGTCTCACTGCCGAAGGTCCGCCTTCTCGAGAAGGGCGAACGCCTACGGATGGGTGTTCGAAGTTTGATCTTCAGGCCAGGAGGAAGACATGGCGCTTAGATTTGACGACAAGAAGGCACTGGTCGCCGAAGTGGCAACGGTCGCGCAGTCCGCGCTGTCCGTGGTCGCTGCGGAATACCGGGGGCTGCCGGTTGCGAAGCTCACCGAGCTCCGCGCCAAGGCCCGCGCCAACCGCGTCTACATGCGCGTGGTGAAGAACACGCTGGCCCGTCGAGCCGTCGCCGGCACTCAGTTCGAGTGCGTCGGTGACAAGCTCAAGGGTCCGCTGATCCTCGCCTTCTCGCAGGACGATCCGGGCGCGGCAGCACGGCTGATCAGGGCATTCGCGAAGGACAACGACAAGCTCGTGCCGACGCTGGTGTCCCTGGGCGGCACCGTTCTGCCGGGCAGTGACCTCGAGCGCGTCGCGGGCCTTCCTACCAAGGAACAGGCCCTGGCGCAGCTGCTGGGAGTCATCAAGGCCCCGATCGGCAAGTTCGTACGCACGCTGGCGGAGCCTCACGCGAAGCTCGTGCGCACGATCGCAGCGGTCAAGGACCAGAAGAGCGCGGCCGCCTGAGGCGGTCGCACACGTTGATTTACGGGTATTCAGGCAACAGCTTTTACAGGAGCAACTGACATGGCTGCCACTAAGGAAGACATCCTCACAGCGATCTCGAACATGACCGTCATGGAGATCGTCGACCTCGTCAAGATGATGGAAGACAAGTTCGGCGTCACCGCCGCCGCCCCGATGGCCATGATGGCTGCCGGCGGCGCTGCCGCGGCTGCGGCCCCGGCTGCGGAAGAGCAGACCGAGTTCGCCGTCACGATGACGAGCTTCGGCGCGAACAAGGTCGGCGTGATCAAGGTGATCCGCGAGCTGACCGGTCTCGGCCTCAAGGAAGCCAAGGACCTCGTCGAGGGCGTGCCCTCGCTGGTCAAGGATTCCCTGCCGAAGGCCGACGCCGACGCCATCAAGAAGAAGCTCGAAGACGCCGGCGCGTCCGCGGAGATCAAGTAACCGCGATGCACGGGCCCGTGCCCGTTGCAGCAAGGGGAGCCGGGCGGCGCCACAGCGCCGCCCGGTCGCCCCTGTCCGTCGTTTTTTCGTCCGGTAGTTTCCGTCGCGCTCAGGCGCCGGCATCGGCAGCCTAGAGAGGGTGATCGCAATGGCTTATTCCTTCACCGAAAAGAAGCGCATCCGCAAGGATTTCGGCAAGCGGTCCAGCATCCTCGAGGTGCCGTACCTGCTCGCCATCCAGCTCGATTCGTATCGCAAGTTCCTGCAGGCCGACACGGCCGAGGACAAGCGTGACGAGATCGGCCTGCACGCCGCATTCAAGAGCGTCTTCCCGATCGTCAGCTATTCGGGCAACGCGCTGCTGGAGTACGTCAGCTATCGGCTCGGCGAGCCGGTGTTCGACGTCAAGGAGTGCCAGCTCCGCGGCCTCACCTACGCGGCGCCGCTGCGCGTCAAGGTGCGCCTCGTCGTGTTCGACAAGGAAGCCCCGGGCGCCAAGAAGCCGGTGAAGGACATCCGCGAGCAGGAGGTCTACCTCGGCGAGCTGCCGCTGATGACCGACAACGGCACGTTCGTCGTGAACGGCACCGAGCGCGTCATCGTTTCCCAGCTGCACCGCAGCCCCGGCGTGTTCTTCGATCACGACCGCGGCAAGACGCACAGCTCGGGCAAGCTCCTGTTCAACGCGCGCGTCATTCCGTACCGCGGCTCGTGGCTCGACTTCGAGTTCGACGCCAAGGACTGCGTCTACGCGCGCATCGACCGCCGCCGCAAGCTGGCGGTCACCATCCTGCTGCGCGCGCTGGGTTACAGCGACGAGCAGATGCTCGACATGTTCTTCGAGAAGAATACGTTCCACCTGGCGGCAAGCGGCATCGAGATGGTGCTGGTGCCGAGCCGCCTGCGCGGTGAAACCGCGGCGTTCGAGATCAAGGCGAACGGCAAGGTCGTCGTCGAGGAAGGCCGCCGCATCACTGCACGTCACGTGCGGCAGATGGAGGACGCCGGCATGACGCGCCTGAGCGTGCCGACCGACTACCTGGTCGGCAAGGTGCTCGCGCACGACGTCGTCAACACCGAGACCGGCGAGATCCTGGCCAAGGCCAACGAGATCCTCGCCGCGCCGACGGTGCTCAAGCTGGTGCAGGCCGGGATCCCCGAGATCCGCGTGCTTTACGTCAACGACCTCGATCGCGGCCCGTTCGTCTCCGACACGCTGCGCATCGACCCGACCAAGAACCGCATGGAAGCGCTGGTCGAGATCTACCGCATGATGCGCCCGGGCGAGCCGCCCACGCGCGACGCGGCGGAGAACCTGTTCCAGAACCTGTTCTTCAACCCCGAGCGCTACGACCTGTCGGCGGTCGGCCGGATGAAGTTCAACCGCCGGGTCGGCCGCCAGGAAGTGAAGGGCGCGGGCATCCTCTACGACCAGCTGCACTTCGGGCGCCGCGGCGACGATTTCGCCAAGTCGCTGATCGAAGCCAACGGCGAGACCTCGGACATCATCGACGTCCTGCGCACGCTGATCGACATCCGCAACGGCAACGGCGTGGTCGACGACATCGACCACCTCGGCAACCGGCGCGTGCGCTCGGTCGGCGAAATGGCGGAGAACGCGTTCCGCGTGGGCCTCGTCCGCGTCGAGCGCGCCGTGAAGGAGCGCCTGACGATCGCCGAGAGCGAGGGCCTGATGCCGCAGGACATGATCAACGCGAAGCCGGTCGCGGCCGCGGTGAAGGAGTTCTTCGGGTCGTCGCAGCTCTCGCAATTCATGGACCAGAACAATCCGCTCTCGGAAGTGACGCACAAGCGCCGCGTCTCGGCGCTCGGCCCGGGCGGCCTGACGCGCGAGCGCGCGGGCTTCGAAGTCCGCGACGTGCACCCGACCCACTACGGCCGCGTGTGCCCGATCGAGACGCCCGAAGGTCCGAACATCGGCCTGATCAACTCGCTCTCGGTCTATGCCCGCACCAACGACTACGGCTTCCTCGAGACGCCGTACCGCAAGGTCGTGCACGGCCGCGTCACCGACGACATCGTGTACCTCTCGGCCATCGACGAGGCCCAGTACGTGATCGCGCAGGCGAACGCGACGCTCAGCAAGAAGGGCGAGTTCACCGACGAACTCGTCTCGAGCCGGTACCAGAACGAGTTCATGCTCTCGACGACCGACAAGCTCCAGTTCATGGACGTGTCGCCGAAGCAGATCGTCTCGGTTGCCGCCTCGCTGATCCCGTTCCTCGAGCACGACGACGCGAACCGCGCCCTGATGGGCTCGAACATGCAGCGCCAGGCCGTGCCGACGCTCCGTTCCGAGACGCCGCTCGTCGGCACCGGCATGGAGCGCCCCGTCGCGATCGACTCGGGCGTCACCGTGATTGCGCGCCGCGGCGGCGTGGTCGACTCGGTCGACGCATCGCGCATCGTGGTCCGCGTCAATGACGCGGAGACGACCGCGGGCGAGCCGGGCGTCGACATCTACAACCTGACGAAGTACACGCGCTCGAACCAGAACACCTGCATCAACCAGCGTCCGCTGGTGCACGCCGGTGACGCGATCGCGCGCGGCGACGTGCTGGCGGACGGCCCGTCCACGGACCTGGGCGAGCTCGCGCTCGGCCAGAACCTGCTGGTCGCGTTCATGCCGTGGAACGGCTACAACTTCGAGGACTCGATCCTGATCTCGGAGCGCGTCGTCCAGGAGGACCGCTTCACGACGATCCACATCGAAGAGCTCACCTGCGTCGCGCGCGACACGAAGCTCGGGCCCGAGGAAATCACCGCGGACATCCCGAACGTCGGCGAGTCCGCGCTGGCGAAGCTCGACGAGGCCGGCATCGCCTTCATCGGCGCCGAGGTCAGGGCGGGCGACATCCTCGTGGGCAAGGTCACGCCGAAGGGCGAGACGCAGCTCACGCCGGAAGAGAAGCTGCTGCGCGCGATCTTCGGCGAGAAGGCGTCGGACGTGAAGGACACCTCGCTGCGCGTGCCCCCGGGCATGGACGGCACGGTGATCGACGTGCGCGTGTTCACGCGTGACGGCGTCGAGAAGGACAGCCGCGCGCTGTCGATCGAGAAGTCGGAGATCGAGAAGGTCCGCAAGGACCTCGCCGACCAGCAGCGCATCCTCGAGGAAGACCTTTTCTCGCGCGTGCAGTCGATGCTGATCGGCAAGGTGGCCACCGGCGGCCCGCGCAAGCTGAAGCCGGGAGCGAAGGTCACCGCCGACTACCTTGCCGACCTGCCGCGCGAGCACTGGCTCGAAGTGCGGCTGGAGGACGACGACGCCAACACGAGCCTCGAGCTCACCGCCGAGCGCATGCGCGAGCAGCGCAAGGAGTTCGAGCGCCGCCTCGAGGAGAAGCGCCAGAAGATCACGCAGGGCGACGACCTCGCGCCGGGCGTGCTCAAGATGGTCAAGGTCTACCTGGCGGTGAAGCGCCGCGTGCAGCCGGGCGACAAGATGGCCGGCCGTCACGGCAACAAGGGCGTCATCTCGACGATCGTCCCGGTCGAGGACATGCCGTTCGCCGCGGACGGCACGCCGGTCGACATCGTGCTGAACCCGCTGGGCGTGCCTTCGCGCATGAACATCGGCCAGATCCTCGAGACGCACCTCGGCTGGGCCGCCAAGGGCCTCGGCATCAAGATCGGCAGCATGCTCGACGCGGGCCGCCAGGCCGGCGAGGTGCGCGCGCTGCTCGACGCCATCTACAACAAGAGCGGCGGCAAGCACGAGGACCTCGGGTCGCTCAGCGACGACGAAGTCATCGCGCTCGGCCAGAACCTGCGGCGCGGCGTGCCGATGGCGACGCCCGTGTTCGACGGCGCGGCCGAGTCCGAGATCAAGTACATGCTGCGGCTCGCCGACCTCCCCGAGAGCGGCCAGACGACGCTGTACGACGGCCGCACGGGCGAGCGCTTCGAGCGCGACGTCACGGTCGGCTACATGTACATGCTGAAGCTCAACCACCTGGTCGACGACAAGATGCACGCGCGCTCGACGGGCCCGTACAGCCTCGTCACGCAGCAGCCGCTGGGCGGCAAGGCCCAGTTCGGCGGCCAGCGCTTCGGCGAGATGGAAGTGTGGGCGCTCGAGGCCTACGGCGCTTCCTACACGCTGCAGGAAATGCTGACCGTCAAGTCCGACGACGTGACCGGCCGCACCAAGATGTACAAGAACATCGTGGACGGCAATCACCAGATGGACGCGGGCATGCCGGAATCCTTCAACGTGCTGGTGAAGGAAATCCGCTCGCTCGGCATCAACATCGAACTCCACCAGGAAAAGCGGTGAGCGGCCTCAAAGCCGCCACCACTGCGCAGGTGAACCAATGAAAGATCTCCTGAAGTTGTTCAAGCAGCAGCCGACGACCGAGGACTTCGACTCGATCCGCATCGCGCTGGCGTCCCCGGACATGATCCGGTCCTGGTCGTTCGGCGAGGTGAAGAAGCCCGAGACGATCAACTACCGCACGTTCAAGCCCGAACGCGACGGCCTGTTCTGCGCCAAGATCTTCGGGCCGGTGAAGGACTACGAGTGCCTTTGCGGCAAGTACAAGCGCCTGAAGCACCGCGGCGTCGTCTGCGAAAAGTGCGGCGTCGAAGTGACGCAGGCCAAGGTGCGCCGCGAGCGCATGGGCCACATCGAGCTCGCGAGCCCGACCGCGCAC